>NZ_JAVBIE010000002.1:0-300473 GCF_032821635.1 Corynebacterium nasorum | reverse complement strand
AGACAGTGCCAGGAGGGGGCGTCGGCAAGCGGGGCGGCACCTACCGAGGTAGGCAGCGGCCGTTCGGGCGCGGGCCGGGCACAACCGGCGAGGCAGAAAGCGGCCAGGATGGCGAAAATGACAGTGCGCTGCATTGAAAATCCCCCCGAATTGAAAAGTGCAACGCCCCGAAGTTTAGCGGCTGACTGTGAATCGCGCAGTCCAACTTTTGTATAGCGCGCGAATCGCTAGAATGTCAGACATGCCTAATACTTCCCAGTCGCAACAGTGGTTTGAGCGTTCCTCCAAGGTGATTCCGGGCGGGGTGAACTCGCCGGTGCGCGCGTTCGGCTCCGTGGGCGGCCAGGCCCGCGTCATTGAGCGCGGCGCGGGTTCGCGCCTGTGGGATGCCGATGGCAATGAGTATGTTGACCTGGTCAGTTCCTATGGTCCGATGATTCACGGCAACGCGCACCCGGAGATTGTGGAGGCCGTGCAGAAGGCGGCTGCGGGCGGTTTGAGCTTCGGCTCGCCTACAGAAGGCGAAGCTTTGCTCGCGGAGGCCATCGTTTCGCGCACCGCGGCCGATAAGGTGCGCATGGTCAATTCCGGCACCGAGGCCACCATGTCCGCGGTGCGCCTGGCCCGCGGCTATACCGGCCGCGCCAAGGTATTGAAGTTTGAAGGCTGCTACCACGGCCACGTGGATGCCCTGCTGGCCTCGGCCGGTTCCGGTGTGGCGACCTTTGCGCTGCCGGATTCCCCGGGCGTGACGGGCGCGACGGCGGCCGATACCATCGTCGTTCCTTATAACGATATTGAGGCCGTGCGCGAGGCCTTCGCGCAGCACCCGGGCGAGATTGCTTGCATTATCGCAGAGGCCTCGGCCGGCAATATGGGCACCGTGGCACCAGATGAGGGCTTCAACGCCGCGCTTGCCGACGTCGCCCATGAAGACGGCGCCCTCCTCATCCTCGATGAGGTCATGACCGGTTTCCGCACCTCCTATAAGGGTTGGTACGGCGTCGACGGCGTGGCGGCGGACCTGGTGACCTTTGGCAAGGTCGTCTCCGGTGGCTTGCCGGCCGCTGCCTTTGGCGGCCGCGCCGAGGTCATGGACTACCTCGCGCCGGAAGGTCCGGTCTACCAGGCGGGCACGCTCTCCGGTAACCCGGTGGCAATGGCTTCGGGCCTGAAGTCTTTGGAGCTGGCCGATGAATCGCTCTATGAGCGCCTGCAGGCCAATGCGGACCGCCTGACCGGCATGATTTCTGATGCGCTGTCGGCCGAGGGCGTAGCGCACCACATCCAGCGCGCGTCTTCGATGTTCTCCATCCGTTTTGCCGAGGGCGAGGGCCGCAACTTCGCCGATATGCAGGCGGCCGAGACCTTCCGCTTCACCCCGTTCTTCCACGCCCTGCTGGATAACGGCATCTATGTCGCGCCGAGCCCATTCGAGACCTGGTTCGTCTCGGATGCTCTTAACGACGCCGACTTTGAACTCATCGAGGCGGCCCTCAAGCCCGCCGCACAAGCTGCGGCCGCTGCGCGTCCCGCAAACTAAGGAGAGACATGACACGCACCATCGTTCACCTCGTGCGTCACGGCGAGGTCCACAACCCAGAGAAGATCCTCTACGGGCGTATCCCGGGGTATCACCTATCCTCGCGCGGGCATTCCATGGCGGCGCGGACCGCGGAGTCCTTTCGCGACCATGATGTGACCTACCTGGCAGCCTCGCCACTGCAGCGCGCCCAAGAGACAGCGCGGCCGATTGCGGAGGTAACGGGACTGGACGTGGACGTCGATAAGACGCTCATTGAATCCGGCAATCGCTTCGAGGGCCTGCGCACCAAGGGTCTGCGCTCCGCACTGTGGAATCCGCGCCGTTGGCCGCTGCTGGTCAATCCGCTGGAGCCATCGTGGGGTGAGCCTTATGAGCAGATTGCCGAGCGCATGCTGGGCTCCATCGAGCGCGCCCGTACCGCCGCCGCCGGCCACGAGGCGATTTTGGTCAGCCACCAGCTGCCCATCGTGATGGTGCAGCGCACCGTGCTCGGCCAGCGCTTGCCGCACGCGCCGTGGAACCGCGAATGCGACTTGGCCTCGGTAACCTCCCTGCTTTTTGAAGACAACCAGGTCACCGATATTTTCTACTCTTCGCCGGCGCAGGAGATTTAATGGCACTACGACGCAAACGCGCAGTTGGCGCGGTGCTGGCGGCAGTAGCCGTGACCCTTGCTGGGTGCGCGCAGGATTCCGATAACGCCCAAAATGCGGTTGCTACCGGCGGTAACTTCGAATTCATCACCCCCGGCGGCGAGAAGGTCATCAATTACGAGGAATCCGAGCGCAAGCCGCTGCGCACGTTCTCCGGCGAGGATGTGCGCGATACGGATAAGACCATCTCCTTGGAAGACTATGACGGCGAAATCGTCGTGCTTAACTCCTGGGGCCAGTGGTGCGCGCCCTGCCGCAGCGAGGCCGATGACCTCCAAGAGGTTCACTCCGAGCTGCAAAAACGCCAGATCGGCACCGTCTTGGGCATCAATGTGCGCGACTATAACCCCCAGGTGTCCAATGACTTCCTCGAAGACAACGGGCTGAAGTATCCCTCCATCTATGATCCGCCGTTTAAGACCGCTGCGGCCCTAGGCGGCGTGCCGACTTCCGTGGTGCCCACCACCATTGTCTTGGATAAACAGCACCGCCCGGCTACGGTCTTTTTGCGTTCCATCACCGCTAAAGATGTGCTGGACGTAGTGGACAAGTTAGAAAAGGAATAAATGGATAACGCAGCGAGCATCGGCAACTCTTTTGCTGAGGCCGCGACCTCCGGCCCTCTCCTTCTGGGCCTGCTCGCGGCCGCCCTAGCGGGGCTGGTGAGCTTTGCCAGTCCGTGTGTGATCCCGCTGGTTCCCGGCTATATTTCCTACCTGGCCGGCGTGGTAGGCGGGGAGGTTACCTTCGATGGGGAGTTGGGGGTGGGCGTCGGCAAGCGCAGGCAATGGGCCGTTGTCCTTGCATCGGCACTGTTCATCCTGGGCTTTACCGTGGTTTTTCTGCTGGCGACGGTCTCCGTATTCGGCGCGATTTCCGCGCTAAGGCTCAACGAAGAAATGCTCATGCGGGTCGGCGGCGGCGTGACTATCCTGATGGGCGTGGTCTTCCTAGGCGCGATTCCAGCGCTGCAGAAAGACACCCGCCTGGCGCCGAAGCGCTGGACCACCTGGCTGGGCGCGCCGCTGCTCGGCGGGGTATTCGCGCTGGGCTGGACGCCGTGTCTGGGCCCAACGCTGGCCGCCATCATTTCCGTATCGGCCGGCACCGAGGGCATGACGGCCGCGCGCGGGGTGCTGCTCATTATCTTTTATTGCCTGGGCCTGGGCTTACCGTTCCTTCTGGTGGCGCTGGGCTCCGCGCGGGCGATGCGCACGATTTCGTGGGCCCGCAAACACTCGCATACCATCCAAATAATCGGCGGCGTGGCCATGATCCTCGTCGGCCTGGCCCTGGTAACCGGCCTATGGGGCGAATTTATTAGCCTCATCCGCCAGTGGACCGGCAACTACGGCGCAACCCTTATTTAGGAGAGACGTGAAATATTTCCGCAAAGCCTGGCATTGGCTGACTAGTATGCGCACCGCGCTAGCGCTGCTCTTCTTGCTGGCGCTGGCCGCGATCCCCGGTTCTTTGCTGCCGCAGCGCGATCTCAACGAGCAGAACGTGCAAGACTTTATCGAGTCCAATGGCAACGTGGCGAAGATCTATGACAAGCTGCAGCTTTTCGACGTCTTTTCCTCCGTCTGGTTCCAGGCCATCTTCGTCCTCTTGGCGATTTCCCTGGTTGGCTGCATCCTGCCGCGCTCCTGGGATCACTATAAGGCGTGGAAGACCCCGCCGACGCGCGCGCCGAAGTACCTCCACAAGCTGCCGCTGGCGGCCGAGGGGCACTCGGAAAAGAGCGAGGAGGAACTATCCACGGAAATTAAGAAGCGCCTGAAGAGGTGGCGCGTGGCCGAGTATTCCCCGGAGAAGGACCGTGCCGGCGTGCATACCTTCTCCGCGGAGCGCGGCTACGGCCGCGAGCTAGCCAACCTCATTTTCCACGTGGCGCTGGTAGCCATCCTGGTTACGGTTGCCGCCGGCAAACTGGTCAACTACGAAGGCCAGGTCATCGTGGTCACTGAGTCTGGCTCGCAGGGCGGCGGCCAGACCCTGGACCAGTCCACGGAGTTCTGCAATACCTCTACGTCTAATTTTGACTCCTTCCGCGCCGGCCCGCTTTTCGACGGCACCGGGCTCCACCCTTTCTGCCTCGTCGCCCATGACTTCGCGGCCGAGTACCTGCCGAACGGCCAGGCCGAGATGTTTACCTCCAACGTCTCCTACGCGGAGGGCGATGACATCTACAAGGATGACTCCGAGTGGAAGGATTATGAGCTCAAGGTCAACCACCCGTTGCGGCTCGCGCATAACCGCGTCTACTTGCAGGGCCATGGCTACGCGCCGACGGTCACCGTGGAATGGCCCAATGGTGAAAAGCGCACCCAGACCATTCAGTTCCAGCCGAATGATACGACCTTCTTCTTGTCCTCCGGCGCGATGCGCTTTGACCCGCCGGCCGGCATGCACCCGGACCTCTATGAGCGTCGTCAAAATCAGATCGCCATTCAGGGCCTCTTCGCGCCTACGGCTGAGTGGGCCGGTGAGAACGGCAAGCTGCTGCAGTCCTCCTACCCAGGTTTGCAGGATCCGGCCATGGCCATCGATATCTACCGTGGTGATGCCGGCTTGGATACCGGCACCCCGCAGTCCTTCTTCTCGTTGGATCCGAACCTGGTGCACTCCGGCCAGCTGCGAAAGATTGACCGCGTGAACCTCAACCAGGGTGAGGATGTCACCCTGGACGATGGCACCAAGATCACTTTCGACGGCGCCAGCGAGTTTGCCAATTACCAGGTCTCTTATGACCCCTTCCAGAAGTGGGTGCTGGTCTCCGCGCTGGTAATGCTCATCTCCTTGGTGGGTTCGCTGGTGATTAAGCGCCGCCGCGTCTATATCCGCCTGCGGCCGAACGCGGCCGGCGGCACCGATGTGGAAATGGGCGGCCTCGCCCGCACCGACCGCGCCGGTTGGTCGGAGGAGTTCCACGAGTTGCACCGCGCGCTGCTGGAGCTGCCGGACCCAGATGAGGTCGAAGAAGACGAGCTTTATACCGATGATTAGTACGTCATCCTAGTCCAACAAAAGTTGGACTAGGCCGTTTCGCTGAGTAAGGTAATCAGCACTATCCCCGCACGTGTATTGGCTAGGAGCGTTCATGCAGATCGATCAGAATCTGTCTAATTTCTCGGATATCGCGGTGCAGACCGCCTTTGTGGTGTACTGTGTCGCGCTCTTTATGTCGCTGTTTTACTACGGACGCTTGCAGAGCATTATCGAGGGCCGCCGTGCCGTGAAGTCCCAGGCCTCGAAGGTCTTGGTGGGGGCGGGCGCTGGGGACGTCGAAAAGCAGGGCTATGCAGGCGAAGTAGCTAAGTACTCCTCCGGTATCACGGACGATGAGCTGAAGGAGAAGGAGCGCAAGGCCGATAAGCTCGGCGGTATGACCAGCTCGCTGATGTGGGTAGGCATTGCGCTCCACGCCGCGGCGATTGTGCTGCGTGGCCTGGCTACCGGCCGTTTCCCCTTTGGCAACCTATACGAGTACGTGCTGATGGTGAGCTTCGGTGTGCTGCTGGTGGGCAATATTGCCATGCAGCGTAAGGAGTGGCGCACCGTGTGGCCATGGCTGCTCACCCCGGTATTGGCGCTGATGTTTTATGGCTCCACCAAGCTCTATGCCGAGTCTGCCCCAGTGGTGCCGGCGCTGCAGTCGCACTGGCTGCCCATCCACGTCACCGTGGTGTCCTTGGGCGCGTCCATTGGTATTATTTCCGGCATTGTCTCGCTGCTGACCCTATTCCGTATGGCACAGCCGAAGCATGCCGAGCATGGCTTTTTCGGTGCTGTAGCCCGCCCATTGCCTTCTGCCGCGAAGATTGACCAGCTGGCCTACCGTCTGGCCGTAATCACCCTGCCAACCTTGGGCTTGGGCATTATCCTGGGGGCCATCTGGGCCGAGTCCGCTTGGGGCCGCTTCTGGGGCTGGGACCCGAAGGAAACCGTCTCCTTCGCTACCTGGATCCTTTATGCCGCTTACCTGCACGCGCGTGCAACGCCGGCGTTCCGTAAGGCTGCGCCGTGGATCAATGTCATGGCGATGGCGCTGATGGTCTTCAACCTCTTCTTTATCAACATGGTTGTCTCCGGCCTGCACTCCTATGCGGGGCTGAATTAAATGGCGGAGCATACGAGCCCGCGCCATAAGCCGGGCAAGCCGGCTGGTGATAATGCGGTGATTTTAGGCCTGGGCGCGCAATTTGCCGAGCGCCGCCGCGAGTTGGGCATTTTGCAGCAGCAGCTTGCCGACGCCGCCGGTATCTCCCGCTCCACCCTCCACACCATCGAGCACGGGGGCGCGGGCGTGCGGTGGGAAAAGATTACCGCCGTGGCCGAGGCCCTCGGCTTGGAGATGCGCTTCGTGCCGAAGGAATCCTAATCCTTCTCGCCGTTGGTGTCGCGATTGCGGCGCTGGCGGCGTTTTTCTTCCTCTGCCTCCTGTGCGCGGCGTTGCTTGAAGCGCTCCTTTTCTAAGTTCCAGAGGAATTCCTCATCATCGTCGGGGCCCTTGATGGCGCGGGGTTGGTCCACCTCGCGCTTTTTCCATGTGGAGGGACCGAAGGCCTTCCACACCAAGTAGGCGGCGAGGACAAAGAGTAAAAGGAGAATGATTCGGCCCATGCGTGGAATTCTACCTGCACCGCGTACAATCAACCCCCATGACGCATAATCTTGAGCCACCTAAGCCGGACCCAGAACTGCGCCGCCGTTCCCGCGCGGCGCTGTGGAAGTATGGGCTTGCCCGCGTAGTGCTTTTTATCGCTTTGACCGTGGTGATCGAGCTGCTATCTATCGCCATCGGCTTTCCCATCCCAGTGCTTATCGCAGCGCTGCTGGCGCTCTTCGTGGCGCTGCCGCTTTCGATGCTCATCTTTAAAAAGTGGCGCATCGAGGCCACCCAAACGCTGGCCGAGTACTCCGCCCAGCGCAAGGCCCACAAACGCTGGGTACAGGCGGAGCTAGAAGGGCGCGCCGCGCAGGACTAGACGAGGATGAGTGCGGCGGCCTCGATAATCGCCCACAGGAGCATCGCGCGGCCGGTCAGGCCGAGCACGGGGATAAGCTTTGGTCCTTGAGCGCCGCGATTGACGGTGCGAATGGCACGCAGCGCGAAGGGGAAGTAGACCAAGCCGGCGAGTGCGAGCCAGCTGCTGAAGGCAATGCCAATGGTCAGCAGGAATGGCAGAAGGAGCAGCACCGTAAAGAGCAGGCGTGCCTTCTCGTTTCCGAGGCGTACGGCGAGCGTAATCTTGCCGGTTTCGGCGTCGGAGGGAATATCGCGGATATTATTGACTAAGTTCACCCCGGAGCTCATCGCGCCGATGCCCACGGCCAGCGCGAGGCCCGACCACGACAGGCGGCCGGCCTGGGTGAATTCGGTGCCGAGCACAGCGACGAGCCCGAAGAAGATAAAGACGGCGACCTCGCCGAGCCCGCGATAGCCATACGGGTTCTTGCCACCGGTATAAAACCACGCGCCGGTGATGCATAGCGCGCCGACGAGGATGAGCCACCAGGCGTGCGCCGCAAAAGACAGCGCGATGCCGGCGAGTCCGGCCACGGCGAAGGCGGCGAAGGCCGCGAGTTTCACCTGCTGCGGGCGGGCCAGGCCGCCGCCGGTGAGGCGCTGCGGACCGGTGCGGTCGTCGTCGGTGCCGCGGATGCCATCCGAGTAATCGTTGGCGTAATTGACACCGATGATGAGCGCCCACGCCACCACGAGGGCGAGAAGCGCGCGGCCGAAGTGCGCGCCGTCGGCAGCCGCTGCGGCACCAGTACCAGCGATGACTGGGGCGAAGGCATTAGCCCACGTGTGCGGGCGTGCGCCTTGGAGCCAGTCTTTGGCAGTTGCGGGATAGGCAGAAAGTGACATGTCAGTTATTGTGCCACGCCACCGCGGGCATGCTGTGCACAAGGGACGCACACGGCGGATATATAAAAGCCACGGGTATGGCGGAAGCGCGTCGTACGTACCCAAGAAAGGACGGCTGTGGGCCACACCCGTGACAAAAGTTCAATGCGTTGAACTTTCTTAAAGCTATCATGTGAATCGCTCGCGGGGCAAGGCCTTTACTACGATGAATGTCATGCATTTAAGCGATCTCCCTGAACGTACCCAGGACTACCTCAAAGTCCTGTGGGACCTCTCCGAGCACTCCGGCGGCGCGCCCATCGCGCTCAAGGAGCTGGCGGGGCGATTGAACCAAAAGGTGCCCACGGCGTCGGAAGCCGTAAAGCGTCTCGTTGCCCAAGGGCTGGTGGAACATGAGCGCTACGCTGGCGTTTCGCTGACCCCAGAGGGCCAGGCACTGTCCATGGGCATGGTCCGCCGCCATCGTCTCCTCGAGACCTTCTTGGTCAAAGAGCTGGGGTACACCTGGGACGAGGTTCACGAGGATGCCGATCTCCTCGAGCATGCATGCTCCGATCGCTTCATCGATCGACTCGATCAGCACCTGGGCCATCCTCAGCGCGATCCCCACGGCGATCCCATCCCCGACGCGCAGGGCAGCATCGAGGACCTTGGCACGCTAACGCTTGACGACGTCCCCCTTCACACCCCTGTCACCATCGAGCGGGTATGCGACGGAGACACCGAGCTGTTGCGCTACCTCGACAGCCATGGCGTCGGCCTGGGCGTCGAGGTCGTAGTCGATTCCCGCGTTGCGGGCCTGCTCAACCTGCACGCAGGGGACGAGGAGTTCTCTCTTGCGGAAGTCGCGGCCGCCGACGTGACGGTGCGCGCTAACGAAGTCTAATCAGTTCTTAAAGAGCCCTGCGACACCACGACGGTCCACCTTGCCGGGGCCGGTCAGCGGCATCTCAGCAATGCGGATAATCTCGCGCGGAATCTGCCACCGAGGCAGGTCATCGAGCGCTTCGAGGATGTCGGTGCGCGAGGCCCAGCCGGTGTAAGCTGCGGCGATCATCTGGCCAAGACGTGGATCAGGGATGCCCACCACGCATACACTGTCGACGCCCGGTACCTGCAACAAGAGCTGTTCCAGTTGTTCTGGGTGCAACTTCAACCCGCCCGAGTTGATGATGCTGTCCAGACGTCCAGTGACGGTGAGTTGACCGTGGGCGTCGAGCTCCCCGGCGTCGGAAGTTGCGAACCAGCCACCGACGAAGTCGCGCGATTCCACATTGCGGTAGCCCTGCGCAATGGTCGGCCCGCCCAGGAAAATGCGGTTATCTTCCCCGATGCGCACCTCGGTGCCGGGCAGGGGAGTGCCGTTGTAGACGCAACCGCCCGCAGTCTCCGAGGAGCCATAGGTGGTTACCACGGTGATGTCGAGCTTGCGCGCAGATTCCAATAGCTGGGGATGTGGCGCTGCTCCACCTACCAGGATGGAGTTGAAACGGCGCAGTGCTTGGATGCCGTCCAGCGAATCGAGTGCCTTGTGCAGCTGCATCGGTGTGAGCGCGGTGTACATGCGGTCCTCGGTGTGGGCGAGTTCTTCTGCTGCGCGGGCGAACTCGGTGATGTTAAAGCCTTGGGACAGGTCGAGGCACAGTGGCTCCACACCCGCCACCAACGAACGCACGAGCACCTGGATGCCCGCGATGTGGTGGGCGGGCATGGCCAGTAGCCATTGGCCGGGGCCACCCAGGAAAGAATGGGTGGCATCCGCACTCGCCACCAGGTTAAGCGGGCTTAGCTGCGCACCCTTCGGTGTGCCCGTGGAACCCGAGGTGGACACCACCAAAGCAATGTCCTCAGCAATCGATTCGCCCGCGCGCATGTGGTTGCGCAGCAATTCCGTCCGCGTGCGGTCCGCTGCGGGAAGGGGTAAGAGCGTGGTCTGCCCAGCGATGGCCTTCTCGAGGTCATCCAAAATTCCTGCGGGATTGCGGGGATCGACTGGGAGTGGGGCGAGGATATGAGTCACGAATAATCAGGTTACCCGGGCATATCGCTCGTCCCGGGAGGCGGCGCGCCGGGCGTTTAGAGCAAGGCCCGCAGCCCCATGCTGAGCAAATAGAACACACCCGCCAGCACCGCGATGCAGCCGCCCGCCGACAAACTGAGTGCGGCCGCCAGCCAGAGCCCGCCGCATGCCAGCGCAATGCCCGCGATACCGGCACCGAGCATGAGCTGGGTCGGGCGCTTGATCCACGGCTGCAACGCCGCCGCCGGGGCTACCAGCAGCGCCAGGGACAAGATAGTGCCCACCGCGGGAATCACCACCACCATGGTCACGCTGATAAGCGTGAGGGTAAGCAAGTCATAGCAGCCGGGATTTCCACCTTGTGCGCGGAAGGACGTCTGGTCGAAATAGAAGGAGACCAACGTCCGGCGAAATGCTACCAGCACGCCAAGGCTGACCACCACCAGGGCGCTGACAAACCAGACATCCTGCGCATTGACAGTGGTCAGCGAGCCCACGAGAAAGCTATCCACGTGGATAGGTAGCGGTTGGAACCAGCGCAGCAACAAGATGCCCAGGGAAAATCCCAGGGTGAGCGTCACGCCGGCGGCAGCGGTCGAAGAAATGCCCTCGACGGTACTCAACCACCGCATAAGCCAGGCCAAAGGTAGGCAGAACAGTGCCGCGCCCACCATCAAACCCGTGGAGAGATCCAAGCTCAGAAGGTTGGCCACCACTACGCCGAGCACCGCGCCGGGGAAGATTCCGTGCGACAGGCTCTCGGCGAAAAAGACGCGCTTGCCCATGACCATCAAGGTTCCAACCAAGCCAGATAAACATCCCACAGCAATGGCCTCAAGGAGGGGCATCCGCAGGATCTCTGGATCAAGATGAGACAGTCCCATTAGCTAAATACCCCCTTCAAGCCCGCTAGCGGCACGGTGACAACCAGCATCAAGCTGACGATTGCCTGCGGCGAAATCTGGTGCGCGGTTTGGGACAGCATGATGGCAAATCCCACCACCACTGCCAGCGTGGACAAGCCCGCAGCCCAGAAGCACATGCTGCGCGGGGATCCTGCGATCAAGCGCGCCGAGAGGCCTGGAATGACAATAAAACCGATAACCAGCAACACACCCACTGCCGAGCTAGCCGCCACCACGATTAGGCCAACCGCGACATTCGCAATGAGCTCATAAGCCGCCACGTTGACGCCCATGGCGCGGGCCGCTGCTGTATCGAAAGCGACGAGAATCTGCATGCGCCAGGTTGTCAGGATGAGCAGTGCCGCAATCACGCAGAGCGTGACGGAGGTTGCCAGCCTGGACTGCGTGACGTCGAGAAGCCGGCCAAACATGAGCGCCTCCAGCTGCCCGGACTTGTCGCCATAGGCCAAACTGATGACCACGCCGATGCCGTACATGAAGGTCAGCACCACGGCCGTTCCGGCTTCTATATCCAGCTTCCGCGCTGACTGGCGCCGCCCAGAACCCAGAGAAGCCAGCACCAGCACCGTCACCGTGGCCACCGCGGCCGCACCCGGCACGATGCCCGGGATGCCGCCCACGATGAGCCCTACCACGATGCCTGGAAAAACCGAGTGCACGAGGGCTTCCACCGTAAATTCCATGCGGCGGAGATTAACGAGGACGCTAATGACAGCCCCCACAATCGATAGGCACAGCAGGAAGAGGAAGGCATTGCGCAGGTACGGGGCGAAGAGAATCTGCTCCATTACAGTCGCGCACCTTGCTCCATATAGGTTTCCACTGCTTCCTCGGTTCCCATGGTGTGGACCTTGCCGTCGAGCACAAACGCCGCCCAGTCGCAGGTGTGCTGCGCCAAGATGGGGTCGTGAGTGGAGACGAGCAGGGCGATTCCTGCTTCCTTGAGATCCGCAATGATCTGAATCAGGATTCGGCGGCTTTCTTGATCAAGCCCGTTGAAGGGTTCGTCGAGAAGCACCAGCTCCGGGGCCGAAACCAACGCGCGCGCGATGAGCACGCGCTGGCGCTGCCCTCCCGAGAGCTGGCCAAACCGCGTCTCGGCGAGGTGCTCCATCCCCACTTGTCGCAGGGCATTGAGTACATGGCCGCGATAGCTACGCATGCTCGTGCACCTATGCCACCAGCTCACTGATGGCAAAAGGCCCATTTCCACGACCTTGTAAGCCGTGACGGGAAAACTCAGGTCGGAGTCTTGGTACTGCGGGACGTAGCCGAGCGAGGCGTCGATGGTGGCCATGCCGCGCAAGGCAGCCAGGCCAGTGATTGCCTTGAGCAGCGTAGACTTGCCCGCGCCGTTGGCCCCCAGGAGCGCCACGGCCTCGCTCGCGCGGATCTCAAGATCAACGTCGGTGAGGATATCCCGGGCGCCATAGCCGCAGGTGGCATTGCGCAGAGTGATTAATGGGGAAGACATATAGAGCTACTTGCGCTTGGCGACGTCGAATGCCTGCAGCGATTCCGGCAACGGTTGCTGTTCGGAGTCCCAGGCGCTGACCAGGGTGTTGATGTTGTGGACGATGGATCCGATGTAGGTCTCGCCCTCACTGCCTGGCACACCTAGCGAGTCGCCGTACAAAGCGTCGTCGGATGTAACCGCCTTGACGCCTGCGGCGCGGGCGATGGCCTCGATGGACTTCGAGCTGTTGGAATTCTCCGCAAAGATGGCCTTGGCACCGGACTCGCGGATCTGCTTTGCCTGCTCGTCGATGTGGCGCGAGGTGGCGTCCTGCTGGTTGTTGAAGTCAGACAGTGCGGAGCCGATGAACTTCACGCCGTATGCGTTTGAGAAGTAGCCGAAGGCGTCGTGGGAAGAGAAGAGCACGCGGTCTTGCTCAGGAACTGCGGACATGGAATCGCTGGCCCACTTGTCGAGGTCCTCCAACTGGTCGGTGTACTTCTTGCCGGCGGCGGTGAAGGCGTCCTTGGCCTGCGGGGAGGCCTGGGACAACGTGTTGACGATGTTGTCGACCTGAATCTTGGCCTGCTTCGGGGAGGTCCACACGTGCGGGTCGTACTTGAATTCTGGGGCCTCGCCGTCCTCCCCCGGGAAAGGCCACGGGCGCGGGCTCACGTGCTCGATGCCCTCGTCGATGGTGTACTTGCCGTTGCCATCGCCCATACCTTCGCTCTTGACGCCCGAGGTCACGGCCATGACGCCGTGGAAGCCGGAGGAGTCCACGGCTTGGTCGAGGAAGTGCTCGAGGTCGACTCCGTTGACGAACATGTAGTCGGCCTGGGAGAGCGCCTGCATCTGCTGTGGGGTCATCTCGTGCTCGTGGGCGCTGGCGTTGGGGGCGAGCAAACAGGTGAGGTCGAGGGTCACTGGGCCCTCGCCGGAGTTGGTCTCCGCACCCTGGGAGTCGACCTTGTGGAGCTTGAGGCCGCCGGCGGCTACCTGGGTGAGGTAGTCGCAGATCTGGGTAGTCGTGGCCACGGCCTTGACGGTGTCGCCGTCCTTCGGCTTTGCAGCGTCGATGGATTCCTTCGAGGCGCTGCAAGCGGCGAGGCTGGCGCCGAGTGCGAGGGCGCAGGTGCCTGCGAGAATGCGCTGTAGGGGCCGGCGTGGGGTGCTGTGATTTGAGCTCATAATGAACTTCCTTTGTATTAGGAGAAGTGAACTCAACAAACACTAGCACCCTTGAACTAGATTGTTCAACGTAATGAACTTAGGTGGTCCTATCTCTTCCTTAAGCTGCCAAAATTTAAAAATGCCTCTCACTTCAATGAGTGAAGTGAGAGGCTAGGAAGCGGTGGCCTTATTTGGCTACTTTTGCCTTTTTGCTGAAGGGGAGCTGATCCAGGGAGCGTATGCCGGGGCCGGCGGCGAGCATCAGGCCCGCGACGGCGACGGTCCATTCGGAGAACTTTTGCCAGCCCTGGGCGATGAGAATTACGCCCAGGGCGACGCGTGCTGCGAGCATGACGAATGAGTTGCAGAGTTTCATGTTCGACACTTTAAGTATTAACTATGGGCATGTCCACAATTGCTTGAGATGTCTCACTCCGGTCCGAGGGCGTCCCACGCCATTTACTCCGCTACATGTATGGATTGCGCGGGGTGTCCTCCTGATCGAAGGGACGCTCCCCGCTGTCCTGCGCATCCTTGATACGCTTGAGCATCCACACTCGCGAGACGATGACGCCCGCCAGTGCAAGTGTGGCCAAGCCGATGGCGAAAATCCACATCGTGCTAACTCCTGGCTAGTAGTAATACGGGAACTGCTCCCACTGCGGGTCGCGCTTTTCGAGGAATGCTTCTTTGCCCTCGACGGCCTCGTCGGTCATGTACGCCAGGCGGGTCGCCTCGCCGGCGAAGACCTGCTGGCCCATGAGGCCGTCATCGGTCAGGTTGAAAGCGAACTTCAGCATGCGCTGGGCTGTTGGGGACTTGCCGTTGATTTCGCGGCCCATCTGGATTGCGGCGTCTTCCAAGTCGGCGTGATCGACAACCTCATTGACCGCGCCCATCTCATACATCCGCTGGGCATCATAGGTGCGACCCAAGAAGAAGATCTCGCGGGCGAATTTCTGGCCCACCATCTTAGCTAGGTAGGCCGAACCATAGCCGGCATCGAAGGAACCCACGTCCGCGTCCGTCTGCTTGAAGCGCGCCTCCTGGCGGGAGGCGACCGTCATATCGCAGACCACGTGCAGCGAGTGACCGCCGCCGGCCGCCCAACCATTGACCACGGCGATAACCACCTTGGGCATGGTGCGGATAAGGCGCTGGACCTCGAGGATATGCAAGCGACCGCCCTCCACCTTTTCGCGGGCGGTGTCCACGGTGGATTCATCCGCGGTGGCGTCATCATGGGCGTGCTCGGTGGCGTAGCGGTAGCCGGAGCGGCCGCGAATGCGCTGGTCGCCGCCGGAACAAAACGCCCAGCCGCCATCCTTTTCGGAAGGGCCATTGCCGGTGAGCAAAATCGTGCCCACATCCGGCGTGCGGCGGGCGTGATCTATTGCGCGGTAGAGCTCGTCTACGGTATGCGGGCGAAACGCATTGCGCACCTCCGGGCGGTCGAAGGCGATGCGCACGATGCCGTTCTTGCGGCCCTCACCGTTGAGCCGGTGATAGGTGATATCCGTGAGGTCCTCAAAGCCTTCTACGGAATGCCACAATTCCGGCCGAAAGGGATTATCGGTGCTGTATTTTTTCTGCTCGCTCATATCGGCCAGCTTAGTGGCAAAAGAAGAATAGTCCCCATTCCCAACCCTCACCCACACGCGCTGCCCAGCAGGCCGGTAATAATCAATACGCGATACTGCGAGGTTTTGCCCCGCACAATACCCGTGTACGCCATACCAGCGCCGTACTCCATGCCATGGGGAGAGTCGAACTCCCCGCCCCTTTTAAAAGCGCTAAAGGGGGCCTGTGTCCCAGGATTTTCCCCTCCAGGGTGGGGGCCTGCTCGCTGCAGGCGTGTGGGCTACCATCGCGCGCTCTATGCGGCGCGCGACATGACTATCCGTTTTTCAGTTCGGTATTCCAGTTCAGCTGCTGGATGCGGGTATCCAGCTCGCGGTACTGCTTAGATAGATCGTCGACGCGCTTGCGCATATCCGCCACCGGGATGGTGGAGACAAACTTAATCTCGTTGCGGGAATAGCGATCCGAGCGCGTGCCCGCCCGCTGCGCTAGGTCGTGGTAGATGCGGCGCTTGCGCAAGAGGCCGTCGCGCAGCGCGAGGGCCTCCATCAGGTTCATCTTCTCATCAAAGGCGGTGGCGATATTCGTCGCATTGATGGCCTGAACCAGCTCATCGATGCGCCCGGCCACGCCGTCGAGCTCGCGCAGCAGTTCCTGCGGATCCTCCTCCGGGGTATCGCCCTCCTGCACGCGAACCACGGTGAGCAGCCGCTCGTGCAGGCTATTGAGGCGCTCCTGCGCCTGGGCGCGTTCCGCCAATGCCTCAGCTAGCAGCATAATTCCTCCTTTATTGGTATAGGTTCCCAAAGTAGCGCAGAGTGGGGGAAGGGTCAATGGTCTGAGAGCGCTACCATGAAAACCATGCATATCGATGATGTCCTCGACCGCGCCCACGTAGTCTCCCTCCCGCTTGCCGTGCGTTTCCGCGGTATCACCACCAGAGAGGCCCTCCTCATCGATGGCCCGGCCGGCTGGGGCGAGTTCGCGCCCTTCCTGGAGTACGGATCGGCCGAGTCCGCCGCGTGGTTGCGCGCGGGGCTCGAGGCCGCCTACGAGGGCTTCCCGGAGCCGGTGCGCGATTCCATCGAGGTCAACGCCACCATCCCGGCCGTGCCTGCCAGCGAGGTCCCGGCCGTAGTGGAGCGCTACCCTGGCTGCCGCACCTTCAAAATCAAGGTGGCAGAAAAGGGCCACACGCTTGCCGACGACGCCGCTCGCGTCCGCGCCGTCCGCGACACCATCACCCAACGCGGCGAAATCCCTATCCTGCGCGTGGACGCCAATGGCGGCTGGACCGTGGAGGAAGCAGTCCAGGCTGCGCAGATGATGATGCCGCTGGATTATATGGAACAGCCATGCGCTACCACTGAGGAGCTCGCCCAGGTGCGCGGCCGTCTCATGCGCGCGGGTCTCTTCGTACGCGTGGCCGCCGATGAATCCATTCGTAAGGTCGCCGACCCCTATCGTGTCGCCGAGCTGCAGGCAGCGGACGTCGCCGTGGTTAAGCCCGCCCCACTCGGTGGCGTGCGCCGCGTCCTCGAGGTGGCCCAGCACTTGCGTCAACGCCATATGGACATCACGGTGGCCTCCGCGCTCGACACCTCCATCGGTATCAATATGGGACTGGCGGCCGTCGCCGCCCTCCCGCGCATCTACGACGATGAAGACATTGACGTCACCCCGGCCGCCGCTGGACTTGCCACCGGCTCCCTCTTTGCAGAAGACGTCACCGCGCCGCGCCCGCTTGTCGATGGCCACCTTCCCGCCGATATCCTCGCCCCCGACCCAGACCGCCTGACCGCCCTTGCCGCCCCCGCCGACCGCCGCGATTGGTGGTTCGACCGCCTGCGCGCCTGCTGGCCGCACCTGTCTGACTAGGCTCTAGAGCAAGCTTTGGTGGAACCGCCACGCCGGAGTCACCAGCGCCCGCCGCACCTTTGGCGGACTGCTCTTTAGCCCGCGCACGCTGCGTCGATGCGCCACCGTTTCTTGCACCGTCTCCACCACCAGCTTGAGGTGGTAGTCGGTGCATTCATCTGTAAATTTCAATGGCGCCCACCCATGCTGCACCGCATGATTGGTCTTCCACGTCCCGATGAGAAATTCCCGGTGATTATCTTCCGGCGCGTGATAATAAAGCGAGTCCAAGTCCACCACCGTAGTTCCCGCTTCGAAGCCTAAATCCCAGGTATACGGTCCTAAACGGAAATTCGGCACCGGCTTGAGACCGACCCGCCGCATCTCGTGGTACATCCGCTGCTCCCACTTCGAGGCCGTCCCCACCGGCGCCTCCTCCGCCAAATCGCGCACCGCGTCCCTTTTCTTGCTGCTCACTCGCTCTAAATCGGCCGCGAACCTCCCCCTTCCGTTGAGCCCGCGATACGCCTGCGCCAGCGCATCCTTTAGCATCCACTCGCCGCACCGCTCAAAGCTTAGGGCATCTGCTACCGCCTGCGCCGGCAACGCCATCTTTACGTCCCTCACCCGATTCGCCGGCACCGGCCGCGACCTCACCGTATGTACCAGATCATCCGCCTGGGCTCGGCAGTTATTATCCACCCGGACGACCGCCGGCAGCCGCACCTCGCATAAGCCATAGGCCGCGAGCGCCGCCGTTCCCGAAAACACCGCATCCGGATAAAGCTGCGCCACCGCGTTGAGCTTATCTTTCGCGCTCGCCTCCGCCGCGACATAACAGTTGCGCCGCAAGCGTAAAAGCGTTCCCTCACTAATTCTGCTGCGGATTTCATAGTCAGTAAGGCCTAATTCCAGTAATTCATTTCTCGTCCACATGTCTCATTGGACTGAAAATCTTCCGGGAAGGTTCCACCTTTCTAATTTCAACGATTTCGTCCATCTAAAACACCTAAACCGTCGACGGTTTTCGCCATATGTATGGACGAAATCGTTGAAAACCGGTGAACCGGAGGAAGATAACCGGCGAACCGCCATAGGAGACTGCCGTCAGTATTAAGACTGCCCAGCTCGCCACCTGTGCGTACGCTAGAGGACATGTCTACTATCAAGGTCCGCGATGCCCACCTGCACAATCTGCGCAATGTCGACGTCGATATGCCCCGCGGCAAGCTCGTCGCGGTTACTGGAGTATCCGGCTCTGGCAAGTCTTCGCTTGCCTTCGGCACGATTCACGGCGAAGGCCAGCGTCGCTACCTTGAATCGGTAGCCCCCTTCGCCCGCCGCCTCATTAGCTCGGCCGTCGATCCGCAGGTCAGCCAGGTAGAAGGCCTGCCGCCGACGGTCGCACTGCAACAATCAACCTCCGGCGGCGGTGCGCGTTCCACGGTCGGCACAGTCTCCGCACTTTCCAATAGCGTGCGCCTGCTTTATTCGCGCGCCGGGGATAATCCGGAGGGCCTGTACTCGGATTCCTTCTCGCCCAATACGCCTGAGGGAATGTGCCCGCAGTGCCACGGCACGGGTGTGGTGCATGAGCCGACCGAGGACTCGATGGTCCCGGATCCCACCCTCTCCATCGAGGAAGGCGCTATCCAGGCGTGGCCTGGCGCCTGGGCCGGCAAGAATTTCCACGACATCCTGATGAACCTGGGCTATGACCTGGATTCGCCCTGGCAAGAGCTGCCACAGAAAGACCGCGACTGGATTCTCTTTACCGAGGAGCGCCCAGTAGTCACGGTCAAGCCCCTGCGCGGCAAGGACCAGATTCAGCGCAATTATGAGGGCACGTGGCGTTCGGTGGCCAGCTACCTGAAGAAGACGCTGGCAGAGACCCAATCGGATACCCTGCGCAAGCGCACCCTGTCCTATATGGAATCGCGCGAGTGCGAAACCTGCGGAGGCCGCCGTCTCAACCCAGCCGCGCTGAAGGTGACTTATGCGGGCATGCCCATTGATGAGCTGGGCGCGCTGCCGCTCGATAGGGTCCACGCGGTGCTCAGCAAGCAGAATCCGGAGGAGAATTCGGCCGAGGACTTATTGCTCAAACAGATTCTTCCTGCCTTGACCTCGGCGCTCGAGCTCGGCCTGGCGCATCTAAGCCTGGATCGGCCAACGCAGAGCCTATCTGGCGGCGAGATGCAGCGTATCCGACTGGCGGCGCAGCTGCGCTCCGGTCTCTTTGGCGTGGCCTATGTGCTCGATGAGCCCTCGGCCGGCCTGCACCCAGATGAGCGCGATGCCGTGATGGACATGTGCCGCCGCTTCATCGCGGCCGGCAATTCTGTGCTCTTGGTAGAGCATGACATGGATTTGGTCGCGCAGGCGGACTGGCTCGTTGACGTCGGCCCGCTGGCCGGCGAGCGCGGCGGTAACGTCGTTTATTCGGGTCCAGTCGCGGACTACGACGCGGACACCCCCACCGCCCGTGCCTTGGCTAATCGCACGCTCGCGCTTGCCGACGACCCCCGTACCCCCTCTTCCCACCTCACCCTTCGCGGCATCAAAGCCCGCAGCATCGACAACCTCGATGTAGATTTTGGTCTCGGCCAATTCACGGCGGTCGCTGGAGTATCCGGTTCCGGTAAGTCCACTCTGGTCAGTACGGTACTTGCCGGCCTGCTGCGCCAATCCGCTACGGCCGTCTCCGATGAAGAAGAGACCGAGGAGAAGGGCTGGTCGGTAGAGAGCACGGAAGGCTTTGACCGAGTCAAGCGCGTCGTGCAGATTACTCAAAAACCCATCGGCCGCACCCCGCGCTCCACGCTGGCAACCTATACCGGTCTTTTCGATAACGTCCGCAAGCTCTTCGCCTCCACCGACGAGGCCAAGCAGCGCAAGTGGACGGTCTCGCGCTTTTCCTACAACGTGAAGCAAGGCCAGTGCCCCACCTGTGGCGGCGCGGGCAAAATCGAAGTGGAGCTGGTCTTTTTGCCAGGCTCGTATACCACCTGCCCAGAGTGCGGCGGCGCCCGCTTCAACGAGGAAACCCTCGAAGTAACCTGGCAGGGTCGCACCATCGCGGATATCTTGGAGCTCACCGTCGACGAAGCCGCAGAGGTATTCGCCGAAGAGGAAAAGATTTACCGCGCCATCGCCACACTGCAGGCCGTCGGCCTGGGTTATCTCCGCTTGGGTCAAGGTGCACCGGAGCTGTCCGGCGGAGAGGCCCAGCGCATCAAGCTCGCCACGGAACTGCAGCGCTCTCGCAATTCTCGCCGCGGCCACACGGTCTACCTGCTCGATGAGCCCACCACGGGCCTGCACCCAGCCGATATCGACCTGCTCAATACCGAGCTGCATAAGCTGGCGGATGCTGGATATACGGTGATCGTCGTCGAGCATGATCTTTCGGTCATGGCGAATGCGGACCGCATCATTGAGATGGGCCCGGGCGCTGGCGAAGATGGCGGCCGCATCATCGCGGATGCCACCCCGGCGCAGGTTGCCGCAGAGGATACCGCCACGGGCCGCGCCTTGAGTGCACGCCGAGCGCATTAAGCGGCGAGCCTTAGCTACCCGTTAGCTGTGGGAGACCTCTCTGGGATCTCACAGCAAAATGGGGTAGAGGTAGAGGGTATGACTACTAAAGGCCCTCATGGCGATAATAATGAAACCCGCAGCTGGTCCAGCCCGGCGGATGATGCCACGCGCCAGATTGGCCGCGTGCCCGATAATGCCGCAGGCCCCAGCCGCGACCAAGCGCGCCGCGAGCACCCCAAGCAGTACTTCCCAGGCGAGCAGCAGACGCAGAATGAGACTCGTCAATTTGATGCGGCCGCTGGCTATCAGCAGGGCTACGGTCAGCAGCAAAGCTACGGCCAGAACTATCAGCAGCCGGCCGGGCAGGCATATGGCCAGCAATACGCGCAGCAGCCCGAGTACGAACCGGTGCCGTCGAACTATGATCCGGACCAGCCGGAAAAGCGCAAGAAGAAGGGCGGCGGAGGCGGCGCTATGGTCGGCGTCTTTGCGGCTATTGCGGTGCTGGCAGTGCTTGCCGCGGCTGTGCTGTTTTTCCTGTGGCGCAATGCCGCGGACGAGGCAGATAAGCCGGAACCAGAGCCGGTGACGGAGACACTGACCACGCAGGTTCCCACTACCGTGACGCAGACAAATGAGCCGGATACGCAGGATGAAAATTCCAATAAGCTGCCGAAGCTGCCGGATTTCCAAAACGAGCTGCCCTCCGATATTCCGACCGAACTGCCATCAGATCTGCAAGACCAGTTGGATAGGGGCGGCGACGTGGACGTCGAGGGCCTCCTCAATGATCTCTTGGGCGGCGGCGGGCAGCCGGCCGACCAGCAAGGCACTCAGAACTAAGTGCCAAGCACCTGCCCGGTAAGGGAAATGGCGCGCGGGCAGGTAAAATCGGGCGGCATGAATGAATCGATGCAGTTGGCTGAGAAGGTAGCCGCCCAGCTGGCGCGCCACCTCACGGATGTCGTCTTGTGCCCTGGTTCGCGCAACGCGCCGCTGTCGTTGGCGCTTTTAGCACGTGATGATATCCGCGTTCACACCCGCCTCGATGAGCGCGGGGGAGCGTTTACCGCCCTAGGCATGGCGCGAGTGCAGCGCCGCCACGTGGGCGTGGTGATGACCTCGGGAACTGCGGTGGCTAATACTCTGCCGGCCGTGGTGGAGGCACACTATTCCCATACGCCGCTGGCCATCATTAGCGCCGATCGGCCAGAGCGTCTGGTAGGCACGGGTGCCTCCCAAACCATCGAGCAACAGGGCATCTTCGGCGTCTATGCGGAGACCACCCAGGTCCCCAGCGCAGCTGATCTGGAGGCGATGTCCCAGCGCTTCCGCGCAGACCTGCAAGTACACATCAATGTGGCTTTTGATGCCCCGCTTGTCGACGCCGCTTTGCCCGCCCGCACCTCCGGCGATGGCGTGCTCGAGCCAGCACCGGCCTTTGTGGATCACGGCGAAGTAGCCGTGGACTTGAGCAAGAACACACTGGTCATTGCGGGGGACGAGGCCTGGGAGGTAGAAGGCCTCCAAGACGTGCCAACCATCGCAGAGCCAAGCGCGCCAGGCCCGTACCATCCGGTACATCCGGCGGCGGCGCATATCTTCCGCAAGGCGCAGGTCTCTGCGAATGATTATGTGGTCAATACCAAGGTGGAACAGGTCATCGTCGTCGGGCACCCGACTCTGCACCGCAGCGTTTTGGCGCTGATGAATGATCCGGATATTGATCTGGTGGTGCTCTCGCGCACCAAGGACTTCACCAATCAGCGCGGTGAGGACGCACGCCTTGGCACCACCGTCAAGGTCACCGGGGAACCGAGCCGCGAGTGGATGAAGATTTGCGAGGGTGCTACCGACATGGCGGGACAAGCCGTGCGCGAGACTCTTGAGGACGAAGAACTGGGATTTACGGGGCTGCACGTGGCGGCCGCGGTGGGCGATACGCTCTCCGTCAACGACACCTTGGTCCTTGGCGCCTCGAACCCAGTGCGCGATGCCGCATTAGTGGGCCTGCCCTTCGACGGTGTCGATACGTACTCGCCGCGCGGGGCGGCCGGTATTGACGGAACCATTGCCCAGGCCATCGGCATTTCCTTGGCCACGCAATCGCTGGATCCCACCAATTGGCGTGCCCCACGCGTTATGGCGCTGATGGGCGATGTCACCTTCTTGCATGATGCGAATAGCCTGCTCATCCCAGAAGACCAACCGCGTCCGGAAAACCTCACCATCGTCGTAGCCAATGACAATGGTGGCGGCATCTTCGAAACCCTTGAGCAGGGGGCCGATGCGCTGCGCGCATCGTTTGAGCCGGCGTTTGGGACGCCGCATGGGGTGGACGTCGGCAAGCTGGCAGAAGCCTATGAGGCAGACTACCGCGAGGTCACTACTCCGCAGGAGCTGCTGGATACGCTGGCGGAACTTAAGGAATACTCCACCGGTATCACCATCGTGGAAGCAAAGACCACCCGTGCCACGCGTCGGGCGCTCACTGAGAAGCTGACCGCAAAGGTGGGCCAGTAAGTGGCTTCGCCGCAGCATAAACCGCACGCAGCCGTGGTGCCGCGCTATACGGCTGCGGTCTATCGTCGTCGCCTGCACCAGCTGACGCTGGCGTTGTATCTGGCCGCACTTGTGGGCGTGGTAGGCATGGTCATCGGACCGGCGCTTAATGATCACGCCATCGCCGCCCATCCCGCGCGTGCTCTGGCTACAGTCAAAGACGTGGGAATGCTGCGCACCACGGTGGATTTCCAAGACAGTGAGGGGATTTACCATATCCCGAAGCACGGGCTGCTATATCCCAGCGGCCTGGGGGAGGGGCAGCAGGTGTGGGTGCAATACGCCCTCGATGACCCTGATTTAGTCAAGGTCGAAGGCCGTAAGTGGACGCTGGCTATCATCCCAGCGGCTTCGGTAGGGGTGGTGGCTACACTTATTGCGGCCGCTTTGTGGAAGCTGATTAGCTTCTTTACCCGCCGTGCGGAGAAATAATTAACCAAGATTTTCCGCTAGCTTCACCATTAACTTAAGAAAATAGGTCATTATGGTGGCATGCGTGTTGCGATCGTGGCTGAATCCTTCCTTCCCAATGTCAATGGTGTGACCAACTCAGTGCTGCGCGTTTTGGAGCATCTGCACGAGACGGGGCAGGAGGCCATTGTCATCGCGCCGGGCGCCCGCGAAGGCCAAGAGGAAATTCCGGACTACCTCGGATTCCCCATCTACCGCGTGCCCACCGTGCGCGTGCCGCTGGTGGATTCGCTTCCGGTGGGAGTTCCTACCACGGCGGTGGATGAGGCGCTGCGTGATTTCAAGCCGGATATCATCCACCTAGCCAGCCCCTTCGTACTCGGCGCGGCAGGTGCCTTCTCCGCCCGTCAGCAACGCGTGCCGGCCGTGGCGCTGTACCAGACTGACGTCGCCGGATTCGCCACCAAATACCATGCTTCCGCGCTGGCCTATGGCGTCTGGGAGTGGCTGCGCACCATCCACAACTCCTGCCAGATGACCCTGGCACCGTCTTCTCTGACCATCCGGGATCTGGAAAAGCACCACATCAAAAACGTGCGCCATTGGGGACGCGGCGTGAATGCGGAGCTTTTCCACCCATCCAAGCGCTCTGCTGATCTGCGCCGCAGCTGGGAGCCGAGCGGCACGAAGAATATCGTCGGCTTCGTTGGGCGTTTGGCTGCGGAAAAGGGGGTGCACCGGTTATCGGCGCTCAATGGACGCGAAGATATCCAGCTGGTCATCGTGGGCGATGGGCCGGAGCGGCCATTATTGGAAGCCCAGCTTCCTGGGGCCGTGTTTACGGGTGCTCTTTCCGGTGAAGAACTTGCCGCGGCCTATGCTTCTTTGGATGTTTTTGTCCATGCCGGTGAGTTTGAGACCTTCTGCCAGTCCATCCAAGAGGCGCAGGCCTCCGGTGTGCCGACCATTGGGCCGCGTGCCGGTGGTCCGGTAGACCTCATTGAGGAGGGCTATAACGGGCTTTTGTTGGACGTGAAGACCTTCGTGGAAGACCTCCCCAATGCGGTGGATGCGCTGCTCAATCCAGAGATCCATCAGGAGATGCGCGATAATGCCCGCGAGTCCATTTCTTCCAAGACGTGGAAGGCGCTGTGCGAGCAGCTCGTGGGCTATTACGAAGAGGTGCTGGAGGATACCCGCCGGGTGCCCCTGACCATTCTGGGGCAGCGCCCGGAGCTGCCGCGGTGGGCGGCTCGTGCCCTCGGCGCCCGCGTGGCCTAAACTGATCATTTGTGTCTAAGGCAGATCTGGATAAAAAGCCCTTCGATGTGGCGCGCATGTTTGACGCCGTGGGCGAGAAGTACGACCTCACTAATACCGTCTTGTCCTTCGGGCAGGACGCGCACTGGCGCAAGCGCACCCGCGAGCGACTAAACCTACAGCCGGGGGAGAAAGTCCTCGATCTTGCGGCCGGCACCGCCGTATCCACCGTGGAATTGTCCAAGTCCGGTGCGTGGTGCGTGGCGTGCGATTTCTCCCGCGGGATGTTGGCCGCTGGCCGTGAGCGTGACGTACCCAAGGTGGCCGGCGATGGCATGAAGCTGCCGTTTGCGGATAATACTTTTGATGCGGTGACCATCTCTTATGGACTGCGCAATATCCACGACTTTGAGCTCGGGCTGCGTGAAATGGCGCGCGTGACCAAGCCGGGCGGGCGTCTAGCGGTGGCGGAATTTTCCACCCCGGTGGTGCCAATTTTTGGCACCGTGTACAAGGAATACTTAATGCGCCTGCTGCCGCCGGTGGCGCGCGTGGTTTCTTCTAATCCGGATGCCTATATCTACCTCGCGGAGTCCATTCGTGCATGGCCGGGGCAAGAGGAGCTCGCGGCGGCTATCAATCGCAATGGCTGGGCCGAGGCTGGTTGGCAGAACCTTACCTTTGGCATCGTGGCGCTGCACTCGGCGGTCAAGCCCGACTAGGTGCGGGCCTGGGCCCGCGCCTAGAGACATGAGGGGGACGGGGACTATGCCGCGGTGGAATCCCACAGGGGAGTATCGCGGCGGAGAGACGATACGGTGCGGCCAGCAGCGCGCCAGGTGCGCGCGATGAGGTCGCGGTCGTCGTCAGTTATGAGATTGCCCATAAGGCGTGCGGCGGCCGGCATGAGCATGCGGCCGATGGGCCCGCGCAGGGCCAGCGGACCGGCAATCGGGAGGAACTGCGGGTAGGTCAAAAGGCGCGCGGCCGTGCGGGCGAGGAGGAAGGATTCGCCGTAGTGTTCACGCAGGACGGCTGGCCAGGCGAGGGTGAAATCCTTTGGGCCGAGTAGATCCACGGCAAGCGCGGCAGTCTCCAAGCCATAATCGATACCTTCGCCGTTGAGGGGGTTGATGCAGGCGGCGGCATCGCCGATGAGCATCCAATTGGCACCGGCCACGTTGGAAACAGCGCCGCCCATGGGCAGTAGAGCAGAGGTGACGTGTTCAATCCCCCCTAGTCCCCACTCGGGGCGCTGCTGGGCGGCGTAGAACTCGAGCAGCTTCTTGGTGTTGATCTTGGCGGGGCGCTGCGCGGTCGAGAGCGCGCCAAGGCCGATGTTGACCTGGCCGAGCTCAAGGCCGAGCGGGAAGATCCACCCGTAGCCCGGCTGCACCTCGCCGTCTTCGTCTTTAAGCTCCACGTGGGAGTGCATCCAGGGCTCATCGGCATGCGTGGAAGAAGCATAGGAGCGTGCGGCGATTCCATAGACTTCCTCGCGGTGCCAGGTGCGGCCAAGTTTCTTGCCAAAGGTAGAGCGCACGCCATCGGCCACAATGACCCACGTGGCGTGTACGGTGGCTTCGCCCACGCGGAAAGACGTCACGCGGTTTCCTTCGAGCATGGGATCGGTAGCGGGGGTGCCGGTGATAAGGGTGGCGCCGGCGTCTACGGCGGCGTCGACAAGCAGGGCATCAAAGCGATAGCGTGGCAGGGCCGTACCCACCTGGGAAGGGTAGGTCTTCGGCCACGGCGCGGTAATATCGCCGCCGTATCCGTGCAGCTTCAGGCCGCGATTGCGGTAGGAGGCGTTGACCTTAAGGCCCAGCTCGTCGAGCTGATGCATCGCGCGCGGTGTGAGACCGTCACCGCAGGTTTTATCGCGGGGAAACGTCGCGGAATCAATAAGGAGAGTGTCAAAGCCCGCGCGTGCGGCGTGAATCGCGGCGGCGGCTCCGGCAGGTCCAGCGCCAATGATGGCGACCTCGACATAGGTTTGGGAATCGATCTGCTCCGACATGAGGACTATCATTGCATGAGTTCGCCCCCTCGAGTGTGTTTAGGGGCGCGGATTGGACTACGGTAGGTAATCGATTATCTCTGGCTTTTAGTTGCAAGGAACACTATTTAATGACTCACGGTCAATCGCATGCCACGCACGTGGATCTTGGTGATCCGCAGCTCAACGAGCGCATTGGTGCGGGCATGGAAGCAGTAGAAGACAAGCTGCGCAGTGAAATCGACCGCGGCCAGGACTTCTTAAAGGATAAGGTCAGCCACCTGTCCAAGGCCGGTGGCAAGCGCTTTCGCCCTATGATGGCGCTATTGGCCTCCGAGTATGGTTCGCGTCCGGGCTGCGAAGAGGTTGTTAAGGCCGCCACCGTCGTGGAGATGGTGCACGTGGCCACTCTTTATCATGACGATGTCATGGATGAGGCAGACCGCCGTAGGGGCGTGGAATCCGCGAATTCGCGGTGGAATAATTCCGTGGCCATCCTCGCCGGCGATGCGCTCTTGGCGCATGCCTCCCGCCTGATGAGCGAGCTGGATACCCACACCGTAGGCCACTTTGCCGATACCTTTGAAGAGCTGGTTATCGGCCAGATGCGCGAGACCATCGGCGCGGGCGAGGCTAATGCCGTGGAGCACTATACGGCGGTTATCCGCGAAAAGACCGCCGTGCTCATTGCCTCTGCGGGCTACTTGGGCGCCTATCACTCCGGTGCCTCGGCCGAGCATGCCGCAGCCCTGCACCGCATTGGTGGTGCCATCGGCATGATCTTCCAGATTGTGGACGATGTCATCGACATCTTCTCCGACCCTAAGGAATCCGGCAAGACCCCGGGCACGGACCTGCGTGAGGGCGTATTTACCTTGCCGGTTCTCTATGCCTTGGAAGAAGAGGGTGAGGTGGGCGATAAGCTGCGTGAGCTGCTCACTGGGCCGCTGCATTCCGACGCCGAGGTGGAGCGTGCCATTGAGCTCCTGCACCAATCTGGCGGCCGACAGAAGGCGCTGGAGGACATCACTGCCTACTTGCGCGTGGTAGAGGAGCAGCTCGCCGTGCTGCCGGAGAATTCGGCCAGCCAGGCCCTGCGCCAATTGGCGGATTACACTGTGCGCCGCGTGGGTTAGCTGCTTGGCGACGCCCTCCTCTATCGTCTTTTCCCCTTATGTGCTGGCGATTTGTAGGTAGGTGGGTGGTTCGTAGTAAAGTACTTACTCGCACCACACAGTGCATGCCAGGTTGCCCGAGCGGCCAAAGGGAGCGGACTGTAAATCCGCCGGCATTGCCTTCAGAAGTTCGAATCTTCTACCTGGCACAGAATGAACCCCGCAAGCAGATGCTTGCGGGGTTTCGTCGTACCTGCAGTCGTGAGACGGGTGCTACCGGCAGGGCTCCTGTCTGCGGGAGCTTTGAGCCCTGTGGAACACCGCATAGGCACCGATGAGGGATACAGCTAGGAATATCCCAGCGGCCGTGAAGTAGAAAAATCCATTTCCTAACCTACGAGAAATATCCGGCAATGAGGTGGAATCCGATCCCGCCAGGGCCTTGGCAACGTATACCGCATTCAAACCGCCAATGAAATAGCCGAGGCAGAGCAATGATGAAATACCAACTGCAATCTTTAGCAGAACTGTTAAGGATGAATGGCGGGGTTCTGTAATCTTTAACTCCTCTCATTTTGGCCTTCAGGACCAGCAAACTACACCTTCCTAAGGTGCTGTGTACAAACAGGCGCGCTCGGTAGCCACACCATCAGTCACAGAAAGTCACTGTAGAGATGAAAGTATGAGGTTTAGCGATAGGATATGGGATATGAAGAAGATCCGAACGATGCTGGACGGGGTAAACGAGATTCACCTATTTCAAAGCCAGCGAGTAGCGCAGGCAGCGCAGCAAGCGCATCTGCGCAATCGGACTCGCAGTTATCGGGCGCACCGGAAAATAAACGCAGCGATTTCCCACCAGTTGGAGGAGCGCTCCCTGGCGTAAATAGACTTTCTAACCTTGACGACCAAATTGCTGTGTGGGCGCATCAGGGGCCAACTCCGCATCCACAGATAATCAAACAGCACAATGACATTCAGCCGGGCGCAGGCGATCGGATTATGGAGGACGCTCATGCAGATATTGTCCTCGATAGGAAAGTTACAGCAGAATCTTTCGAGTACGCGATATTTGAATCAAAAGTACGGCTCTTTACGGCCGTAGGTGTCATTTTCGGCGCGCTCATCCTTATACCGGCGATACTCGTTCTTTTTGACCCACCGGAATCGATAGTTGGTACTGCGGCGGTGGGCCTGGCGGCAGCAAGCCCACTAGTCCGCACCCTGATTGGCCCTAAGCAATCTCAGAAGGACCAGTTAGAGAGCGTGGAGCGGGGAGGGGTTTAAATCTCGAAGTAGGCGCGCAGGTCGGCCGCAATAGCATCGAGGCGGTCGGCGTCGGGGGATTCGATGTAGCACTTCAGCTTCGGCTCGGTACCAGAGGGGCGCACGATGACGCGGTCATCGTTGTTGGTGAAGAACTTGGATCCTTGGGCGAATTTCTCTACCTTCGCCACGGGCGAGCCAGCCAGTTCGGTGGGCGGGGTAGAGGCGACCTTGTCCATCGCTTGGGCGATGATGCTGAGGTCATCTACGCGGAAGGTCAGCGGTTGGGTATACAGGGCCCCAACGGCGGCATAGATGCCCTCCAATCGCTCCAGCAGGGTGGTTCCTGCGGACTTGCACTCGGCTGCGAGGCTGGCGAGCACTACGGAGGTTGCGATGCCATCCTTGTCACGGACAGCGGTGGGATCGGGGCAGAATCCAATGGCCTCCTCATAGCCAAAGGCGAGATCCGGGGTTCGTGCGATCCACTTGAAGCCGGTCAGCGTCTCCTCGTGGCCGAGGCCGTAGTGCGCGGCGATGCGCCCGAGCAGGCGGGAGGAGACGAGGGAATTGGCAAAATTGCCGGTCGCCCCGCGGCGGGCCAGATAGTCGCCCAAAAGGGCACCGGTTTCATCGCCGGTGAGCTGGCGCCAGGAGCCAGAAGCAGTAGGTACGGCGGCGGCGCAGCGGTCGGCGTCGGGGTCGTAAGCGATAAGGATATCGGCGCCGATCTCCTCAGCGTGGCGGATACCCAGATCAAGGGCGCCGGGCTCTTCCGGGTTGGGGAAGGAGACGGTGGGGAAATCCGGATCCGGTTGGGCCTGCTCAGGAACTAGCGAGACGCGGAAGCCACAGCGGGTGAGAAGTTCTTTGCCCAAGGCAGCACCAACGCCGTGCATGGCCGTGAGCGCGATGGTGACATCGGAGCTTTCGCCTACGAGTTGTGCCGCGCGGTCGAGGTAGTCGGCGCGGGTATCGACGTTCTCGACATTCGCCGCAGAAAGCGGGATTTCATCGGCATGAGGTGCCGCGGCGATGGCTTCCGCGATTTCGGCATCGGCGGGTGAGATAAGCTGCACGCCTTCCGCAGGGCCGGTGGCGATGCGGCCGCCCAAGTACACCTTGTAGCCATTATCGGCCGGCGGATTATGTGAGGCGGTAACCATGATGCCAGCATCCGCCTTGAGCTTGCGTACCGTGAAAGCGGTCAGCGGGGTGGGGTTTTGTGCGGGCAGAACCAGGGCCCGGCCGCCGGCCGCGGAGATGACCTGAGCCGCATCGCGCTGGAATTGCGCGGAGCCGTGGCGGGCATCGCACCCAATGGCCACAACTGGGGTATCGACCTGCTGCTTGAGCCATGTGATGAGCCCGTAGGTGGTGCGGATGACCACGGCGCGGTTCATGCGGGACTCACCCGGGCCCACGGCGGCGCGCAGGCCCGCGGTGCCAAAGGCCAGGGGGCCGGCGAAGGCGGAGGCGAGCTCGGCGGTGTTGCCCTCTTCAATCCAGGCCTTTACCTGGCGGGCTGTATCCGGATCAGGGTCGTGCTCGGCCCACGTACGGGCGTAGTCATAATCTACGGCGGCGGCTTTCGACATGGCTTAGAGCTCCTCGAGGATCTTGGCGGAGGAGGACAGGCCCAAGCGGGTCGCGCCAGCCTCAATCATGGCTAGGGCGTCCTGTGCGGTACGGATGCCGCCAGAGGCTTTCACGCCTAACTTATCGCCTACGGTCTCGCGCATGAGCTTTACGGCATGTACAGAGGCACCGCCGGCCGGGTGGAAGCCAGTGGAGGTCTTGACAAAGTCCGCCTGGGCGGATGCGGCGGCCTTGCAGGCGAGGACAATGGCGTCGTCGGAAAGCGCGGCGGATTCAATGATGACCTTGAGAACCTTGCCCGGGATGGCATCGCGCACGGCCTGGATTTCGGCCTGCAGATCCTCGGCGCGGCCCTCGATGGCTAGCGGGATATTGATGACCATGTCCACTTCTTCGGCGCCATCAGCAACCGCGCGGGCTGCCTCAGCGGCCTTGATCTCCGGCTTTACGGCACCGGAGGGAAAGCCGACGACGGTGGCAATGTGCAGGGAGTCAGGAACCTCGATGGGCAAGGCGGAGGGGGAAACGCATACGGAGTAGGTGCCCAGCTCGGCTGCCTCATTTACCAGGGCGCGGAATTGTTCCGGGGTGGCCTCCGGCTTGAGCAGGGTGTGATCGATGATGGATGCAACGTCGGTGCGGGAAGTCATAATTTTCTCCTTAACGGGCTGGGCGGGATTCGGAACGGGCCATCTTGAGGTCAGAAACTACGTATAGGGCAATGCCAATAGCAGCCACGGCGGCCAGGATCCACAGCACGGTGTTATAGCTGGCGAGGTCCTGCAGCTTGGCGGTATAGGCAATGCCCAGCGGGATGGCGATATTGATGGTCAGGTTATAAAAACCAATGGCGATGCCGGACTTGACGGCGCTGATATTGCGCAGCGCGGTATTAACCAGCGGCGCGTACATCAGTGAAAAGCCGGAGGCGAAGGCCACGATGGCTGCGATGAGAATAGCGACGTGGAGTTGCACAAAAAGCGCGGCCATCACCAGTGCGCCGGCAACTAAGGCGAAGGCGGTGTAGATGGTGGCGCGGGAGGATAAAACGGTGCCGATCTTTCCGGAGAAGATGCCGATGAGGATGGCGCAGATATAGCCCGGGATCATCAACAGGGAGGCTTTATCGATATTCATGCCGTGCAGGTCATGCGCCGCAAAAGGCAGCAAGAAGATGAAGCCCATCTGGGTGGAATAGACGAAGAAGACCATGAGGATGGTCCACACGTAGCGGCCGTTGGTGAAAAACTCCGGGGTGACCACGGGATACTTGGCGTGGCCGATGTGGTAAACAAAGCCCACCACGCCGAGGACAGCCACGATGAGATATACCCAGTCGAACTCCTGCATGAATAAGGTCAGGCCAGTGGCAAAGACGGCGATGAAAAATAGGCCGAGCACATCGAGGTGTCCCTCCACGGTCTCATCTTCTGGCACCAGCTTGATGATTGGTGGGATGGTCAGAATGAGGATGAGCGGGATTAGGAACATCGCCGTCCACGAGACATAGGTGGAAATAAAGCCAGAGGTCAACGCGCCGATGAGCAGGCCGGCTTGGAAAGCGGCGGTGGAAAAGCCCAGGTAGGTCTTTTGATCGGCCTCGCTCAAGTGCTTGGTCACGTAAATGACATAAAGCGTCTCCGCGGCGGCGAGGCCGGCGGTTTGAATGAGACGACCGGCCAGCACCATGGGCCAGAAGCTAGAAAAGGCGAAGGCTAAAATCGATCCCACGGCAATGAGGACAACGCCGGTGAGCATGAGCTTGCGGATGGAAATGGAATCCGCCAGCGCGGCATAGACCACAGCACCGATGCCGATGATGACGCCGGCGAGGGAAGCCTGGAGGGAGGCGGTCTTAACGGAAAGGTCGAGCGCCTGAGCAATCGGCATGGTCATCGTCTTAAAGCCGTTATCAATAACCAGAGAAAAGACAAAGACGAAGAGCAGGATGGGGACGGCAACTTTGGGGTTTAGCGCGGGACCTGGCCGCTTGTCCTGCGGGGAAGCAGAGGTAGTAGAAGAAGTCACGGGGAAGGCGTCCTTTTAGTCGAGCGCGTTAAGCGGCAGCGCGAGTTCAATCATGGTGTGGAAGGCGGTTTGGCGTTCTTCGGCAGAAAGCTTGGTACCGTGCACGAGGTTGTCGGATACGGTGAAAAGCCCCAGTGCGTCGACGCCGGCTTCGGCCGCGGTGGCATAAAGCGCTGCGGATTCCATCTCTACGCCGAGCACGCCCATGTGCGCCCAGCGTTCGTTGACGGACTGGTCAAAGTTATAAAAGATGTCCGAGCTCAAGATATTGCCCACGTGAATGTGTGCCTGCTGCTTCTCGGCTTCATCCACCAAAGCCTTGAGGAGCTTCCACGAGGCGGTGGGAGCGTAGCTGCCCGGCAGGTTGTACTGGCTCAAGAAATTGGAATCGGTGGAGGCGGAGGAGGCGACGATGACATCGTGTAGCTCGATGTCTTCCTGCATAGCGCCGATGGAACCGACGCGGATGAGCTTCTTTACGCCGTAGTTGTGGATGAGCTCCCAGGAGTAGATGCCGATGGAGGGAATACCCATGCCGGTGCCCATGACCGAAACGGGGTTGCCTTTATAGGTGCCGGTAAACCCCAGCATATTGCGCACGCCGTTGAACTGGACGGTGTCTTCCAGGAAGTTTTCGGCGATGAACTTTGCGCGCAGTGGGTCGCCGGGCAGCAAGATGGTTTCTGCAATGGGCGCGCCCTGCGGGTTGATGTGTGGGGTGGCAATATCGGTAGCGGACATAGCTTCGCTCCTCGGTGTGGGGGGATTTTACACACTTAGCTTAACCCCGCAGGAACCCATGTCAATGACGCAATTTACAATTGTTCAACATTTGTGGGAGGCCTCACTAGCCCAGTCCACGATCTTGCGCGCGGTGGCCTGATCTGTGACCAGATGGGTAGCCAATCCCTTGCGCAGCGCCACCCATATGGCCCGCGCCTTAGATGCGCCGCCAGCTACCAGCACCCGGGTGGGGCGCGTGGCCAAGTCTGCGAGGCTGATGCCCACGGTGCGGGCGTCTACGGCCGGGCAGGCTACTTCCCCGCAGGCGTCGAAGAAGCGCGAGCACACATCACCCACAGCATTGTCTGCAATCTGCTGTTTCTCGGCCGCGGTCAGATATCCCAGGTTGAATGCTAAGGATTCCTGCTCGGCCGAGCCCACCGTGAACACTGCCACGCTTACCGACGCCCCCTTATGCAAAATCTGCCCAATATGCCTATCTCGCTCCACCCACTGCTTGGCCTCCGCGGAATCGAAGATGCCCGGCAGCGGTAGGAGGTGAGCCTCGGCATTGAAGGCATGGGCAAAGGCCTGCAGGGTGTAGAAATCTTTAGTGGATCGCTCCGTGTGTGAGTGGCCACCTTTTAGTTGCACAATCTCTACGCCTTCCCGTGGCTGTCGCCGCAGGTGAGAAGCGACGGAGGATATCGTCTCGCCCCACGAGAGGCCGACGCTGGTGCCATCCTTAATGAGTTCTTCCAGGAGGGCGGCGCCGGCGCTGCCCAGGTCTGCTAGGAGAGAACCGCCGGGTGGGGTGGTGGTTACGCGGACGTCGGCAAGCGCAAAGCGCTGGCGCAGTTGGCCCACTAGTTCATCGGATTGCTCGCGTGGATCGGCAATGCTGATGGTGACAAAGCCGCGCGTGGAGGCGTGGCTGAGCAACTTGGACACCGTGGGCCGGGAAACCCCAAGATGATGGGCAACCTCGGCCTGAGAGAAGCCGGAGTTGTAGTACAACTTTGCGGCGTCAATGGATTGGGCATCCTTCTGATCCAACATGCCTTTCATTCAAGCACATTCACATGCGCAATAAGGTGTCATAAAAGCTTCCCATTTTTGTGCTCTGACGTGGCGATTTGTGTAAAACGTTGCAAGCGGGTTAGATTATTGGAGTCCGCAACGGAGAGCACAACGAAATAGCGATGTGTTCAACGCTAGGATGTGCCCCCTTAGCTCAGTCGGCAGAGCGTTTCCATGGTAAGGAAAAGGTCGACAGTTCGATTCTGTCAGGGGGCTCCATTCATGTTCGGAGGAAGAAATTCTCCAAGGTGAATATGGCGGTGTAGCTCAGTGGTAGAGCAAGCGACTCATAATCGCTGTGTCGCGAGTTCAATTCTCGCCATCGCTACCGGGAAAGAAAGGCGCCCGCAGGGCGCTTTTTTATTACCGCGCTGAAGGCTTTGCAGACCCGCCTGGTTTCAGATTGGAACTATGGCTCTGGTAAGGTCTTCAACGCTTGATGCTGAGGCATTAAGAGATAAAAGAATAGGGGCGTGGCGCAATTGGTAGCGCAACGGTCTCCAAAACCGTAGGTTGCAGGTTCGAGTCCTGTCGCCCCTGCACAGTAAACCCCGTCACTTGATTTCAGGTGGCGGGGTTTGTTCATGCCATATTTTCCCGGTCGAGCCTTGCTCGCCGGTGTGCTCGCCCAATGTATCCAAGGCCACGTCTTATAAATGCGGTGGTCAGCTTTTCATGCAGTGCAAGCTTTGCTAGGGTTGACAAAGTTATGGAGGTGCGCGTTAAGCGCCCTATTAGATTTAGTTCCCAAGGAGGGTTAGCTGTGAGCGATGAGCAGCAGCCGAAGAATTCGGGTGCACCGCGCCCGACCGGTAAGCGTCAGCTCTCTGGTGCGGCTACCACGTCCTCCGCGGACTACGCCGATAAGCACGTCGTCCGCGTAGAGGATAAGAATCACGATGACACCCCAGGTGGTGGCGTAGCCGCTTTCCCTGGCGAGGTGGCAACTGAGATGAAGAAAGTGGTGTGGCCGACCGCTAAGGAGATGCTGCAGTACACCCTCATTACCTTTGCCTTCCTCATCGTCATGACCGTTTTGGTGTGGGGTGTGGACGCTCTGGCCGGTCTCGGAGTTGAGCAGGTTCTCTCTGATTAGTAAGATAGCCGCATAATCTTTTATCCCGCTGTTTCCACTGAAGGAACGGCGGGATACTTTTTGCCCATACGCGGGCGGGTAGGCTAGTCCTACGCAACGCGCCGAGGAATTTTTGGAGTAAGAATCATGAGCGACGAGAATAACGTCGAAACCGTAGGCACCTCCCTAGAGGAGGCTATGCAGGCCAACGTGCAGGAGCAGGCGGCAGAGCACGCTAGCTCCGTTGAAGAAGCACAGCAGGAGGACGCTACCCCAAGCGCGGCCGCAGTAGAAGAAGCAGCAGAGTCCACCGACGCTGCAGGTGAGTCTGCGGAGGCAGCCGAGGCACCGGGAGCGGAATCGGCAGCGGCCGACGCCGAGGGCGCGGCAGAGGCCGCAGCTCCAGAGGCTGGCGAGGATGAGTCCGAAGACGCCGCCTACCGCAAGCGCCTGCGTGCGTTTACCCGCGAGCTGAAGAAGCAGCCGGGCCAGTGGTACATCATTCAGTGCTACTCCGGCTACGAAAACAAGGTAAAGACCAATCTGGACATGCGTGCCCAGACCCTTGAGGTGGAGGACTCTATCTTTGAGGTTGTCGTTCCTATTGAGCAGGTGCTCGAGAACAAGGACGGCAAGAAGAAGATTGTGAAGCGCAAGCTGCTGCCGGGCTACGTCCTCGTCCGCGCCGAACTCAATGACGCCGCTTGGTCCGTCATCCGCGAAACCCCTGGTGTAACCTCCTTCGTGGGTAACGAGGGCAACGCCACCCCAGTGAAGACCCGCGATGTGGCTAAATTCCTGATGCCGAACGAAGCACCGTCCACCAAGGGCGATGCCGCCCCGAATGAGGCTGAGGGCGAGCAGGTCGTGGCCATGCCAGAAAAGGAAGTGGCAAAGAAGTACGCCCACGACTTCGAGGTAGGCGAGGCAGTGACCATCCTGTCCGGCCCGCTGGCCGCAGTCTCCGCCACCATTTCCGAGATCGACCCAGAGACCGGCAAGATGCAGGGCTTGGTATCCATCTTTGGCCGCGAGACCCCAGTGGAGTTGTCGCCGACCGAGATCGAGCGCATCTCCTAAAAGTGATTTTGTGCAGGGCGCACGGTGGTCTAAACTGGAACGCCGTGCGCCTTTGGCGTGCGTATAAGAAAAACGTTTCATCCTCCGGTGGCCCACTGAAGGTGAGCATCCGGACGGGATCCCGTTATTCATCGTGGCGGCTATCCCGGTAACACAGGAAAGAGGTAATTCGATGGCTCCTAAGAAGAAGGTATCTGGCTTCATCAAGCTGCAGATCGAGGCAGGCGCCGCTAACCCGGCACCGCCAGTTGGCCCAGCACTCGGTGCCCACGGCGTCAACATCATGGAATTCTGCAAGGCTTATAACGCCGCTACCGAGAACCAGCGTGGCAACGTGGTTCCGGTTGAGATCACCGTCTACGAGGACCGTTCCTTCGACTTCAAGCTGAAGACCCCGCCGGCAGCTAAGCTGCTGCTGAAGGCCGCTGGCATCAAGAAGGGCTCCGGCGTTCCACACACCGACAAGGTCGGCTCTGTGTCTTGGGACCAGTGCAAGGAAATCGCAGAGACCAAGTTTGCGGACCTGAACGCACGTGACATCGAGAACGGCGCTCGCATCATCGCCGGTACCGCCCGCTCCATGGGCATCACCGTTGATGGCGCACCGGAGAAGTAAAAACTTTATGTGGTAGGGCCAGCTACGGCCCGCCGAACACCACACCAATCCAGAAAAGGAATTGTTAAATGAGCACCAAGTCTAAGGCTTATAAGGCCGCTGCGGAACTGGTAGATAAGTCCCGCCTGTACCGTCCGATCGAGGCCACCAAGCTGGCTAAGGAGACCTCCTCCAAGAACTTCGACGCCACCGTTGATGTTGTCTTCCGTTTGGGCGTTGACCCGCGCAAGGCTGACCAGCTGGTTCGCGGCACCGTTTCCCTGCCTAATGGCACCGGTAAGGACGTTCGCGTTGCTGTCTTCGCTGAGGGCGAGAAGGCTACCGCCGCTCAGGAAGCTGGCGCTGACATCGTCGGCACCGCTGAATTGATCGAGCAGATCAACGAGGGCAACATCGACTTCGACGTTGCTATCGCTACCCCGGATCAGATGGCCAAGGTTGGCCGCGTTGCCCGCGTCTTGGGCCCACGTGGTCTGATGCCGAACCCGAAGACCGGCACCGTTACCGCAGACGTTGCTAAGGCAATCTCTGAGGTTAAGGGCGGCAAGATCTCCTTCCGCGTTGATAAGGCTGCTAACCTGCACGCCATCATCGGCAAGGCTTCCTTCGATGCAGAGAAGCTGGCTGAGAACTACGGCGCACTCATGGATGAGATCCAGCGCCTGAAGCCTTCTTCCGCTAAGGGCATCTACATCAAGCGCGCTACCATCTCCACCACCTCCGGCCCGGGCATCCCGGTTGACGGTTCCGTGGTCAAGGATTACACCGCTTAAGCAGTTCTGACGCACTGCGTTTAAGGCTAAAGGGCTTCGAGGCAATTCCTCGAAGCCCTTTTTCTATATCTCGAGCCACTAGTAGTTATGTGGCGTCAATATCGTCTGGCACCCATTCGCCGCCGTCGTAGTAGACGTTTCGAGCCAAGGGGATCTGGTGCGAAGCAGACTCGAGGATGTGCATAAAATATCCGGCCGTGTTGGGAATGGCGAGGGTATCTCCTACGGCAATGCCCGCTGGAAAGTCCAGTTCGCGGCGCAGAATCACCTCGTCTTCAATGCAGTAGGCACCGACTACAAAGCCGGTACGTCGCTCGCGGGAGACCTCCTTTGCTGAACCGGCTGTAGGCACGAGGAGGGGGTCTAGCAGGATGTCATCCGCGGCGGTCCGGCACTGCGTGCGATTCATCGCCACACCGATAAGGGGCAGGCCATCAGAACGTTCTTTGAGAAAGCTCACATCGGCGAGGATGACACCACAGCCGTCGAGGAGGCTGCGGCCCGGTTCTAGATGGAGGGCGATGTCCCGCTCGCGCAGGGCACCACCGGCGTTGCCGTAGCCGGGGACCTCACCGGAGAGAAGTTGGTTCAGCCACTGACCGCGCGTCGGTTCCTGCCAGAATGGGTAAGTATTGGAGAGCGGATCCGATTTCCAGGTAAAGGGGTCACCGGTACCAGCGCGTTGCGTGGAGATACGCGCTGTGTAGTTTTCCCACTGCTCGCGGGATTCTAAATAGCTCATGGGCACGCCGCCGCCGATATCGATGAAATTAGCGGGTTGGTTCTTTGCGCGTAGGTGCTCGGCTAGAGCAATGGCCTCTGCAAGGGCGGTGCGGCGGTCGGCCTCGCTATAGCCATGCAGATGGACGTGGACGCCCACGGCACGAAGCTCCGCGGGCCACTCCGCTTTCTGCCATGCAGGTAGCCTTTCCCCGAAGCGGGTCGGTGGTAAGGCGTCTGGATCTGGAGCAAGGCGCGGCGCCACGCGGGCGGTGGTTTCTAAAGCTCGCGCGATTGCGGCGATGCGGCCGCATTCTGCGCGAGAATCGCACGATATAGTAACGCCACGTGAAATCGCGAGGCGGAGCAAACCATCGCTTTTGATAGCAGCGCTGAGGATGATGCGCTCTGGGGCTACATCGCGCTCGAGCACTTGGCGTAGCTCGTTCTCACTGGCTACATCCACGCCGAGTCCGCTCTCGCGAGCGGCATCAACAAAGCACAGCGCCTTATTGGCTTTGCGGGCGAAAAATACCCGAGTTTTCACGTCGTGCGAAGCACCGGCGTCTAGTAGCTCTTGGGCATTGTGGCGCAGTGGCGCGGGATTAAGCACGTTTACCGGAGAACCATAGCGCGAGGTGAGTGCGCTAACGTCTTGCGGGTTCTCCACGAGCTCTTGCATCCACTGCTCCCATCGGGCACGCAGCGGGACGGTGCCATGGACCGGCAGTGGGGCAACGGGAGGGGTGGTCATGGGTTTCCTACTTTCTCCGCCCAGCGGGGGATGTCATCGTGTACTAAACGGTTAAGAGAGTCATGCCCAGGCAGAGAGAGCTCATTCATGCGGCCAATTTCCACCACACCAGGAACGTTATGGAAGGGGGAGGGGGTGGCTTGGGGAGCCACAGTGGCGTCGATAAGCAGGTCCACGCCGCCCTTCTCCCGCCAGGAATCTATCTGCTCAGGAGTGCCTAGATACTGGGTATCCACCACCCCGGAGTGGATGAGCTCGAGCAGACGCCTGGCTGTGACTGGTGGCGGGCCAAAGGCCACCCGCTCGAGGGTGCGTGAGAGCTCGCGGAACCCTGGCATTCGGCCGTGCGCCTGGTGCCAATCGACGCAGTCTTGGAAGACCCCACGAAAAGCCGCGCCCACCGCCGCGGCCGGGGTCAGGGGACCAGTGCCCTCGGCCGCACGTAGGGAAGCCTCGAGCTCAGCGAGCGCATCGCCGGTGAAATCCTGACCATCAATAATGGCTGTTAGTTCCGCACTAGAGAAGTCACCGAACTCGGCTGCGGCCCCGATGAGGATCTCGCGCAAGTCTGCGGCGTTAGTGATGTGCGCACAGGCCTGCCGCCACCGCGTCGAAACCTCCGGCAGCGGTGCCTCCGGAGAGGGCTTTACCTCCATGAATCGCCCGCTGCGGCTCACCGGATAAATGACGTCGGCGGTATCGCCATAAAGCAGGCATACATCGATAAAGCTTAAGGCGGCACCGCGCACGCCGATTCGCCGTGGAGCGCTAGGGAGGTCGGCTCCGAAATAGAGACCGGTGACGGGCACACGCGAAGTTTCGTGGACCAAGGAACCAGCATGCAAATGGTCGTGGCCGGTGCAGACTAGGACGTCGTCGAAGGGGGTGCCGTCGACCACGAAGCCTTCTCCGTCATTACGCACTTCGCTCACGCGGTGCGGCAAGTGGCGGATGCCAACGTGCGCCGGCGCGCGCTGCAACGCGGCGGACCAGGTATCGGCGAGGAATTGGCCCACTTCGGCGCGCGGTGGGAAGGCATCGGTGGTGTCCCCACCGCGGCGGGCCCGCCAATCGTTGAAATTATCGTGGGCGGTGGTGACGATGGCGCAGTTGACGTTGAGGCGCCAGTGCGGTGGCTGCTGCGGGCGGTAGACAGCGCCTGAACCGGCCGGATACGGGTCGAAGACCGTGACATCGATGGGGATGCGGGCGCGCTCGATGAGTTCCTCTACGGCCCAGAGACCGCGCGGACCGCCTCCGATGATGGCAATGCGTCGGGCAGGCTTAGCGGAAGTCACTGCGCCGTCCCTTCGCTGCGCGCGGCAAGTTCGGCAGGTGAAATGCCGAAGTTTTCGCATACCCAGGAATCGTTATAGATAGTGTCTAAGTAAGGCTGGCCGGCGTCGTGTAGCACGGCAACCACCTCCGCCCCCGCCGGCAGGGAGGGGGCGAGGCGCTGGAAGGCTGCGATAACAGCACCGCCGGAAGCACCCGGCAGCAAACCCTCGGCCCGGGCGAGCCTGCGGGCGGCCACGATGGCCTCGAGATCGGGGACCCGCTCGACGGAGGAGGGCGAAAATTTGGTGGATAGGTCGGTCACGATACCTGCGCCATAGCCGGGCAGCATGCGGGTGCCACGCTCACCGCCGAAAAGTACGGAGCCTTCTGCATCAACGCCGATTGTTTGGGTACTGGCTCCCACCTCGGAAAGTTTGCGGACACAGCCGCCAAGGGTTCCGGTGGTACTCATTGCTACGAGCACATGGCTGGGTGCCTGCCCGAGTTGATCCAGGATCTCAGTCATTGTGCCCTCCGCGTGGGCGTGGAAGGCGGCTTCATTGGAATACTGGTTGAGGTTGAAAGAATCAGGGATCTCTTCCAATAGCTCGGCCACGCGGGTGCGGCGGGCGGTGAGCCAATCGCCGGTTTCGGGATCTGGGTGGTCGAGCAATTCCACGTGTGCGCCATAGGCGCGCATGGTGGCCACCGTGGAGGCGTTGACGCGCGGATCCACCACGCAGTGGAACTTCATCCCCAGCAGTGGGGCCTGACGAGCTAGAGCCATGCCCAGGTTGCCGGAGGAAGATTCCACCAACGTCGACCCTGGGCGGATATCACCGGCGGCAAGGGCCGCCTGGATTAGTGCTCGGGCGGTACGGTCTTTGGCAGAACCACCGAGGTTGAACTGTTCGAGTTTGAGATAGAGGTGGACATCCGGCCGAGGATTGATCGCCTCCACTCGCATGAGTGGGGTGTTGCCAATGGGCGGGTGCGCTTGAGAATGAATCCTGGGGCTCATCATTGGCCCCATGGTAGACCTTTACGTCCACCTTTTCCGCCGACCTAGTCCTTGATCTCCGCATAGGCGTCGAGGGCGGCTTGGCGCGATTCCTTTAGGTCCACTATGGGTGGGCCAAACAGCGCGGGTGCCCAGCGGCGCACATATTCGCCGTCGGGGTCGAAGCGCCTGGCCTGGGTTTCGGGGTTGAAGATGCGGAAAAATGGTGCGGCGTCATCGCCGCAGCCAGCCACCCACTGCCAATTGAAGGGGTTGGAGGCGGCATCGGCGTCCACCAAGGTGTCCCAGAACCATTCCTCGCCCAGGCGCCAGTGGATACCGAGGTTCTTGGTGAGGAAGGATCCCACCACCATCCGTACGCGGTTGTGCATATACCTGGTGGCCCATAGCTCGCGCATTCCGGCGTCGATAAGCGGAATGCCCGTAGTGCTGGCCTGCCAATCCTTGAGCCGCGGGTCATCCCAGGACCAATCGAAGCGGTCGAATTTTTCCCGTACGTTTTCGGTAGCAAGGTTGGGCAGGTGGTAGAGGCGATGTCAGGCAAAGTCACGCCACAGTAGCTCGGAGTGGAATTTGGCGCACTCCGGCTCTTCGGCTGCGGCGAACCACACCTCGCGCGGGGAGACCTCGCCAAAGCGCAGGTGCGGCGAGAGGAGGGAGGTGGCATTGAGCGCGGGAATATCGCGTTCCTTGGCGTAGTTGGCCAGATCCAGCTGGGCTAGGCGCTCCCGCGCTCCGGCCTCTCCGGGCGTCCAGTGCTCGGCTAGGGATGCGGCCCACGCTGGCTCGGTGGGCTTGGGCCAGGAGCAGGCAATGCTTGCCGACGCCTCCATCTCCGGCACCCCCTCCGGCCCATCGCCTGCTACTTGGGAGGACGCGGTCTTGGAGAAGGGAGTAAAGACCTTATAGGGCTGGCCCTGGCCATTGGTAACCTCCCAGGGTTCGACCAGGGTGAAGCCGGGTGAAGAAGTGGCGGTAATGCCACGAGCAGTCAAGTTTTCCTTGACCGCGGCATCAACCTCGCGCAGCGGGCCGTGGTAGCGGCGCGTCCACGTGACTGTGGTGGCGCCGAGTTCGGCGGCTAGGCGGGGGATTTCCACGCGGGCATCACCGGCGACGCGAATGAGCTCCACGCCGTGCTCGGCGAGGTCGTGTGCAAGGGCATAAAGGGAGCGCTCGCGCCACCACGTGGTGGCGCCGCCCAGTGGGCGGGTGCCCGGATAGGCCGGCTCGTCGAGCACGACGGCGACCAAGGGAACGCCTGCAAGCGAGGCGGCTTCGGCCGCGCGGCGAAGGGCCTGGTTATCGTGTAGGCGCAGGTCATCGCGAAACCACATCAGGCAGGTCATGTCGGCTATCCTACGCGGCGAAAACGGGGATTTGGAGAAACCGTGGGTGGGAAGGTAGTGTTTTCCACGAAGTTTGAACGGCCGCTTCAGGCCGAGTCAAAGTTCACCGAAGACCGTTGGTCATCCATTTGGATCGAAGGTTCTCCATCCTAGGAGGCGGCCCACGCAGGAGACACTTTGCGATTATTCGCGGCATTCTCTTATGTCGCGCGCCCTGTGCTCTTGCACGGGGCTTTTGTTATTTCGGGTAACCGAAATAAGGAAGGTCCCGGCGGAATAATAAAAGAGATGTTTTGGAAGGAGGCGAGAGACAATGGCAAACCCAAAGAACACTGCAGACCTGGCAGAGCTGAAGGAGAAGCTGGCTGGCGCTAACTCTGTTGTATTGACCGAGTACCGCGGCCTGACCGTATCCCAGCTGCAGGAGCTGCGTAACGATCTGGGATTTGACGTTGAATACTCCGTCGCCAAGAACACCCTTTTCAAGATCGCTGCCAAGGAAGCTGGCATCGAAGGTCTTGATGATTTGCTGACTGGCCCGACCGCAATTGCGTTCATCAAGGGTGAGGCAGTGGATGCTGCGAAGGTCATCACCAAGTTCGCTGATGACAACAATGCACTCATCATCAAGGGTGGCTACATGGACGGCAACGCACTGTCTGCCGACCAGGTTGAGGCCATCGCCAAGCTGGACAACCGCGAGACCACCCTCGCAAAGCTGGCTGGCGCTATGAAGGGTTCTATGGCGAAGGCAGCCGCTCTCTTCAACGCTCCTGCAACCAAGGCTGTACGTACCGTCGCAGCCCTGCAGGACAAGAAGGAAGCAGAAGCTTAAGTCGTCACAAAAGACGCACAATTACAACACCGTGCGCGTTGCCTAATGTAGGTGCAGCGCTCACACAACACAGAAAGGACTTGCCATCATGGCTAAGCTCACCAAGGACGAGCTCATTGAAGCTTTCAAGGAAATGACCCTCATCGAACTGTCCGAGTTCGTTAAGGAATTTGAAGAGGTATTCGACGTTGAGGCTGCTGCTCCGGTTGCTGCTGTTGCAGCTGGCGCTCCGGCTGAGGGCGGCGCTGGTGCCGCTGAGGAGAAGACCGAGTTCGACGTCGTTCTGACCGACGCTGGCGCTAAGAAGATTGGCGTTATTAAGGCTGTCCGCGAGATCGTCTCCGGCCTGGGCCTGAAGGAAGCTAAGGAAATGGTCGAGGGTGCTCCTAAGGCTATCCTCGAGGGCGCTTCCAAGGACGACGCTGAGGCTGCTAAGACCAAGCTGGAAGAGGCTGGCGCTTCCGTCGAGCTCAAGTAATTTCACTGAGCTTTCCGCTTTTAAATCCCCACTTCTACCGCTGCACGCGGTGGGAGCTGGGGATTTCCTCGTTTTGTGTTTGCGAGCGTAGTGCGTGGAGTGCAGCAATGGCCAATAGTGTCAAAGTATGACACCATGGCGTTGTGGAGTTTAGGAGGGATAGCTTAGAGCGCTTTCACACAGATGGTAAGGCGCCAAAGTATGTACCTCCTGAACTGCGGAAGATCCTGCGCCGCAAACTCATCATGATTGACCGGTCCGTTTCCCTAGCTGATTTAAGGATTCCACCAGCAAATCGTTTGGAGAGGCTGAAAGGGCAGTGGGACGGATTTTATTCCATCCGCGTTAACGCGCAGTGGAGAGTAGTCTTTCGATGGACAGGGAAAGGAGCTGTGGACGTTGACTTCATCGATTATCACAAATGAGGGAGAGGAAGCTTCGGATATCATATCCGTTCCACACCCTGGGGAGGTTCTGCGCGAGGAGTTTCTGGAGCCGCTCGGACTTACTCAATACCGCTTAGCCAGGGATATTTTTAGCTCCAAATCCCAAATTTCAAAGCTGGTCCGTGGACGCATTGGGATTAGTGCGGAAATGGCGCTTCGTCTCTCTGCCTATTTTGGCAATTCGGCGGAGTTTTGGCTGGGACTGCAGGAAGAGTTTGATCTTTGGTGCGCGCGCCAAACCACGGATACTAGCAGTATCGTTGCTTGGAATAAGCACACTGCTTAGAAATCAATCCGGCACGGCGGGGTGGCCTGTAGAAACCAGGAATTTCCGCCAAGGGCTGTAGAATTAGCCCCCATGCTGCCCAAGTCCCGCATTTTTTCCGTCCTGCTCCTAGGCTTCGGTGTCGCGTTGATCGCCGCTGGTGTTGTGGCGCCGGCATTTTTGGATTTTTCCCCGCGGCTGCCGCTGAACCTGAAAAACAGCACCTGGACATTGCACGATGATTCCGCGGATTCCCAGCAATTGTCCAAGGATGGTTCCACGCCGTATTCAGGCCCCATGACTTACCAGATCAACATGGATATCCAAGAGCCCTCGGACGAAGAGAAGGCTACCGTGCGCATCGGTGAGACGCGTATGCGCGGCGAGGGCGAAGGCTTAAACGACTTGAGCCAGGCCCAGGTGTGGACCTACCCGGTGGACCGCCTGAGTGGTGAAGCTATGGGGGAGGCCTCGTTGAGCCATACGCTCGCGACTCCATCAGACACGGTGACCATAGACGGCTACTGGCTCAAGTTCCCCGCGGATGCCGAAAAGACCAATTATCCAGTCTTTGACCCGACGCTGCGCAAGGCCGTCGATGCAGTCTTTGAAGAAGAAACCACGATGGATGGCCGTACGGTCTACCGTTATCACCAAGAAATTGAGCCGACGAACGTAGCGCAGCTTTATGCAGCCGATGGGAATACCACCAGCCTGCCCAAGGAGGGCGGCGGCGAGGAACAGGGGTATTTGACCCACTCCGGGAACCGTGACTTCTATGTAGACCAACAAACCGGACTCGTGGTGGGTATGGATGTAGACATCGATGACTACTACGCAGACCGCGAAGGTGTGGGCCGCGTGCGTGCCTTCGTCTTTGATGGTTCTACCTCCGAAGAGGACCAAAAAGAGCTGCTGAAGGAAGCCGCAGAATTCCCGCGCGATCGCGTGGCGGAGATTGTCCGCTGGATAGTCATTGGAGTAGGCGCGCTGCTTGCATTACTAGGAATCATCGGTGCGCTGGGATTATTTGGCGGAAAGAATAAGCATGCCCGCCGGCGTGGCCACCACGCGCACAACGGTGGAAGCGCGGTGCCGGTGAGCCGCTAAAAGAGCAGCTAGGAGCCTCAATCGCCGGCAGGGTTGCGGTATAGAGAGATTTTAGTGGTAGGGTGCTCACTGGTTGTCGCGCACATAGTCGTGGCATGGACGCGTTAGCGCCGCGGCGAGCACGAGCTTGCCCCCTAGCGTGGTAGCGACACGCCCCAATTGTGGTGTGTCTTTACATGACAGGTCTTTTCCTATAAGCTATTTCGTTGCGCTGGAATCTGGATCTTCGGTGCACATTTAGCCTTTCAGGCCGGTGATGGCAAAACCGACTTGACAAGGTGATTTTGTGCATTCTGAACCCAGACACTCCACAGCAGACCGAATGCTAGAATTACCAGCGGTTTTGCGGCTCGTCGGCCAGGGCGAGCAGGCAATCCGCGTGAGGTGCTGGAAGGACCCATCTTGGCAGTCTCCCGCCAGACCAAGTCAGTGGCCAATATCCCCGGAGCCCCGAAGCGATACTCGTTTGCAAAAATTAGCGAGCCCATCGCCCTGCCGGGTCTCCTTGACGTACAACTTGATTCTTTTGCTTGGCTCGTCGGCTCGCCGGAATGGCGCGAGCGCGAGCAGGCTGCGCGTGGCGATGATGCCCGCGTAACGAGCGGCCTCGAGGACATCCTCGAAGAGCTCTCGCCGATTGAGGACTACTCGGGCAATATGTCCCTGTCCTTGTCGGAGCCGCGCTTTGAACCGGTGAAAAACACTGTGGATGAGTGCAAGGAAAAGGACATCAACTACTCCGCGCCGCTGTACGTGACCGCAGAGTTTATCAATAACGACACCCAAGAGATTAAGTCGCAGACCGTTTTCATCGGCGATTTCCCGATGATGACGGATATGGGCACGTTCATCGTGAACGGTACCGAGCGCGTCGTCGTCTCTCAGCTGGTGCGCTCCCCGGGCGTGTACTTCGATCGCTCGATCGATAAGTCCACCGAGCGTCCGCTGCACTCCGTGAAGGTTATTCCTTCCCGCGGTGCATGGTTGGAGTTCGACGTCGACAAGCGCGATACCGTCGGCGTGCGCATTGACCGCAAGCGCCGCCAGCCGGTTACCGTGCTGCTTAAGGCACTGGGCTGGAGCGAGGAGCAGATCAAGGATCGCTTCGGCTTCTCCGAGCTTATGATGTCCACCCTGGAATCTGATGGTGTGGCAAATACCGACGAGGCATTGCTGGAGATTTACCGCAAGCAGCGCCCAGGCGAGCAGCCAACCCGTGAATTGGCACAGTCCTTGTTGGATAACTCCTTCTTCCGTGCGAAGCGCTACGACCTGGCAAAGGTCGGCCGCTACAAGGTCAACCGCAAGCTGGGTCTGGGCGGCGACCACGATGGTCTGATGACCCTGACCGAGGAAGACATTGCCGTCACCCTCGAGTACCTGGTCCGCCTGCACGTAGGCGAGCGCGAGATGAAGGCGCCAAACGGCGAGATGATCTCCTTGCACACGGATGACATCGACCACTTTGGTAACCGCCGCCTGCGCACCGTAGGCGAGCTCATCCAGAATCAGGTCCGTGTGGGTCTGTCCCGCATGGAGCGCGTTGTGCGCGAGCGCATGACCACCCAGGATGCGGAGTCCATCACTCCGACCTCCCTGATTAACGTGCGCCCGGTCTCTGCTGCTATCCGCGAGTTCTTCGGCACCTCGCAGCTGTCCCAGTTCATGGACCACAACAACTCGCTGTCCGGCCTGACCCACAAGCGCCGCCTGTCCGCGCTGGGCCCGGGCGGTCTGTCCCGTGAGCGCGCCGGCATTGAGGTGCGAGACGTTCACGCTTCTCACTACGGCCGCATGTGCCCGATTGAGACTCCTGAGGGTCCGAACATTGGCCTGATTGGCGCGCTGGCTTCCTATGCCCGCGTGAATGCCTTTGGCTTCATCGAGACCCCGTACCGCAAGGTTGTGGACGGCAAGATTACCGACCAGGTGGAGTACCTCACCGCCGATGAAGAGGATCGCTTCGCTATTGCTCAGGCCGAGGTCGAGCAAGACGCAGAGGGCAACCTCACTAGCGAGCGCATTGAGGTCCGCCTGAAGGACGGCGATATCGGACTTACTGATGCCTCTGGTGTGGACTACGTTGACGTGTCCCCGCGCCAGATGGTGTCCGTGGGTACCGCCATGATTCCGTTCTTGGAGCACGACGATGCTAACCGTGCCCTGATGGGTGCGAACATGCAGAAGCAGGCCGTGCCGCTGGTTCGCTCCGAGGCTCCGCTGGTAGGTACCGGCATGGAGCAGCGCGCTGCTTATGACGCTGGCGACGTTGTTATCACCCCGAAGGCCGGTGTGGTAGAAAACGTCACCGCTGATGTCATCACCATCATGGATGATGAGGGCCAGCGCGACACCTACATCCTGCGTAAGTTCGAGCGCACCAACCAGGGCACCAACTACAACCAGACCCCGCTGGTTTCTATGGGCGAGCGCGTAGAGGCCGGCCAGGTTCTGGCCGATGGTCCTGGTACCCACAATGGTGAGATGTCCCTCGGCCGCAACCTGCTGGTTGCCTTCATGCCGTGGGAAGGCCACAACTACGAGGACGCCATCATCCTCAACCAGCGCATCGTGGAAGAGGATATCTTGACCTCCGTCCACATCGAAGAGCACGAGATCGATGCTCGCGATACCAAGCTGGGCGCGGAGGAAATCACCCGCGAGATTCCGAACGTCTCTGAAGACGTCTTGAGCGATCTGGACGAGCGCGGCATCATCCGCATCGGTGCCGACGTCCGCGCCGGCGACATCCTGGTGGGTAAGGTCACCCCGAAGGGCGAGACCGAGCTGACCCCGGAGGAGCGCCTGCTGCGCGCCATCTTCGGTGAAAAGGCCCGCGAGGTTCGCGATACCTCCATGAAGGTGCCGCACGGTGAGGTAGGCAAGGTCATTGGCGTTGCCCGCTTCTCCCGCGATGATGATGACGATCTGGCCCCTGGCGTCAACGAGATGACTCGCGTCTACGTGGCCCAGAAGCGCAAGATCCAGGACGGCGATAAGATGGCCGGCCGCCACGGCAACAAGGGTGTTGTGGGCAAGATTCTGCCGCCAGAGGATATGCCGTTCATGGAAGACGGCACCCCGGTAGACATCCTGCTGAACACCCACGGTGTGCCACGTCGTATGAACATCGGCCAGGTCCTCGAGGTTCACCTGGGCTGGTTGGCACACGCCGGCTGGAAGGTTGACACCGAGGATCCGAAGAACGCCGAGCTGCTCAAGACCCTGCCGGAGGAGCTCTATGACGTTCCTGCGGATTCCTTGACCGCGACCCCGGTCTTCGACGGTGCTACCAATCACGAGATCGAGCGCCTGCTGGCTTCCTCCCGTCCTAACCGCGACGGCGATGTGCTGGTGGATGAGCACGGCAAGGCCACGCTTTTCGACGGCCGCTCGGGCGAACCGTACAAGTACCCAATTTCGGTTGGCTACATGTACATGCTCAAGCTGCACCACTTGGTCGATGAGAAGATTCACGCCCGTTCCACCGGTCCTTACTCCATGATTACCCAGCAGCCGCTGGGTGGTAAGGCCCAGTTCGGTGGCCAGCGCTTCGGCGAGATGGAGGTGTGGGCAATGCAGGCATACGGCGCTGCCTACACCCTGCAGGAGCTGCTGACCATCAAGTCCGATGACGTCGTCGGCCGCGTGAAGGTCTACGAAGCCATTGTTAAGGGCGACAATATTCCAGATCCGGGCATCCCTGAGTCCTTCAAGGTGTTGCTCAAGGAGCTGCAGTCCCTGTGCTTGAACGTGGAAGTTCTTTCCACCGACGGCACGCCGATGGAGCTGTCTGGCTCTGATGACGATGACATGGATAGCCCATCGCTTGGCATTAACCTGTCCCGCGATGAGGGCTCTTCCGCTGACATCGCCTAATTAGTTTCTTGGTCCACCGCGGGGTAAGTCCCCGTGGTAGGGCGTAAACGTTCCATTCATACAAAGCCATCAATTCCTCGACAACGAGGATGAAAGGGAGACATTACGTGTTTGACGTAAATCTCTTCGACGAGCTCCGCATCGGTCTGGCTACCGCAGACGATATTCGTCGCTGGTCCAAGGGCGAGGTCAAAAAGCCTGAGACCATTAACTACCGCACTCTGAAGCCGGAGAAGGACGGCCTCTTCTGTGAGCGCATCTTCGGCCCCACCCGTGACTGGGAGTGCGCTTGTGGTAAGTACAAGCGCGTCCGCTACAAGGGCATCATCTGTGAGCGCTGTGGCGTTGAGGTCACCAAGTCCAAGGTTCGCCGTGAGCGCATGGGCCACATTGAGCTGGCCGCTCCGGTAACCCACATCTGGTACTTCAAGGGCGTTCCGTCCCGCTTGGGCTACCTGCTGGACCTGGCTCCGAAGGATCTCGAGCGCATCATTTACTTCGCCGCCAATATCATCACCTCCGTGGATGAAGAGGCTCGCCACAACGATCAGTCCACCCTGGAAGCAGAAATGCTCCTGGAGAAGAAGGACGTTGAGGACGATACCGAGTCCGAGATCGCAGAGCGCGCCTCCAAGCTGGAGTCTGACCTGGCTGAGCTGGAAGCAGCCGGTGCCAAGGCCGATGCCCGTAAGAAGGTAAAGAACGCTGCCGATAAGGAAATGCAGCACATCCGCGAGCGTGGCGAGCGCGAAATCGCCCGCCTGGATGAAATCTGGAATACCTTCATCAAGCTGGCTCCAAAGCAGATGATCATCGATGAGACCATCTACGAAGAGCTGGTTGACCGCTACGAGGATTACTTCACCGGCGGCATGGGCGCAGAAGCCATCCAGACCCTGGTCCGCAACTTCGACCTCGAGGCTGAGGCCGAGGAGCTGCGCGAGATCATCAACAATGGCAAGGGCCAGAAGAAGATGCGTGCCCTCAAGCGCCTGAAGGTCGTTGCTGCCTTCCTGCGCTCCGGCAACGATCCGGCCGGCATGGTGTTGGATGCCATCCCGGTTATCCCGCCAGAGCTGCGCCCAATGGTGCAGCTGGACGGTGGCCGCTTTGCTACCTCCGACCTGAATGACCTCTACCGCCGCGTGATCAACCGCAATAACCGTTTGAAGCGCATGATCGACCTGGGCGCTCCAGAGATCATCGTGAACAACGAGAAGCGCATGCTGCAGGAGTCTGTGGACGCACTCTTCGATAACGGCCGCCGCGGCCGTCCGGTTACCGGCCCGGGCAACCGTCCGCTGAAGTCTCTGTCTGACTTGCTCAAGGGCAAGCAGGGCCGCTTCCGCCAGAACCTGCTGGGTAAGCGCGTGGACTACTCCGGCCGTTCCGTTATTATCGTTGGACCGCAGCTGAAGTTGCACGAGTGTGGTCTGCCGAAGCTCATGGCGCTCGAGCTATTCAAGCCGTTCGTCATGAAGCGCTTGGTAGAAAACGACTATGCCCAGAACATCAAGTCCGCCAAGCGCATGGTTGAGCGCCAGCGCCCAGAGGTGTGGGACGTTCTGGAGCAGGCCATTTCTGAGCACCCTGTGATGCTCAACCGTGCACCTACGCTGCACCGCCTGGGCATTCAGGCCTTCGAGCCGAAGCTGGTTGAGGGTAAGGCTATTCAGCTGCACCCGCTGGCTTGTGAGGCGTTCAACGCCGACTTCGACGGTGACCAGATGGCAGTCCACCTGCCGCTGTCCGCTGAGGCACAGGCTGAGGCCCGCGTCTTGATGCTGGCGTCCAATAACATTCTGTCCCCGGCATCCGGTAAGCCACTGGCTATGCCGCGTCTGGATATGGTTACCGGTCTGTACTACCTGACGATGGACAAGTCCGAGGACGAGATCGGTGGCAACGGCCGCTTCCGCGAGGCAGAAGAGGACAAGCCAGCAACCGGCGTTTACTCCTCCTACGCCGAGGCCCTCATGGCCTATGACCGCGGCGCCGTTGGCCTGCAGGCCCCGATCAAGGTCCGCATCGATCACCTTCGTCCGCCGAAGGAGATCGAGGAGGAGCAGTTCCCGGATGGCTGGACCAAGGGCCAGGCATGGATGGGCTACACCACCATTGGCCGCGTCATGTTCAACGAGTTGTTGCCATGGAACTACCCGTACCTCGAGGGCATCATGGTCCGTAAGGGCGGCGGCTCTGGCAACAAGGTCCTCATCGGTGACGTGGTCAATGACTTGGCCAATAAGTACCCGATGATCACCGTGGCTCAGGTGCTGGACAACATGAAGGATGCCGGCTTCTACTGGGCAACCCGTTCTGGCGTGACCATCACTATGTCTGACGTTCTGGTTCTGCCGAATAAGACCGAGATCCTCGAGTCTTATGAGAAGGAAGCAGAGCGCATCGAGCGTAAGTACTGGGAGCAGGGTGCTCTGACCGAGCGCGAGCGCTACGATCGCCTGGTTGAGCTGTGGAAGGACGCTACCGATACCGTCGGTGAGGCCGTCGAGAACATGTACCCTGACCACAACCCGATTCCGATGATTGTGAAGTCTGGTGCGGCCGGTAACATGCGTCAGATCTGGACGCTGGCCGGTATGAAGGGCATGGTTGTGAACTCGCACGGTGATTACATCACCCGTCCGATTAAGACCTCCTTCCGTGAAGGCCTGTCCGTGCTGGAGTACTTCAACAACTCCCACGGTTCCCGTAAGGGTCTGGCCGATACCGCGCTGCGTACCGCTGACTCCGGCTACCTCACCCGTCGTCTGGTGGACGTGGCCCAGGACGTCATCGTCCGCGAAGAGGACTGTGGCACCCGCCAGGGCGTTCGCGTCCCCATCGGCGAGGTTTCCGGCGACAAGGTGGTTCTCTCCGAGCTGTGGGAGACCTCCGCATCCGGCCGCGTTCTCGCGACCGATGTCAAGGACGACAATGGCGAGGTCGTGGCTGAGGCCGGCTCCGACCTCACCGAGGCACTCACCCAGAAGCTGTTGGACGCCAAGGTTACTGAGGTCAAGGTTCGCTCCGTGCTGACCTGCCAGACCCCGGCTGGCGTGTGTGCCAAGTGCTACGGCAAGTCCATGGCTTCCGGCCAGCTGGTCGATATCGGCGAGGCCGTCGGCATCGTGGCGGCACAGTCCATTGGTGAGCCGGGCACCCAGCTGACCATGCGTACGTTCCACCAGGGTGGTGTCGGTGGCGATATTACCGGCGGTCTCCCGCGTGTTCAGGAGCTTTTCGAGGCCCGTAACCCGAAGAACCGCGCTCCTATCGCTTCCGTTGACGGCACCGTATCCCTGTCCGATGAGGGCAACTTCTGGACCCTGACCATCACCCCGGATGACGGTTCTGATGATGTGGTCTATGAGAAGCTCTCCAAGCGTCAGGGCCTGGCTCAGGTCCGTCGCCCGATGGAGTCCAACCCGGATGCGATGATCGAGCGTTCCCTCAAGGACGGCGACCACGTCGAGACCGGAGACCGCCTGATGCGCGGTGCGGCTGACCCGCACGACGTGCTCGAGGTCCTCGGCCGCCGTGGCGTGGAGCAGCACCTCATCAACGAGGTGCAGGCTGTGTACCGTACCCAGGGTGTGGCTATCCACGATAAGCACATCGAGATCATCATCCGCCAGATGCTGCGCCGCGGTACCGTCATTGATGCGGGTACTACGGACTTGTTGCCGGGTAACCTCATCGACCTTTCTGAGGCTAAGCAGCTCAATGCTGCTCAGGTTGCAGAAGGTGGCGAGCCGGCTCAGCTGCGCTCGGAGATCATGGGTATTACCAAGGCTTCCTTGGCTACCGAGTCCTGGTTGTCTGCTGCATCGTTCCAGGAGACCACGCGTGTGCTTACCGACGCCGCTATTAATAAGCGCTCCGATAAGCTCATCGGTCTCAAGGAGAACGTGATTATCGGTAAGCTCATCCCGGCCGGTACGGGTATTTCCCGCTACCGCAATATTTCCGTCAAGCCGACCGAGGCTGCGCGCAACGCTGCATACTCGATTCCGACTTACGGCGATTCCATCTATGGCGATGACGGCTTCGGTGAGTTCACCGGTGCCTCCGTGCCGCTGGATGAGGACTTCACTTTCTAGGGTGCAGCTGAATCTGCGTTAACGCGGGATATTGATGGCCCCGCCTTTCTGAATGACAGGAAGGCGGGGCTGTTTCCATGTTTAGGGTGTACCGCTAAACTGCTCTGCTAGTATGAATGCAGCTTTTGGCAAGGCGCCTTTAGGGGAGCGCTGCCTAAGTAGTTGAAAAATGCACACATCACGGGTGCTTGTCAGCTGCCATTGTGTAGCCGAGACTGGCTGAGATGCCGCCACATGCGCGGTGAACCGTAGAACCTGATCCGGATAATGCCGGCGAGAGGGAGGAAAATTATGTCTACTACACGTGCGTCCGCTGCCCCGAAGCGCAGTTTGAATTGGCGCGTGGTCGATATCGTGGTTGCATCTGTTCTGGGTGTAGCTTGCGGCTTCGTATTCTTGGGTTGGAACGCAGTGGGCTATGCCTGGTTCCAAGCTATGGATGCTATTACCCCGGGCTTGGGCGGTATAGCCACCGGCATTTGGCTCATTGGTGGCGTGCTGGGTGGCCTTATCATCCGCAAGCCAGGTGCAGCTGTATACGTTGAGGTCCTAGCGGCCACTGTGTCCGCAGTGCTGGGTTCCCAGTGGGGCATTGAAACCCTGTATTCCGGCTTGGCACAAGGGCTAGGCGTGGAAATCATCTTGGCTATCTTCCTGTACCGCAGGTTTGGCTTTGGAGTTTCGGTATTAGCCGGCATGGCGGCTGGCTGGGGTGCTTTTATTCTCGAGCTATTCCTTTCCGGTAACTTGGCTCGCTCCTTCGAGTTCCAAATGATTTATTTGGTTACGCTGACTATCTCCGGTGCGATCCTCGCCGGTGCTTTGGGCTTTTTCGTGGTGAAGGCGCTAGCGAAGACAGGCGCTTTGGATCGTTTCGCCGCAGGCCGCGAACAGCGCGCTTAGGGCGTATTGGCACTGTGACTGACTTTTCCACTCTGGCGGGAAGGCCCACAAAAATTACCGCCCGCGGTTTTGGCTGGACGCATGCCGGGCGCACCCAGCCAGCGTTAGCTGATATTGACCTGGTTATTGAACCGGGCGAGCGGGTATTGCTTTGCGGCGACTCTGGATCCGGAAAATCCACCTTCCTAGCTGCTATAGCCGGGGTACTGGGTTCCGATGAAGAGGGAACCCGCACCGGAGAGATCCTCTTGGAAGATTCCACTGGCGCAGTGGAAGAACCGGGACATTCCATTCCCGTAGGGCTGGTATTACAAGACCCGGATTCGCAGGTTATCTCAGCTCGGGTGGGAGACGATATTGCCTTCGGCTGCGAGAACCTAGCGTATCCGAGGGAAGAGATTTGGCGCCGCGTAGCCGCGGCCAAGGATCTGGTCGGCCCGTTCGTGGATATGGATTTTCCCACCGAGCGCCTGTCTGGTGGGCAAAAGCAACGCCTTGCTTTAGCGGGTGTAATCGCTATGGGCGCCGGTGTGGTGCTGCTAGATGAGCCCACTGCCAATCTTGACCCTGCCGGCGCACGCGATGTGGTTCGCGCCGTTTCTGCACTGGTAGAAGAGACTGGGGCTACCCTTGTGGTGGTAGAACACCAGCATACGGCATGGGAAGGATTGCTTGACCGTGCCGTGGAAATTGCGCATGGGCGCATCGTGGCCGATGGTCCCTTTGAGCAGGTAGCACGGCGCCGCCGTGTCGAAGGGCTCCCCCAGGCGCGCGAGTTGGGCGATGGTGCAGCTGGGGAAGGCGACGCTGCACTCTGGAGTAAGGATTTGGTTACTCGCTTCGGCCCACCGCGCACGATTTCTCTGCCGGCGGGCGCTTCGACTGTGATTACAGGTCCCAATGGTGCAGGAAAATCAACATGGTTAATGACCATGGCGGGCTTGCTGCCGGCCATATCCGGCGAGATCGGAGTGGCAGACTTTGTGCGCCGCGGGGTCAAGGGGCCACCGATTCGGTGGAAGTCTCGTGAGTTGGCAGACCGCATTGGATTCGTATTCCAAAACCCGGAGCACCAGTTCGTTTCGCGCACCGTAGCGGAAGAGCTGCGCGTCGCGCCAAAGGTCATGCGAGTAAAACCGCCAGAAGAGCGCATAGCCCAATTGGTGGATTCCCTGCGCCTAGAGCACCTTTTGGAGGCTAATCCCTTCACGCTTTCTGGAGGCGAGAAGCGCCGCCTTTCAGTAGCTACTGCGTTGGTAACGTCACCTGAGGTGGTACTCCTTGACGAGCCTACTTTTGGACAGGACCCGCAGACCTTTGTGGAGCTGGTGCGCTTGCTACGCGAGCTAGCCGATGGTGGCACCACCGTTGCCTCCATCACCCACGATCCTTTGTTTATCCAGGCTTTAGGGGATCATCATGTGGAGGTGGATGGTGCCTAACCTTTTGCGCGGAGCCAATCCGCTCACCCGAGTGTTTATGATGTTTATCTGGGTCACTCCCATTTTAGCGTCCATTGACTGGGTTTCGGCAGCGGTATCGTTAGTGCTTACTCTGATTTTCGCCCCGTTATGCGGGGTATCGTGGGCGCGAGTCTTTAAGGCCGGATGGTTCCTCTTCTTGGTCGCCCCGATTTCCGGCATTTCAATGCTGCTTTATGGTGAACCCAGCGGCACCGAATACTTCCACTGGGGGCTTATTCATGTCACCGAAAATTCCCTTAGCCTGGCCATCGCTATTACGTTGCGCGTCTTTGCCGTAGCTTTGCCCATGGTGGTGCTCGCCCGTGATATCGACCCTACGGAGCTGGGTGATGCTCTCTCGCAGATCTTGAAGCTGCCGTCGCGTTTTGTCATTGGTGCAGTGGCCGGTGTGCGCATGATGACGCTTTTTCAATCTGATTGGCAGTCGCTGGGGATGGCGCGCAGGGCGAGGGGGCTGACGGACGTCGGCAAGCTGAAGCATCTGCTTACTATGTCCTTCGGGCTATTGGTCATCGCGCTGCGCCGCGGTGGCAAATTGGCCACGGCTATGGAAGCGCGCGGATTCGGCCGAACACCACCGGGAGGAGGGGCACGTACATGGGCGCGTCCCTCCCGGTTGCATGCCCGTGATGGGTGGATTATGGCCCTAGGTACTGTCCTCGCTTTTGTACCGGTGGTAGTTTCGGTACTCACTGGGGCCTGGAGATTCTTCGGCCTATAAACCGCGAAAGCAGTGATTGAGCGACCATGGACTTTGATAGCCAACAAGAGCGCCTTTTAGAGGACGTCGTCAAGCTGGCGGCAGCCAGAAAGCGTGCCTTCAAGCCAGTGACCGTGCTTATCGACGGCCCTTCGGGTGCCGGAAAAACCTGGACTTCCGCCGCGCTGGCCGAGCGCACCAACTGGCGCGTGGTACACCTCGATGAGTTCTACCCCGGCTGGCACGGCCTGGACAAGGGCTCTGACATGGTGGCAGAACAGGTATTGCGCACCATGAATCCCGGCTATTGGCGCTGGGATTGGGAGGCGGACAGCCCTGGAGACTGGGCTAGCCTCGACGTGCGCGATGATCTCATCGTGGAAGGGGTGGGCTCCGTAACCCCGGCCAATATCGCAGCCGCAAAGGAGAGGGGAACGGTAGTTAGCGTGCTTATCGACGGCCCCCGGGACCAACGCCGCGAACGCGCCATCGCCCGCGAGCCCGACTACGAGCAGTGGTTTGAAACCTGGGAAGCACAGGAAAAGGACTACTTTGCCACCAAGGCTGCTGAGGCTGATTTAGTTTGGGAATGGTCCTAGCAGGAAGAAGGTGCCGATCGCGTTTTGTATAAAGCGTGATCGGTTTGCTAGTCTAAACGGCAGTTCACTATGCGTGCCTTGCTGGCGCGCGGTGAAGAGTCTGATCCTTAACAAGGCACCGACCTTGGGAAGAGTTCTGGACATGCGGCAGCGCCCCGGGAAAGAGCGCCCATTTTTGCATGTTTGGTTCTTTTCCTTCGGTATTGGTGCAATTCGACAGAAAGACTGTTAAATGCCAACTATTCAGCAGCTGGTCCGCAAGGGCCGCCACGATAAGCGTAAAGAGGTTTCCACCGCTGCGCTGAAGGGTTCCCCGCAGCGTCGCGGTGTATGCACCCGCGTGTACACCACCACTCCTAAGAAGCCGAACTCCGCACTGCGTAAGGTTGCTCGTGTTCGCCTGACCACCGGTATTGAGGTTTCCGCCTACATTCCGGGCGAGGGCCACAACCTGCAGGAGCACTCCATGGTCCTCGTTCGCGGCGGCCGTGTGAAGGACCTTCCTGGTGTTCGTTACAAGATTATCCGCGGCGCTCTGGATACCCAGGGTGTCAAGGACCGTAAGCAGGCACGTTCCCGTTACGGCGCAAAGAAGGGACAGTAATAAACAATGCGTAAGAATGCTGCTCCGAAGCGTCCTGTAGTCAAGGACCCGGTATACAACTCCGAGCAGGTAACCATGCTCGTCAACAAGATCCTCCAGGACGGCAAGAAGTCCACCGCAGAGCGTATCGTCTACGGCGCTCTCGAGGCTTGCCGCGAGAAGACCGGCACCGATCCGGTTGGCACCCTGGAGAAGGCATTGGGCAATATCCGCCCAGACCTTGAGGTTCGCTCCCGCCGTGTCGGTGGCGCTACTTACCAGGTGCCGGTTGAGGTTCGCCCTGACCGTGCAAACACCCTGGCACTGCGCTGGATGGTGACCTTCACCCGCCAGCGTCGCGAGAACTCCATGATTGAGCGTCTCGCAAACGAGATTCTGGATGCCTCCAACGGCCTCGGCGCTTCCGTTAAGCGTCGTGAGGATACTCACAAGATGGCTGAGGCTAACCGAGCCTTCGCTCACTACCGCTGGTAATTTCAGCACTCATTTCAATGGCCCAAGCAACGAGAAGAAAGTTTCGCGCTGGCTGCCGGCAGGTTTTCTCCGGCGGCGACACAAAACTACATATCTCTTGCTTGGGTCATTTTTTGCCCTAATGGGTGTGATTTCTGGGCGGTATGCCCGCCCGGTCCAGCGGCATCGTGGAGTGTCCAGTACACTGAAGCGATGGAAGTCTAGGGGCAGGATGCCCCGAGGACGGCCAAATAGTGGCAAAAATATACATGACCTTATCCATGCAGGCGTCATAGCCAGAAACCTGGTCACGGCGTCGACGACTATTAAGTTGGGGTATAAACGTGGCACAAGAAGTGCTTAAGGATCTGAACAAGGTCCGCAACATCGGCATCATGGCCCACATCGATGCTGGTAAGACGACCACCACCGAGCGTATTCTCTTCTACACCGGTATCAACCGTAAGGTGGGCGAGACCCACGACGGTGCGTCCACTACTGACTGGATGGAGCAGGAGAAGGAACGCGGCATCACCATTACCTCCGCTGCCGTGACCTGCTTCTGGAATAACAACCAGATCAACATCATCGACACCCCGGGTCACGTTGACTTCACCGTTGAGGTTGAGCGTTCCCTGCGTGTTCTTGACGGCGCCGTCGCAGTCTTCGACGGTAAGGAAGGCGTTGAGCCGCAGTCCGAGCAGGTGTGGCGTCAGGCTGCTAAGTACGATGTTCCGCGTATCTGCTTCGTTAACAAGATGGACAAGCTGGGCGCTGACTTCTACTTCACCGTTCAGACCATCATTGACCGCTTGGGCGCTAAGCCGCTGGTTATGCAGCTGCCTATCGGCGCTGAGGATGACTTCGACGGCGTTGTCGACCTGCTGAATATGCAGGCAATCACCTGGCGTGGCAAGGTCGAGACCGGCGCTGAGCCTACCTACGAGGAAATCCCAGAGGACCTCAAGGACAAGGCGGAAGAATACCGCGAGAAGCTGGTTGAGACCGTTGCTGAGTCCGACGAAGAGCTCATGGAGAAGTACTTCGGCGGCGAGGAGCTGACCATTGACGAGCTCAAGGCCGGCATCCGTAAGCTCACCATCAACTCCGAGGTCTACCCGGTTTATTGCGGTACCGCCTACCGCAACAAGGGCGTGCAGCCACTGCTCGACGCTGTGGTTGACTTCCTGCCAAGCCCGCTGGACGTCGGCGAGGTTATCGGCCACGAGGTAGGAAACGAGGACAAGGAGCTTACCCGTAAGCCTTCCGTTGAGTCCCCGTTCTCCGCACTGGCATTCAAGATTGCTGCTCACCCATTCTTTGGCCAGCTCACCTTCACCCGCGTCTACTCCGGCCAGGTCACCCCGGGTACCGAGGTTATGAACTCCACCAAGGGCAAGAAGGAGCGCATCGGTAAGCTCTTCCAGATGCACGCCAACAAGGAAAACCCTGTTGAGCAGGCAGACGCCGGTAACATTTATGCTGTTATCGGTCTGAAAGAGACCACCACCGGTGACACCCTGTGTGACAAGGATAACCAGATCATCCTCGAGTCCATGGACTTCCCGGATCCGGTTATCAAAGTTTCCATCGAGCCGAAGACCAAGGCTGACCAGGAGAAGCTGGGTACCGCTATCCAGAAGCTCGCAGCTGAGGACCCAACCTTCACCGTCGAGCTGGATGAGGAGACCGGCCAGACCGTTATCGGCGGCATGGGCGAGCTCCACCTCGACGTTCTTGTTGACCGCATGAAGCGCGAGTTCAAGGTTGAGGCGAACATCGGTAACCCGCAGGTTGCTTACCGTGAGACCATCCGTAAGAAGGTTGAGTCCATGGAGTATACCCACAAGAAGCAGACCGGTGGTTCCGGTCAGTTCGCAAAGGTTATCTGCACCATCGAGCCGTACAACCCGGACCCAGAGACCTTGGAAGAGGGCGAGTCCGCAACTTACGCATTCGAGAATGCCGTCACCGGTGGCCGCGTTCCGAAGGAATACATTCCTTCCGTTGACGCTGGTATCCAGGACGCAATGCAGTACGGCTACCTGGCAGGCTTCCCGATGGTTAACATCAAGGCCACCCTGGAAGACGGCGCTTACCACGACGTCGACTCCTCCGAGATGGCCTTCAAGCTGGCCGGCTCCCAGGTCTTCAAGGAAGCAATGGCCAAGGCAAAGCCAGTTCTGCTGGAGCCGATGATGGCCGTTGAGGTTGTCACCCCTGAGGAGTACATGGGCACCGTTAACGGTGACATCTCCTCCCGTCGTGGCCAGGTCTTCGCTATGGAGGACCGTTCCGGCGCGAAGGTCGTTAAGGCTAAGGTGCCGCTGTCCGAGATGTTCGGTTACATCGGTGACCTGCGTTCTTCCACCGCTGGCCGCGCAAACTTCACCATGGTCTTCGATTCCTACGCAGAGGTTCCAACTTCCGTTGCACAGGAGATCATCGAGGAGCGCACCGGCAGCGCTAACTAAGCAGTAGCCCCGTTCCACCCGCGGTTTGTCCGGGCTGGTAATCTTCGCCAGTAGATGCCAGACCCGCCGCGGAGCGGGACAACTGGGCCAGGGTAGCGGCGGGCTGAGTTTGCAGCTTAACCATCTAGGTTGTGAATTGAGCCGGCCGTTACCCTCCCAGGATCCTTTTTAGAAGATTCTTGTCGAGGGAAATGGCCGCGATATTTCGCGGGGTTACCTCCTATAACGGCGGTTTGAAAAAACCGTGGCATAAATCTAGGATCGTGTAACTGGCACGTAAAGAAAGCGTCATTAGCGCTTTGCCCCACATACTGTGGGTCGGGTGCCAATGACAACTGTCAACCACGTGGCTGCGAAGGTCGTAGCCACCATATAGTCCAGGAGGACATACAGTGGCAAAGGAGAAGTTCGAGCGTACGAAGCCGCATGTGAACATCGGCACCATCGGACACGTCGACCACGGCAAGACCACCACCACCGCAGCGATCACCAAGGTTCTGGCTGACCAGTACCCTGAGGAGAACCAGGCATTCGCGTTCGATATGATCGACAAGGCTCCTGAGGAGAAGGAGCGCGGTATTACCATCAACATCTCCCACGTTGAGTACTCCACCCCGAAGCGCCACTACGCACACGTTGACGCTCCGGGCCACGCCGACTACATCAAGAACATGATTACCGGCGCTGCTCAGATGGACGGCGCTATCCTGGTTGTTGCTGCAACCGATGGCCCGATGCCGCAGACCCGCGAGCACGTTCTGCTTGCTCGCCAGGTTGGCGTTCCTTACATCCTCGTTGCGCTGAACAAGTGCGACATGGTTGATGATGAGGAAATCATCGAGCTCGTTGAGATGGAGATCCGTGAGCTGCTCGCAGAGCAGGATTACGATGAGGAAGCTCCTATCGTTCACATCTCCGCTCTGAAGGCCCTCGAGGGCGATGACAAGTGGGTACAGTCCGTCGTTGATCTGATGGAAGCCTGCGACAACTCCATCCCGGATCCGGAGCGCGCTACCGACCAGCCGTTCCTGATGCCTATCGAGGACATCTTCACCATTACCGGCCGCGGTACCGTTGTTACCGGCCGTGTTGAGCGTGGCCGTCTGAACGTCAACGAGGACGTTGAGATCATCGGTATCCAGGAGAAGTCCCAGACCACCACCGTTACCGGTATCGAGATGTTCCGCAAGATGATGGACTACACCGAGGCTGGCGACAACTGTGGTCTGCTTCTGCGTGGTACCAAGCGTGAGGACGTTGAGCGTGGCCAGGTTGTTATCAAGCCGGGCGCTTACACCCCGCACACCAAGTTCGAGGGCTCCGTCTACGTCCTGAAGAAGGAAGAGGGCGGCCGCCACACCCCGTTCATGAACAACTACCGTCCGCAGTTCTACTTCCGTACCACGGACGTTACCGGTGTTGTTCACCTGCCAGAGGGTACCGAGATGGTTATGCCTGGCGACAATGTTGAGATGTCCGTTGAGCTCATCCAGCCGGTCGCTATGGACGAGGGCCTGCGCTTCGCTATCCGCGAGGGCTCCCGCACTGTCGGCGCTGGCCGCGTTACCAAGGTTATCGAGTAATCGATACCTCGTAACCGCTCAGTAGAGCTAAAAAGAATCCGCTTCACCTTTGGTGGGGCGGATTTTTTGATCCTTAACCCACTTTCTCATTGGCGGGGGTGGCGAAGCGGGAAAATAGGGCACTAAAGTGCCGATGAACAGGGGATATGGCGTTCACGATTGTTGAACACTTATAGTACTTATTTAATTGAATGAAATTAACTTGGGGGTGAATATCTTCGCCCGCACCCCGACCTCTTGCCTGTCGCCGTCGCTGGGTAATCTTGGCGGATATGGATGACCCCACCCGCATCGATCCCACTCTTGAGTCCCTCCGTCGCGCCTGGGAAGGCCAACCCGACCTCAGTCTCGCCACCTTCTTTGCCATGCTGGCTAATCGGGGCATCGGTTGGGGTGCGAGCGATGCGGAGCTGGTAGCGGAGTTGCAGCGACAAGCGGCCGTGCATCCACCGCTTCTGCCCTTGGATAACGGACGCATTGCGGAAGGGGAGTGGCTGGTGCTTGCCGACGCCCCCACTAACCGCATTACCGCCACCCCCACCCACGTCATCGTGCGCCGTCCACAAGCTCAACCCGTGGTATGGGCATATGATTCCATTCGCCCAACCGGGCCCGGCCGGCCTTTTACCATTCGTGATACAGAAGGCTTCGAGCACCGCTTTGGCGTGGTTACCAGCCTCATGCGGTTGAGCACTACGTGCCCAGACCTCAAGGGCCTGAAGCGGCAGGAGTTAGGCGATTTCGTCTTTGTTCTTCGCTTCTCCGGGGCCATTGGCGTTCTTGACCATGGGTTACACCTATTTGCCAAGGAAAATCGCCGCGTTACTCGCCAGGATTATTCTTGGCAGCGAATAGAAAAATGCCGCCCCGGAGAGGAACTGGAAGTGATCCTCGGGGGCGGCGAATCGGCCCGTTTGGGGGCCATTGAAGAGGTCCTAGTGGCAGAGACCCCGAACCCGCTATTCGGATAGGTCCTTCAGAGGTCCAACCTTGCTGAATTGCAGTTTATAAATGGTGTCCAAATCCGCGTCCGGGAAAGCCGCGCGGAAATCGCGTTCATTGGTCTCCACGGCGCCAGTAAGGCGCTCCACCGGGGTATCCGGATTGGCCGTGACCGTGTACTGCAGGGTAGGGCGGGCACGGTCATAAGCCACGAGCCGCTCCACGTGCTCGACGCCCTTAATTCCATCCAGATCCTGGGCCACAGCACCGGCAATAGCGTTCATCGACGTCGTGATAGATCCCTTGTCATTAGACGATGCAGACTCCACGTTATTAAAGCGACGGTGGCGCAGGTTAGCTACCACGAGCCACAGGCCTACGATAAGCAGTAGTGCGGAACCACCGGCCAGCGCCCAGACCCACCAGTCATTGTCCGCCAACGTCTTCCACGCATCGTGGTCCACCCACAGGGCTAAGTACTTGGCAAACTCCACATTGAAGTGGATAAGGATGGGCCACACGCCCAAAGCGATGAGGATTATTCCCAGCAGGCCGAGCAGGATACGGTCAAAAGTAGCAAGTTTTCTAGACATTGTTATCCAACTCCGGAATCTTTTCTACAGCTACGGTGACCTGTGGCGGATTCTTTAAGTGCGCCAGGCACTGCGTAACCGCGGTCTCTACTCGGCCCTGCAGCTCGGCATCGTCGGTATCACCATTGACGGTGACCTTAGCGGTCTTTTTATCCGCTGAGGTCTGTGCGGAGGCAACGCCCGGCACGCGGCGAGCAGTCGCCGAAGATAGGCGAGCGATATCTACCGGCCGCATCCACATGGACGCGGTATCGGAAGCCAGCTGCAGGTGCGTTGTGCGGCGCGTCTTTAGCGTTGCAAATAGGAAGATAAGGCCGACGATGATGGATGCGACACCGGCCCAAATCATCCAGGTCTGCAGCTGTTCAGTGGCGATGAGGTTAAGTACTGGCTGTACCCACGATTGGGCATCGGAGCCAGAACCTACAAGCCACGTCTCGCGCACGCCGACGATGCCCGCGGCGATCAGAAGCAGCCCTAGAATCACAGCCCACGATCGCGCCGCTGGAGACGCCTTCGGCTGCTGCCCAAAGTGTTCAGGCATGTGCTGTTCAGCCATGGTTGCCTCCTTGTGGGCGGTAGGGGTTTATGGAAATGGCGCGCAACGGCTCCGGTCGTGGCACATCCACGTGCAGTGGGCGAGGGTTGGCCGGGGTGACCTCAATACGTTTGAGTGCTTGTGGTCGAGGGGCTTGTACCTTTCGCGCAGGAACGGACTTAGGGGTCTGCACGCGGCGCGGTGTCCACTCGTGGCGGATCTCGATATCACGCAGCGGCTGCGGCCGAGGAGCTGATACCTTTACTTTTCGCGACAGCGGGCGAACCTGTCCGCTGGGGACCAGCTTGGCTGGGCGCGGTGCCGCCACGCTGTGAACGTGTACCGGCTTAGGCTCTTTGAGAGGCCGCAGCGCATGTTCACCTGGGGAAGAGATTTCGCGCAGGTGGTGGTCAGGGAGATCAGCAGAGACACTGCGTACCTCAGCCTCGCGCGGAGTGTTTACGGACCGCACCGCGATGTCGGAGTCCGGGGCAGTGACGCTGCGCACCGGTGTTTTCTGCGGTGTGGCTATGCTGCGTACGTTGACTGACTCGGCAGTGACCGGCTGCCAGACTGGCGAGGGCATGATGTGCGGCGCGACGGCAGCAGCAACCTGGCGCTGCTCCACTTCTGCCGCTGTTACCCGATTGCCCGGAACGGAACCGCCAACGGTGACATTAACGCGTGTAGTGGAATAACCGGTATGTGCCGCGATGGCTTCTGAAATGGCGGTGCGGGTATGCTCCGCCACCGTAGTAACCGGCGAGGGCCACACCACGCCGATAGTGGCGTTGACGGCCGCTACCTCGCGCTCCGAGTCCATCTGGACCGAGACCCGTGGAAAACCGCGGCCGCCGATGCCCGCTAGCTTGGCCTCTATGGCCTTGGTGCCGGGCACGCTAGCGATCGCGGCGGTAACGATGTGTTCCATGGTCCGCAGCGAGATACGCGTGTGGCCCTGAGTGGAACTATCTGTCATTAACCTTGGCCTTTCTCCTTACCGATGAGGCCATTCCACACAGAGGTGAGATCGATACGGCCATCAAAGTGTGCTCCCACGATTCCGCCAATGGCAGCAAGGAGTACGGCGAGCAGGGTCGGACCCCAACCTAGGTGCAAAAAGAAGGCAAGAATAAGGCCGGAAATGATGCCCAAAGTGGTGTAATTTTTCATATCTATTCCTTCGATGGAGCAGCGGATAAGCCATCCACGGCGTCAGAAAACTCAACGTCAATGCGCTGCAGTTCGGGACATGCCCCACGTGCGGCGGACCGGATATCTTCTGCCAAGGCATAAAGGTCCGGCGCCGCGCTGATATCGACGCGGATGTTGATCTGCAGGTGGCGATCATCGCGCGGATTGGGTCGCCGCATACCGACGATGCGCTCGCCTGGGAGGTACAAACTCACCGAACCGAACGAACCGCCGTCGAGTGCAGCGACGCCGCGGATCTTCGTGACGGCCTCTGCAATAGCGCGGGCGTGGCTTACCTCGAGCTCGAAATGTGCTCGGGTCTCAGGCATTGGGCTTAGGCCTGACCCTGGTTCAAAGCAGCCTGGTCTTCAGACTCGGACTCATCCTTCGGCAGCTTGACATCGTGAACAACAACGTTGACGCGCTCGACACTCAGGCCAGTCATGCGCTCTACAGCATTCATGATGTTGCGGCGGATAGCCTCAGCGAGCTCGTGGATGGCCACGCCGTACTCAGCCGTGATTGCAATCTCGATGCGGGCGGAGCCTTCTGCTACCTCTACGTCTACGCCCTGGCGGACGTCCTCGGAAGCACCGAAGGACTCGCGAATATTGCCGATCATGCGGGCGCCGCCGCCACCCAGGGAATCCACGCCGGAAACCTCGCGGGCTGCGATGCCGGCAATCTTGGAGACCACGACATCATCGATGGTGGTGGTGCCGTACTGGGTTTCCAGGTTGTTATTGACCTCGCGCTCCTCGGAAGCGGGAACCTGGTTGTCAGAGTTTTGTGCAGGGGTCTTGTTTTCAGACATGGGCGATTGAGCCTTTCTTTATTGGGTAATGCATGAACGCGATATTCAACTATCTAGGCAGGACAAAGAGTCCACAGCCATTGCCTCCGAGTTTAGATACTTCTCAGCCGAGTGTGGGGTGCGAGGCAACAAAATTTTCCAAAACGTGATTTTTGGCACGGTTTAATACGCGGCTTGAAAAACCGCAGCCCAACATGCTTAAATACAAAGGTTGCTTTAACAGGGCAGCGAGAACCGAGATGTGGTGCGAGCGACGGACGTCGTCAAGCGCAGTCTCGGGGAGACGCTGAGCTGGTAAAGCGAACATGACACCTTCGTTGTCGCCATGTTTCAGGGGAACTTGAAACATTGACTGGAAGGTCATCCGATCGGGCTAGGTCCGCGTTAGAGCAGTGACACCCCGAGAAGATGGACCGGAGAAGGGGCATGGCAAATAAACAGCGGCAGTAGACGAATTGGACACTCTCCACGTGTAATGCGTGAAAACCGTCCTCTTCACAATACTTTGACCACGGGTCTTGTACCCCGTCGAGAGCACTGCGTTCTGGCGCTTGCCATGTACCGCAACTCTTGGTCGTCATGACAGTCAGACCACTGGCGTTGTGTCAGGCCCCCAAGCCCGGACAACGTTATAGAGAAATCGAGAAGCAATTTCCCACCGCTTCACGCCCCGGAAACGCCGGGAATGTGAAAGTGGGGAAGCGAGGAAGAGGATAAGCGTGGCGGGACAAAAAATCCGCATTCGGCTGAAGGCCTATGACCACGAGGCTATCGACGCTTCTGCAAAGAAGATCGTCGAGACCGTTACCCGTACCGGTGCTCGTGTAGTCGGCCCAGTGCCGCTCCCAACCGAGAAGAACGTATACGCAGTTATTCGTTCTCCGCACAAGTACAAGGACTCTCGCGAGCACTTCGAGATGCGCACTCACAAGCGCCTGATCGACATTCTCGACCCAACCCCGAAGACCGTTGATGCTCTTATGCGCATCGATCTTCCGGCAAGCGTCGACGTGAACATCCAGTAAGCGACTTTGGTGGAGAACAAATAATGAGTGAAAACGAGATCAAGGGCATTCTGGGCAAGAAGCTCGGCATGACCCAGGTCTTCGACGAGGACAACCGCGTTGTACCGGTTACCGTCGTCGAGGCAGGGCCATGCGTTGTCACCCAGATTCGCACCCCCGAAACCGATGGCTACAGCGCCATCCAGATCGCCTTTGGCGAAATCGACCCACGCAAGGCAAATAAGCCGGTTGGTGGTCACTTCAAGAAGGCTGGCGTTACCCCGCGCCGTCACGTTGCGGAAATCCGCATGGACGACACCTCTGCTTATGAGGTTGGCCAAGAGGTCAAGGTTGACATCTTCGAGGGCATCACCTTCGTTGACGTCACCGGCAAGACCAAGGGCCACGGCTACGCTGGTGCCATGAAGCGCCACGGCTTCGCAGGCCAGGGCGCAGCTCACGGTAACCAGGCCGCTCACCGCCGCGTTGGTGGCATCGGCGGCGCTGCTACCCCGGGCCGCGTCTTCAAGGGCAAGCGCATGGCTGGCCGTATGGGCCAGGACCGCGTGACCACCCAGAACCTGAAGATTCAGAAAATCGATGCCGAGTCCAACCTGCTGCTCATCAAGGGTGCTATCCCTGGTGCGCGCGGCGGCCTCGTCACCGTTAAGACCGCAGTGAAGGGCGGTGCACACGCATGAGCAACCTCAAGCTAGACGTCCACACTTCCGAGGGTAAGACCAACGGCTCTGTAGACTTGCCTGCTGAAATCTTTGACACCGAGGCATCCATTGCTCTGATGCACCAGGTTGTTAACGCTCAGCTTGCTGCTGCACGCCAGGGCACCCACGCAACCAAGACCCGCGGCGCTGTCCGCGGTGGTGGTCGCAAGCCTTTCCGTCAGAAGGGCACCGGCCGTGCACGCCAGGGCTCCATCCGCGCACCGCATTACACCGGTGGCGGCACCGTCCATGGCCCACAGCCGCGCGACTACGCACAGCGCACCCCTAAGAAGATGATCAAGGCTGCTCTCTTCGGTGCACTGTCTGACCGTGCTCGCAACGAGCGCATCCACGTCATCGAAGAGCTCGTGCCAGGCCAGAAGCCGTCCACCAAGTCGGCTAAGGCCTTCCTCGAGTCCCTGACCGAGCGCAAGAACGTGCTCCTGGTCATCGGCCGCGAGGACATCAATGCTCGTCGTAGCGCTAATAACCTGCCTAACGTTCAGATCCTGGACGCTGGCCAGCTCAACACCTACGACGTTCTCTACTCCGATGACGTTGTGTTCTCCGTTGAGGCGCTACACACCTTCATCAACCGCGCAACCGGCGCGGATAAGGAGGAGAACTAATGGCTAAGATTTCTAACCCACGCGATATCATCATCGCCCCGGTTGTATCCGAGAAGTCCTACGGTCTGATGGAGCAGAACGTGTACACGTTCTACGTCTCCACGGACTCCAATAAGTCCCAGATTAAAGATGCCGTAGAGCAGATCTTTGACGTCAAGGTCGACTCCGTGAACACCGTGAACCGTGCAGGCAAGCGTAAGCGCACCCGCACCGGTTACGGCCAGCGTAAGTCCACCAAGCGTGCATATGTGACGCTCCGTGAAGGCAGCGACTCCATCGACGTCTTCGGCGGCGGCGCTTAAGCGTCACCGGAGAGCCGAAAGGAAAAGGAAGAATTATGGCTATTCGTAAGTACAAGCCGACAACTCCGGGTCGCCGCGCATCCTCCGTTTCTGAGTTTGACGAGATCACTCGTTCTACTCCGGAGAAGTCCCTGCTGCGCCCGCTGAGCAAGACTGGTGGCCGTAACAACTACGGCCGCATCACCACCCGCCATATCGGCGGTGGCCACAAGCGCCGTTACCGTCTGATCGACTTCCGTCGTAACGACAAGGACGGCATCCCGGCAAAGGTCGCTCACATCGAGTACGACCCGAACCGCACCGCAAACATTGCACTGCTTCACTACGTTGATGGCGAAAAGCGCTACATCATCGCCCCTAAGGGTCTGAAGCAGGGCACCATCGTAGAGTCCGGCCCGAATGCAGATATCAAGGTTGGCAACAACCTGCCTCTGCGTAATATCCCGACCGGTTCTACCATCCACGCTGTTGAGCTCAAGCCGGGTGCTGGCGCTAAGCTGGCTCGCTCCGCTGGTGCTTCCATTCAACTGCTGGGTAAGGAAGGCAAGTACGCAGTTCTGCGTATGCCGTCTTCCGAAATCCGCCGTGTGGATATCCGCTGCCGCGCCACCGTTGGTGAGGTTGGCAATGCCGAGCAGATGAACATCCGCTGGGGCAAGGCCGGCCGTATGCGTTGGAAGGGCGTTCGCCCGACCGTCCGCGGTGTCGTAATGAACCCGGTTGACCACCCACACGGTGGTGGTGAGGGTAAGACCTCGGGTGGTCGCCACCCTGTGTCCCCATGGGGCCACAAGGAGGGTCGCACCCGCAACCCGAACCGTTACTCCAACAACATGATCGTGCGCCGTCGTCGCCCGAACAAGAAGCGCTAAGAGGAGGTAAACAATGCCACGCAGCCTTAAGAAGGGCCCGTTCGTCGATGAGCACCTCCTCAACAAGGTGGATGCTCAGAACGATGCAGGCACCAAGCAGGTCATCAAGACCTGGTCTCGCCGCTCGACCATTCTCCCCGATTTCATCGGCCACACCTTCGCCGTCCACGACGGCCGCAAGCACGTGCCGGTTTTCATCGAGGACTCCATGGTCGGCCACAAGCTGGGCGAGTTTGCACCAACCAAGACCTTTAAGGGTCACGTCAAGGATGACAAGAAGGGACGTCGATAAGCGATGAGTGAGACCATCACCTCCGCATCCGCCACGGCCCGCTACGTCCGCGTCACCCCGATGAAGGCACGTCGCGTGCTCGATCTGGTCCGCGGCAAGTCCGTAAGCGAAGCCCTGGCTATCCTGAAGTACGCACCGCAGGGTGCTTCCAAGCCAGTTGCTAAGGTCGTTGCTTCTGCAGCCGCTAACGCTGAGAACAACTTCGGCCTCGACCCACGCACCCTGGTCATCTCCGAGGCTTATGCCAACGAGGGTCCGACCATGCGTCGTTTCCAGCCGCGTGCACAGGGTCGTGCATTCATGATTCGTAAGCGCACCAGCCACATCACCGTGGTGGTCGAAAGCCAGCAGGAAGGGGCCAAGTAATGGGCCAGAAGATCCATCCTCACGGCCTACGTTTGGGCATCACTTCCGACTGGAAGACCCACTGGTTCGCCGATAAGGACTACGCGAACTACGTAGCCGAAGACATCAAGATTCGTAACTACCTCAACAAGGGCCTCGAGCGCGCCGGCATTGCCGACGTCGTTATCGAGCGCACCCGCGACCGCGTCCGCGTCGACATTCACACTGCCCGCCCGGGCATCGTGATTGGCCGCCGCGGTGCTGAGGCTGACCGTATCCGCCGCGAGCTGGAAAAGCTCACCGGCAAGATGGTTGCCCTCAACATCCTCGAGGTCAAGCAGGTAGACGCAAACGCAACCCTGGTTGCTCACTCCATCGCGGAGCAGCTGGTTAACCGCGTCGCATTCCGTCGTGCAATGCGCAAGGCTATCCAGTCCGCTATGCGCCAGCCACAGGCTAAGGGCATCAAGATTCTGCTGTCCGGCCGCCTGGGTGGTGCTGAAATGTCCCGCGTTGAGCGCTACCACGAGGGTCGCGTTCCGCTGCACACTCTTCGCGCCGAAATCGATTACGGCACCGCAGAGGCCCACACTACCTTCGGCCGCATTGGCATCAAGGTGTGGATCTACAAGGGTGACGTCGTCGGTGGCGTACGCGAGTCCGAACTGAACGCTCCGGCACAGGGCCGTGGCCGTGACCGCAATGGTCGCTCCCGCCGCGGTGGCCAGCGCCGCCAGCGTGCACAGCAGAAGCAGGAGGGCTAATCCATGCTGATTCCTAAGCGTGTTAAGTACCGCCGTCAGCACCGCCCGAACCGTCGCGGCGTGTCCAAGGGCGGTAACCGCATCAACTTCGGCGATTACGCTATCCAGGCTCTCGAGCCGGCGTACATCACCAACCGTCAGATTGAGGCCGCACGTATTGCCATCAACCGCCACGTCAAGCGTGGTGGCAAGGTGTGGATCAACATCTTCCCGGACCGTCCGCTGACCCAGAAGCCGCTCGGCGTTCGTATGGGTTCCGGTAAGGGCCCGGTTGAGAAGTGGGTGGCTAACGTTAAGCCGGGCCGCGTACTTTTCGAGATGAGCTATCCGAACGATGCCGTTGCAATTGAGGCTCTGCGCCGCGCTGGCCAGAAGCTTCCTTGCAAGGTCCGTATCATCAAGAAGGAGGACCAGTTCTAATGGCAACCGGTACCCCCGCCCACGAGTTCCGTGAGCTCGACAATGCTGAGCTGCAGTCCCGCCTGAAGGATTCGAAGGAAGAACTGTTCAACCTTCGCTTCCAGAAGGCCACCGGCCAGCTGACCAACAACCGCCGCATCGGCACGGTTAAGCGCGACATTGCCCGCATCTACACCGTTCTGCGCGAGCGCGAGCTGGGCCTGTCCGTTGCTCCGGGAGCTGAGGCTTAATCATGAGTGAGGCTAACGTGACTGATTCCAAGAAAGCACCTACTCCGAAGAAGGAGAAGGTCAAGGGCGCTCCTAAGGTTCGCACCGGCTATGTAGTATCCGACAAGATGAACAAGACCATCGTTGTCGAGCTGGAAGACCGCAAGCAGCACGCCCTGTACGGCAAGATCATGCGTTCTAACAAGAAGGTTAAGGCGCACGACGAGGAAGAAACCGCAGGCATCGGCGATCTCGTACGCATCGCTGAGACCCGCCCGCTGTCCAAGGACAAGCACTTCCGTCTCGTTGAGATCATCGAGAAGGCTAAGTAAAAACTAGCCAGCGCAGCCCCTGCTCCGAATCTTATGGTTCGGGGTAGGGGCCTTCGCCGTTTTAAGGCTTCGCTACGGTCGGGCCCGTCCATAAAACCAGTAGGGAACCCACGTGACGTCGGTGGTATCCAGGCCCCACTCATTCACCGCGAGGCCTCGTACGCTCTTTGCTAGCTCCCCCTCGCCGGAAGCCCACACGTACCCTGGCCCCGGCGCACGGGCATAGTCCGCTCTTAGAGCGGCTACGACAGCATCCGCCTCCTGACGCGGTTGGGTATGAATGATGCGCAGGCTGCGGACGCTCGTCTCCCACCGAGTTGCAAGGCCCGGCTCTACCTCGTCCTCGCTGGTTACCACGGCCATAACATCGGTGGCTCGAAGCATCGCCGGGTTATGGGTTTCTTGGTAGGCCAAGATGTGCCGCAGGGCGGGCAGGGCGGATGCGTCGGCGACTAGAAGTTGTGCTGCCTCGGTTGGTCGCCACAAGTCGTTGCACGTAAAGAATCCCGCCGTATCGCCGGCTCGTGCGCGGCGAATCCACCGCGAACCAGGTCCGGAATCGCCGTGGGTGACCACGTCGACATCGACTGTGGCCTCCTCTGAATGGAGCGCGCGGATGGTATACCAGCGCAGGTCCGGCCGCCTCTCCTCGCAAATCGCGCTTACCGCCGAGCGGAGGTTTATGCCGTCGACGGGGAAGGGCCTAAATTCCTGTCCGGCTTGTGGCATGACGAGTCCAAAGAATTCATCGGGTCCGGAGAGGGTGTATGTCCGGAATGCCTCGGCATAAAACGTCAGGCGGTGCAGGCGCGGCCGGATCCGTATATTAGCGGCCAGAATAACGGGGATGAGTTCGTGCTGACGCATCGTGGCCGATTGTGGGGAAGAGTTCATGCGTCTAATATACTCATAATAAGCTAAGGCTTGCCTAAATAACTCTTTGCGGTATAGGGTAAGCAAAGTTATTTTCCTCTTTCTTGAAAGGGTTAGTCTGGTGAAGATTTTCGGCCGTCGTAGTTTGGGTGCAGTAGCAGTGCTTTCTGCCGGAGCCGTAGCCTTAGGAGGCTGCTCCCGCGGTGAAGGCGATGAAACGGCTAAGGCTACTGACGCTTCCAGCGAGCAGCGCGTGGCTAGCCTGGGCCTGGGTGACGCCGACACGCTGCTTGCCCTGGGGATTACTCCCGTGACGGTGGCACCGTGGGGTGCTGAGGGCGATGGCGACCCCTCCGGCGTCGGCCCCTGGGCAGAGGAGCTTTTAGGCGAAGCAAAACCTGAGGTGATTTATAACACCGCAACCGGATTCACCGCGGATACCTTTGAGCAGATCACTGCGGCAGACCCCACCCAGATCATTGCGGTGAACCAAGCCGTCGATGCGCATACGAAGGAATCCCTGGAAGACATCGCGCCTACCACCATCAAGCCAGATGGCTATGAAGACTGGCAGGTGCCCTGGGAAAAGCAGGTAGAAACCATTGCAGACGCGGTGGGTAAGGAAGACGAAGGCGATAAGCTTATCGATGACACCGAAAAGGCCTTCGAGGAATTCCGCCGCGAGCACACGGAATTGCAGGATAAATCTGCGGCCATCGTCATGCCTTATGACGGCAAAATCGGCCTCTACACCGAGGAGGACGGGCGCGGACAATTCATCGAGGATCTTGGCATGGAGATCCCCGATGCCTTGCAGGGCGATGGCAGCAGCTTCTTCGTTGACATTGCCCCAGAAAATTACGCAAAACTTAACCAGGTTGATTACCTCTTTGTCCTGGACTACAACGGTTCCTCCGAAGCCTTGAAGAAGGATAAGACCTTCCAAGGCCTCGACGTTGTCAAGGATGGTCGCGTGCGCTACCTGGATACGGATACCGGTAATGCCATGAGTATGCCGAACCCGGTGACCATCCCCTGGGCAGTAGATAAGTTTGAAGAGAAGCTGTAATTGTCAGCAACCACGAAAGTCGGCCAAAAAATCCAGACGGATAACACCGCAGATAGTCCTACCGCCACCGGCGCCGCCGCACGGGTAATGACGCGGGCACAGAGTCACAAGCTGCTCCTTGTTGCTCTCATCCTCGCCAGCCTGGTGTTGGCGGTGGCGTCCTTGACGCTAGGATCCCGCTCGATTCCGCCCGGGGAGGTCATCGCCGCCCTGCACGGAGCAGGGGAGCAGGATATCCACGATATCGTGTGGAACCTGCGCATGCCGCGCACCTTCCTGGCTTATTTCGCCGGCGCGGCCCTTGCTGTGGCCGGTGTACTGGCGCAATCGTGGACCAGAAACCCGCTGGCGGATCCAGGGTTTATTGGCGTTACCGCGGGTGCGTCATTCTTTGTTGCCATAGGCACGGCCATCGGCATTGCTACCTCCACCGGTATGCGGACTACCCTCGCGCTCGCTGGCGCGGGTATTACCACGCTGCTGGTCTTAGCCGTATCGCGGCGGTTTCAGGATCCTCTGACGCTCGTTCTGGTAGGTGCCGGCGTCTCCGCCGCCTTGGGATCGGGCGCGATGATCATCGGCCTTTATTCCACGGACGTCCTCGATAGCATGCGGCGGTGGACCATCGGATCCACCTTTGGCCGCGGCCCAGAAGACGTCGCGATCGCGGGCATAGGGCTTGTTCTCGGCCTAGCGTGTGCGGCGATGGCGGCCAGACCCCTCGACCTTTTGGCTATGGGGGAGGAGTCCTCCCTCGCCTTGGGCGGATCACCCACCACCGCGCGGGTGGGCGCGGCGCTCAGCGTCGTGGTGCTGGCCGGCAGTGCAACGGCGGCAACGGGTCCCATTGCCTTCGTCGGCTTTGCCATTCCCCACATCGTGCGGCGGGTGGTGGGCCCTAGCGTTGCTACCATGCTTTTGCCCTCCGCGCTCTTGGGTGGTTGTGCCGTGCTTGCTGCCGATATCATTGGCCGCCTCATTGTGGGCAGCTCGGAGCTGGAGATGTCCATCGTCCTCGCGATAGTGGGTGCACCCTTCCTCATTTGGGGTGCCCACCGCGGCGTGGGCAGAGCGTGGGGGCAATAACGCATGGCCGCAATCAGCACTATTTTACAAGCGCAGCAACGCCGCCGGCACGCGCGCGTGTTCGCTTCCACGTTGGCATTTATCCTTATCGCCCTTATCGCGTACTTAGTATTGTTGGGGCAAGGTTCCGTGGAACTGAGCCCACGTCAAGTCATCGATGTTCTCACCGGCGGCGGCAGCGAGAGCCACATCAGGGTGGTGTGGGACTTGCGCCTGCCGGTTGCTATCGCCACCGTCATCGTGGGCACCGCCCTCGGCCTGGCCGGTTCTTGGACGCAAACCATGGCCCGCAACCCGCTCGCCTCGCCGGATATTTTAGGCGTTACCGGCGGGGCATCGGTGTTGGTGGTCCTGGGTACCGTGCATTCGCGCCCCAGTTTCGCTGAGGGCATCCCGGAGTTTTGGTGGCGGGCATGCTTGGCGACGATCGGCGCCCTCCTCGTTGTCCTCCTCCTCGCCGCCCTTGGTGGCATCGGTACGAGCAACCGCATCGTCATCGTCGGTATCGCCTTATCTCTGATGTTTCAGGCCATCGTGGCGTATTTGATGCGCAGCGCCCAGGTCCTGCGCGCTGCGGAGGCGCAAACGTGGCTTGCGGGATCGACTGGATTTGTGCGCATGGAGGTCATCTTTCCCTTGCTGGCGGCATTAGCGCCGTTTCTCGCTATAGGCATCTGGTGCGCGCGGGAGCTGCCGCTGCTTGCCCACGATGATTCCTCCGCAACCACCCTGGGCGTGAATATCTCCCGCCAGCGCGCTCTTCTGCTTATCGCGGCAACCGGTATCAGCGCCGTGGTGGTCTCGGTGGTGGGACCCATTGGGTTTATCGCGCTGCTAGCGCCGCACCTGGCGCGGATGGTGGCGCGCACCCCCACGCCATCGCCGCTGGCGTCGGCAGCCGCGGGCGCGGCGTTGCTTCCCGTGTGCGCCGTCATCGCTGGCGCTATCCCGGTAAACGCGCCGGTGGGTGCGGTTTCCTCGGTCATCGGCGGCTGCGCCTTGGTGATAGTGGTGTGGAATGCGGCCGGGCGCAGCTAAACGTTGCGCCGCGGCACAGCGGGGGAAACGGACAAACACAGCGCCGGATGGTGCTAGATAGTCGTACGTGGATGAAGGAAAAGATATGACGAATAATCGGCCTAATCAGCCTAAACAGCCCACGAGCGCGAAGCCTCGGTGCAGTCTCCACGCCACCGGCATTCATGCGGGATATAAGGATGGCGAGGACATCCTTGCCGGCGTCGATCTGCACGCCCGTGCCGGCGAAGTCACCACGCTCATTGGGCCCAATGGCTGTGGCAAGTCCACGCTGCTGAAAACTCTCTCGAAAATCCTGGCCCCGCGGCAGGGCAGCGTCATGGTCGGGGACGCTGACCTACATGCGCTGTCCGCGAAGGATGCCGCGCAGCAAGTGGCGCTGCTGCCGCAGCACCCCGTGGCCCCCGATGGGCTACGGGTAGGCGAGTTGGTCGCGCGCGGGCGTCATCCCTATCAGGGGAGGATGCGCGGCCTTTCCGCTACGGATCGGGAGACTATCGCGCAGGCCTGCGAGGCTACCGACATTGTGGACTTCCTCGATCGTGATATCGCTTCGCTATCGGGTGGGCAGCGCCAACGCGTCTGGCTGGCGTTGGCACTGGCACAAGATACGCCTGTGCTGCTTCTCGACGAACCCACGACCTTTCTCGACCCCGCCCATGCCATGCGCATGCTGGAGTTGGCTCGCGCACAGGCGCAGGTGGGAAAAACAGTGGTTGTAGTCCTGCACGATCTCATGCTGGCCGGCCACTATTCTGATTCCATGGTGGTGATGAAAGCCGGCAAAATTATCGCTCGCGGGGCGCCGAAACAAGCGCTATCCCCGAAGGTATTGGAGCAGGCCTATGGCATCGAGGCTGAAGCCTGGGAGGATCCGCTCGGCGATGCTCCCATCATTGTTCCCCGCCGCGTCGTAGCGGCGCATTAGTGGAAACCTGCCAATTGTGGCTGTTGCCCAGTCGCTCTAGTTGACCTTTCTTTGTATATCTAGAAAGGAAATTGCCACTACAAAAAGATTGAGCACGCTTCCCGCGCCGAGCAAAAGGGTACCGATTCGATAGGAACCTGTGCCCACGGCCGCCATATTGCCGTAGATATAGACCCAGATGCCCCAGCCGATGAGCAGAACGAGGCCGGCAAGACCAGAGAGCAGGCGGAGGCTACGAGGGGAGGTAGGGGCGAAGAATTTATAGGCGGCGTCGACAAGCGCGCAAGCCGCTAGCCCCAGACTCAGCCCGCCGGTCAACCAAACAGGAAGTAGAGCGGAGGTGCCAAAGACTACGGGCAGGATAAACGCGAGAAACGCGAGGATAAAGAGCGCGGAGTGCAGCCACAGGGTGCGCTTGGTGTAGGTCATACTGGAAACTGTACTAAGAATTACCCGGCGTCCGGGCATTTCAATCTTGTAGGGGCTTCGTTTTCCGTTTACGTGGATCCTGTTTTTGACGAAACAAAACTGCGCCGGCCGGGCCGAAGCCCGACCGGCGCAGCCAGTCTCAATTCAGTTTCCTATTTACTAGGAAGGCTCTTGCTTAAGCGAAGAACTTGCGGCGTGCGGTGAAAGCGCCAGCAGCAACCATTGCAGCTACGGCCAGAGCAGCCAGAGCCTGTGCAACGGAGTTGGAGCCGGTCTCAGCGGACATACCACGTGCGGAGTCTGCAGATTCGCCAGTTGCCGGGGCAGATAGTGCGGAAGGAACCTCAGCCTGGGCAGCGTCGCCCTTAGCGAGCTGACCGACCTGGGCGATAACTTCGTCCTTGTTAGCGTTCAGCATCTGCTCGGAAGCAGTCTTTTCCTCAGCGGTCGGTTCCTGGTTCTTGCGTGCCTCGTCCTTGACGTAGGTCTTGCCGTCCTGAGAGAGGTACCAGGTGATGCCACCGATGATCAGTGCAGCTGGCAGTGCCAACCAAGCCAGCTTATTCTTGTCGAATTCAGGCTTCGAATCCTCAGACGGGAACGCCTCAGCGTAAGCATTGCGCATCTCGTCGGTGATCTCTTCATTCACCAGAGCTGGGTCGTTGACGTATACCTTCGGATCCTTCAGGCTCTGGTACCACTCGTTGCCCTCAGCGTCCTTCTTCGTAGTTGGAGCAGGGATACCTTCTTTGTTGGAGCTCTCGGAGTCAGTACCCTCGGCGTCGGCTGCGCCTTCAGTGTCAGTCTCGTTTCCAGGGGACTCAGGATCAGCGCTTTCACCATCCTTTGACTGCTGACGCTCCCAGATGGCGCGAGCTTGATCCTCAGTGAGGGTAGGTACGGTGTCCTCGCCGGCTGGGTTCTCAAAGTGGTTGCGTGGTGCGTAGCTGCCGTCGGGCTGCTTGTCGTAGGTAATGCCATTGGTCTCGATGGAAGCCGGTAGTGGCATCTGAGCCTGGGCAATAGCTGCGCCGCCAAAGGCGAGTGCGCCGGTCAGTACAGCAGCAGTCAGGGTCTGTGGCAAACGCTTCATGTGTTTCTCCTTCGGGAAATATGGGAAAGAGCAAAGAAACGTCCTTCGTGGGCAAATACCAGTAGTCACAGAATTTGCAGTTGTTGCATGAAAATCAGAAGTTAACTGTAATTCTCATGCGTTACAGCAGTGAAAGAGCAAACCATTAGAATGGCTGCGCGATGGACTTTGCACTGAGCGTTGTTAAAGTGTGGTTCATATGTGCAAATTGTGGCGATGATTTTGGAGCCTATGCGTGTCGTAGTATTCGAAATAAGAGGCCGAGGGGTAGGTGGGTGTACTGACGGAAATATATGTGGAGGTGGGGGGGCGTCGGTAATCACTAACCGGCGTTTTGGTATGGGCGCTGGCGTGTGGTTGAATGTACAGGTTGCAAAAGCTGGTCGGCCCGTAGTGGTGCGTTTCCGAACCGCCGGTCCGAGACCCTTCGGCATAGTCCGTTGTAAAGGCTTGAGCATCGCAAGTTTGTAGACCGCGTGCGGCAAGGACGGAAATCTTACCGCACATCAATCCAGGTCAGGAGACCCATAGTGATTCAGCAAGAATCGCGTCTGCGCGTCGCCGACAACTCTGGTGCACGTGAACTGCTGTGCATCCGCGTTCTCGGCGGCTCTGTCCGACGCTCCGCTGGCATCGGCGACGTTATCGTCGCGACTGTCAAGGACGCTGTCCCAGGTGGCAACGTCAAGGAAGGCGACATTGTAAAGGCAGTTATCGTCCGCGCGAAGAAGGAAACCCGTCGTCCAGACGGCTCCTACATTCGCTTTGACGAGAACGCTGCGGTTGTTCTCAAGGGCGATAGCGAGCCTCGTGGTACCCGTATCTTCGGACCGGTTGCTCGCGAACTTCGTGACAAGCGTTTCATGAAGATCGTTTCTCTCGCACCGGAGGTGATCTAGTCTTATGAAGATCCATAAGGGAGATATGGTGATCGTCATTTCGGGCCCAGATAAGGGCGCGAAGGGCAAGGTCATCGAGGCATACCCAAAGCGTGACAAGGTCCTCGTAGAGGGCGTTAACCGCATCAAGAAGCACGTCGCAAACTCTGCTGCCGAGCGTGGCGCCGAGTCCGGCGGAATCGTTACCCAGGAAGCACCGATCCACGTGTCCAACGTTGCGATCGTTGACTCCGAAGGCAACCCGACCCGCGTGGGCTACCGTTTCGACGAGAACGGCAAGAAGGTCCGTATCGCGCGTAGCAACGGGAAGGACATCTAAAAATGAGCGAGAACTACACCCCGCGTCTGAAGACTCGCTACCGCGAGGAAATCCGCAAGACCCTGAATGACGAGTTCAAGTACGACAACGTCATGCAGATCCCTGGTGTCACCAAGGTTGTTGTCAACATGGGTGTTGGCGAAGCCGCACGTGACTCCAAGGTCATCAACGGCGCACTCGAGGATCTGACCGCTATTACCGGTCAGAAGCCGCAGCTGCGTCGCGCTAAGAAGTCCATCGCGAACTTCAAGCTTCGTGAGGGCATGCCCATTGGCGCACGCGTTACCCTGCGCGGCGACCGCATGTGGGAGTTCCTAGACCGCCTGCTGACCATCGCGCTGCCACGTATTCGTGACTTCCGCGGTCTGTCTGATCAGCAGTTCGACGGCCACGGCAACTACACCTTCGGCCTGTCCGAGCAGTCTATGTTCTACGAGATCGACATCGACAAGATCGACCGCCCTCGTGGTATGGACATCACCGTCGTTACCACCGCTACTAACGACGACGAGGGCCGCAAGCTCCTGCGCGAGCTCGGCTTCCCGTTCAAGTAAATAGAGCGCTAAGACATCCCAACTCCCCGAAAAGGGGCGTTGGGATTTTGTAGTTTTACCGAGCGCTTCGAATTCCACGGGGCGAAGGCGCTGGCTCCTGCCAGTGCGGCTTAGGCGCTTTCGGTCTCGGTGTGCGTAGTGCCCTCATACTGCCAGCCGACGACCGCGTTGCGCACTCCCGGCTCCAAAGGGTTGGCAAGTTGAATGCAACTGATGGTGAGACAACGGCCGGGCATGGGCCCTCGCCCCAAATAGAGGCGTCGTCAGAAAGCCCCTGTTTATCTGGGTCGTGTAAGTCGGTACCGGTATAGATGAGCCAGTTCTGGCCGGAATTCTGCGTGCGCACGTAGAGCTTGTCTCCCAGATGGACCTTTTGCTCGTTCGTGGAGCCATCTAGAGATTATTAAACACGCCCGGTACGCCCACACCGGTATGGCTGGCGATGACCACGATGTCTTGAGCCGTCGTGGCCGGCAGTGAATAATGGCGGTCTTCGGCAGTGTAGGTGCAGGCCTTATTCATGGAATCCTGATTGATGGCACCGTTGGCTACGAGGCAGGAGCCGTCCTGAAAATCGGCATGGGCCTCAATAGCGGGGATGAAGAGCTCGACCGCAGGTGAAGTGTCGATGGCAGGTGCCTCTTCTGCGGTGACCTCATTGGTCTCTAGACCCTCTGGTGGGTTGACCACGCGGTTGATTGTGCTGGCGAGTAACATGGTAGCAACGATGCCGATAACCACGCGAAGGATGCCGGAGGACTTCCATACCTTTTTGATTCGCTCCCACAGGGTGGGTTTGCGACGGTGGCGGGGAAGTGAGGTGTCCTCAATGAGGCGTGGTGGGCGGCGGCGCTGTTGTTGGCGGGTGCGCGTTTCGGTCTGGCGCCACTGGCGATCAGCATTTGTGCGGGCGGATCGCGATGGAACGCTCCGGCGTCCGTTAGTGGGCAGCCGATTCGGTTCCCTCCGCGGCCGGGGTTGGGAATCCATGCGACCTCCGAAGAGAAATTACGGGTAATAGGAAAGCTCTAGCTTACAACGCAGGGGCATGCATACCCGGAATTGACGCGGAATCGGGTGGTCAGGATAAGATTAGAGGAATTAAATTCTCTTTAATTAATGAGGTTGAAATGTCTCTCAATGATGCCGCCAAGGCGGCGGCTGTCAAGAAGGTCACCTTATTAGATGAATCCTTCGCTCGCTTTGCAGTGCGCGCTACCTTGGCGGGTGTGTACCTGTGCATCGGTACCGCCTTTGCCGGTGTGGTAGGCCAGGCCGTCAACGGCGTTGCGCCGGGAATGGGCTCCGTGGCTTTCGCCCTATTTTTCGGCGTAGGCCTCTTCGCCATTCTGCTCCTGGGAGCCGATCTGGCTACCGGCAACATGATGTACATGGTCTATGCCGCCAGCAATAAGCACGTGACGTGGGGCAAGGCCCTGTACCTGCTGCTTATCACCACCATTTTCAACCTGGTGGGCGCGATCATTTTTGCCGCCATTATGGCGATGTCTGCCAAGTTCGCTGACCTAGATCCCTCGCACCTCTTGGTGACGGTTTCTGAAGGCAAGCTCACCAAGTCCCCGCAAGGCATGTTGGTAGAGGCAATTGCCGCGAACTTCGTGGTCAATATGGGTATCGTGGGAGCCATTTTTGCCAAGGATGCGGCTTCGAAGTTCTTCGTGATTATCCCGATTATCGGTGCCTTCGTAGCGTTGGGGTTGGAACACGTTATTGCGAACTTCTGCCTGTTTAGCATCACGCTCTTCGCTTCCGACCCAGTGCCGGCAACCCTGACTGTTGGCAACGTGGCGCTCAATTGGATCCTGGTGTGGATCGGCAACTTCATTGGCGGCGGCCTTTTGGTGGGCGGAGTCTACTCGTGGCTCAACCGTGGCCCAGAGGCCTACCGCGACTAGGCGAGCTCGCCGGAATACACATTAAAGCGGTCGCCGCGAGCAAATCCCACGAGCGCCATGCCGGTCTCACGGGCCGTTTCCACCGCTAGGGAGGAGGCGGCGCTGACGGCAACCAGCATTCCGAAGCCGGCCATTGCGGCCTTTTGGACGAGCTCAAAGCTGGCGCGCGAGCTCATTACCAAAATGAGATCGTCCGCAGGCAGACGATCTTCTAGCAGAAGGTGACCGATGACCTTATCGGCGGCATTGTGTCGGCCGATATCTTCGCGGATGACAACCGGTTCACCGGCCAAGGTGAAGGCACCGGCGGCGTGAATGCCGCCGGTCTTTTTAAATTGCTTCTGTTCGGCGCGAAGTGCTTCGGGCAGCTTGGCCACGACATAGGGATCCACCGGCACTTGGGGAATCGGGTAGCGCGTTTGCTTGGTCAACGCCTCGATAGAGGAGGTACCGCAGACGCCGCAGGCAGAAGTTGTGGTGGTCAGGCGCAGATCACTTAGGTCAAGCACATTCTTTTTCGCCAGGTCGACGTCGAGCAAGTTATAAGTATTCATTCCGTCGACGGTGGAGCCGGCGCAGTAGCGGGCCTCCGTGACGTCGCCAAGCGAGGCAATATGGCCTTCCGAATGCAAGAAACCGTGCGCCAGCTCGATGTCATGGCCGGGAGTGCGCATGGTGGTAGTAATGGTCTGGCCGCCCACGCGGATTTCCAGGGGCTCCTCGCCGGCGACAGTATCGGCGCGGGTATCGACCTGCAGGCTTTCTCCCAAACGGACCTTGGTGACGGCGAAGGTGGAATTCTTGCGGCCGGCCACTACTGCAGCACCTGCTTTAGGGCGGCAATATTGCTACGTGCTTCGTCTACATCGCTAGAAGCGAGGCCGACGAGGAAGGCCGTCAGCGGGGCCGCCGGGCGGGAGCGATTATGTGCAACGTCTTTGGTTAAGTCCAGGATTTCCCGGGTGAGCGCGGTTGCCTCTTGTGGGTCGAGGCCAAGGTGACGGGCGGCTTCTTCCAGCCACTCGTGGGCGGATTGGATGGGGTCCTCGTGAGTTTGGGTCATAGCCATCTCCTTATTTATGTTCGTGCTGGTCTTGACTCTAATGACTGGGCGGGACTATTTGGAAAACCCCAGGTTATGGCGTAGCATAGTACCTCGTGCTTGCGCCGAGGCTTCGGCGTGCCTCGATCATTGCGAATTTGGGCACGCTGAGCTGCAGAAAGCGCCGAGCCGTTGCAAGAACTGAACATCAACTTTGTTGTAGGCCCCTCGCCGTAGATAGCGGACCGTTGTCTGAATTAAAGGGTGGCGAGTGCCTCACGGTACTGACCGTGGGGAGCGTGAGTAGCCCGAAATCACACGGAGAACGCTTTGGTGAGCACGGGAACCGCAACGAGAAAGGTACACGGTCACTCATATGACTATGACTGATCCTATTGCCGACATGCTGTCGCGCGTGCGCAACGCAAGTAATGCGCACCATGACACCGTGTCGATGCCTACCTCCAAGCTGAAGGCAAATATTGCCGACATCTTGAAGCAGGAAGGCTACATCGCTGACTACACCGTCGAGGGCCACACCCTGTCCCTCGAGCTGAAGTACAACAACCGCGAGCGCTCCCTGTCTGGCCTGCGTCGCGTGTCTAAGCCGGGTCTGCGTGTGTACGCAAAGTCCACCGAATTGCCGCAGGTTTTGGGCGGCCTGGGCGTGGCTATTATTTCCACGTCCCACGGCGTGCTGACTGACCGTCAGGCTGAGGAGAAGGGCGTAGGCGGAGAAGTTCTCGCCTACGTCTGGTAAAGGGAGGTTTGACACATGTCTCGAGTCGGTCTAGCACCAATCGCCGTACCAAACGGCGTCGAAATCAAGATCAACGGCCAAGACGTTGAGGTTAAGGGCCCAAAGGGCGCCCAGAGCGTTAACGTTCCAGAGCCTATCGCCATCAACCTGGAAGACGGCGTACTGTCCGTCTCCCGCCCTGATGACCACCGCAAGAACCGTGCTCTGCACGGTCTGTCCCGCTCCCTGCTGAACAACGCTGTTATCGGCGTGACCGAGGGCTACACCATCAAGATGGAAATCTTCGGTGTCGGCTACCGTGTCCAGCAGAAGGGCAAGGACCTGGAATTCAGCCTGGGCTACTCCCACCCGATCCTCATCGAGGCTCCGGAGGGAATTACCTTCGCAGTGGACGGCGCAACCAAGCTGTCCATTACCGGTATTGACAAGCAACTAGTCGGACAGATCGCCGCTAATATCCGTCGTCTGCGTAAGGACGATCCTTATAAGGGCAAGGGTATTCGCTACGAAGGCGAGCAGATCCGTCGCAAGGTCGGAAAGACGGGTAAGTAAGCAATGGCAAACACTGAAAACACCAAGCGCACTCCAGTCGGCAAGGACATCTCCTCCCGTCGTCGCGAAGCACGCGCACGCCGTCACTTCCGTATCCGTAAGACCCTGCGCGGCACCCCTGAGGCACCGCGTCTGGTTCTTCACCGCTCCTCCCGTCACATGCACGTCCAGGTCATTGATGACCTGGCAGGCCACACCCTGGTCTCCGCATCCTCCATGGAGGCGGACGTTCGTGCACTCGAGGGCGATAAGAAGGCCAAGGCTGCCAAGGTAGGCGAGCTGGTTGCCGAGCGCGCAAAGGCCGCTGGCATCGAGCACGTCGTATTTGACCGCGCAGGCTACAAGTACCACGGCCGCGTCGCTGCGCTGGCTGACGCCGCACGTGAAGGTGGTCTGAAGTTCTAATGATCATCGTCAACGGAAACATCAACGGAAGGAACGCCTAATGTCGGACCGTGAACAGCGTGACGGCGGACGCTCCGCCGAGAACAACAAGAACAACCGCGGTGGCAACGGCCGCCGCAACGATCGTCGTAACCACCAGGACAACGAGCGCGATAAGTACATCGAGCGCGTTGTGACCATCAACCGCGTCTCCAAGACCGTTAAGGGTGGCCGCAACATGTCCTTCACCGCTCTCGTCGTCGTTGGTGACGGCCAGGGTCAGGTTGGCGTTGGCTACGGCAAGGCCAAGGAAGTCCCGGCCGCAATCCAGAAGGGTGCTGAAGAGGCTCGCAAGAACTTCTTCCGCGTTCCGATGATTGCCGGCACCATCACCCACCCGGTTGAGGGTCGCGACGCAGCTGGCATCGTTATGATGAAGCCTGCCGCACCTGGTACCGGTGTTATCGCCGGTGGTGCTGCTCGTCCAGTGCTTGAATGCGCTGGCGTGCAGGACATCCTGTCGAAGTCCCTGGGCTCCGACAATGCACTCAACGTCGTCCGCGCTACCGTGGACGGCCTCAAGCAGCTGGTCCGCCCTGAAGAGGTTGCCGCACGTCGTGGCAAGTCCATCGAAGAGGTCACCCCGGCCCGTATGCTGCGCAAGCGCGCAGGTCAGGAGGCATAAGCAATGGCTCTGAAGATTACACAGGTAAAGGGCCTGGTGGGCACCAAGCCGAACCACCGCAAGAACATTGAGGCTCTTGGCCTCAAGCGCATCGGTCAGTCCGTAGTTAAGCAGGACACCCCGATCGTTCGCGGTATGGTTCACAAGGTTCGCCACCTGGTCACCGTCGAAGAAGTGGCAGGGGAGTAAACCATGGCTGATATCATCAAGCTGCACGACCTGCGCCCAACCGCAGGAGCAAACAAGCCTAAGACCCGCGTCGGCCGCGGTGAGGCATCCAAGGGTAAGACCGCTGGTCGCGGTACCAAGGGTACCGGTGCTCGTAAGCAGGTTTCCGCTGCTTTCGAGGGTGGCCAGATGCCGATCCACATGCGTCTGCCTAAGTTGAAGGGCTTCAAGAACCCGAACCATGTTGAGTACCAGGTAGTTAACGTTGCTGACTTGGCTGAGAAGTTCGCAGATGGCGGCGACATCACCGTTGCTGACATCGCAGCTGCTGGCCTGGTCCGCGCTAATAAGCCGGTCAAGGTTCTGGGCAACGGTGACATCAACGTTAAGTTGAACGTCACCGCTGATAAGTTCTCCAAGTCTGCTGTAGAGAAGATCGAGGCTGCTGGCGGATCCGCCAACACCAAGTAATCTCTTTCAAGTAAATTTTCGTCCCCCTCTCCGCACCAGCGGAGCAGGGGGATGATTTCGTTTGGTAAGCGCCCTGGTGCCGGTATAGAGCGCAGTACCTTGGTTATGGACACAATTGGTGCTGGAAATAGCTGACAGGAAACCTTTATTAATAAATAAGGTTGCCGGTATGGCGATATATATTCATGAGTGTTAAAGTCAATCTTAGTTGAAAATCATCTACCGTTAAGGAGACTCTCATGTCGTCTATTTCTTCGCTGCTCGCAACCGCAGTCGCTGCCATCATGCCATTTGCCGGCTCTACCGGCCCAGTCGACGCCCAGGAACAGCTCTCCCAGCCGGATCCTGCTGAGACCACTCAGACCGCGCCTGCCGAAGTTGGCGAGCAGAACGCACAGGACCAGCAGCCCGGCGCTCACGCTGAGAAGGGCCGTATCACCGGTGACAAGGAAGACGTCATCAACGGTGACGCAGAGGGTGCCGAAGAGGTCGATCCAGGGTTCAACGGTGGCAACCTGCAGAGCGGTAAGCTGGCCGTGCAGCGTGAGCTGGCCCTAGCTACCCAGGAGGCCGGCCACGAGTTCATGAACATCGAGTTTAAGGACGACCACTCTGCTCACCTGACCTTCCCGGAGACCTATAACCCGGAGAAGGATGAGGCAGCTGTGCAGCGCGTCATGGACGCCCTGAAGATCAACGGCTACGACAACATCACCGCGGCCTACTAAAGCGCGAGTGTCCCAAGACTTCGGGACGAAAAAGAGGGTGGAACGCTCGGGGAGGGCGTTCCACCCTTTATGCTTTTCCAACCAGGGTAGGCGCGGGGGAGGGAAGGCCTAGGCCTCGTCTACGGTTTTTTCGTACAGGCCAGGGAAGCGGTCATCCGGATCGGTAACCGCTTTGATGGTGGCGGGAAGGTTGCCACCGTAGAGTTCTTCGAATTTTTCCCGGGAATAGAAGGCTTCGGAGTAGAGGGACTTGTGTCCGCCAAGCTCGTTGACCTTGGATTCAATGACGCGGTTGAAAGCGCCATTATTCGGGGCGGAAGGGTCGACGTGGTCGCCTTCTACGCCGGACCAAAAGCCAACATTGACCCAGGTCTGCCCGGGGCGAAGCGGGTAGAGCGGCCAGGGGTCGCTCGAGTTAGAGGCGAGGTCGCCGGTGCCTACTAGCTCTTCCACGCCATCGCGAAGTCGGATTGGACAGAGCCACACCGGCTGGATATCGGAAGCATTAAAGAACCAATGGAGGAATTCCGGCAGGTTTTCTGGAGTGACCTCGATATCTTGGACCACGCGTTCAGCACGTGGCTTGCCGTGGGGCTTTTTGATGAAGTTATATTCCAGCTCGTATTTGCGGTCGAGCCGGACCAATTTCCAATAAAAAGAACTGCGGCGCAATTCGCGCGGCCACACCTTGCGCACCTTCGGGTTCTGCGCGCCAAAGGCGCGCGAGCACCAGAACCAGTCGGTATCCCAGCGCCAGATATAGTCGCGAATGGTGAGGCGATCGCGGCGGATCCCAGAGTCGTGCTGGAGGCTGCGGTAGTAAATCTTGTCCCGCGTGTAATCGGAGGTTGGGCCCTCCTCGTCGGTAAAGCGGGCGAAGACGAGGTAGGCCTCGTCCTCGGAGAAGACCACGCCGTCGAGGCCATGGACGGGCTCGCCGCGGTGCGTGTGGGAAGAGGCGACGTCGGCAAGCACGCGGCTCGCCTCCTCCACGGTGTGGAAACGCTCCTCGCGCAATTCCACATAGGCGGGCACGGGCTCTAACTCGATCTTCAGGCGCACCGCATAGCCCAGCGAGCCATAGGAGTTGGGGAAGAGGCGGAAAAGGTCGACATTTTCTTCGCGGGAGCAGGTGAGGATCTCGCCGGTGCCGGTGAGTACATCCATCTCTATTACGGATTCGTGCGGGAGGCCATTGCGGAAGCTGGTGGATTCCACACCCATTCCAGTAACAGCGCCGCCCAAGGTAATGGTCTTCAGCTGCGGCACCACAAACGGCATCAGGCCATGGGGAAGGGTGGCATCGACGAGGTCCTCATAGGTGCACATGCCCTGCACATCGGCCGTGCGGGCAACTGGATCGACCTCAATGACGCCGCTAAGGCCGGATACGTCGAGGCCTTCCTGCGCCTCGCTGCGGCTACGGAAGAGATTGGAGGTCTTCTTGGCTAGGCGCACGCGCTTTCCGGCCGGGACAGCACGGAAACTCGCCAGCAGCTTGTCGACGCCCTCTTGGTGCGCCGTCCATCCCACCGGCTCAATGGGCATGGCATCCACCGGTCGCGGTTGGGCAGCGGCGAGGCGTTCGCGCAGATTATCAATGAGAGTCATGGCACCCCTCCTTAAAAGCGGCTATCTTCCCACCAGCGGCGCTCAGGCACACCGGCGCGGGAGCCGGCCTCGCCCAGCTTGACGCCGAGGAAGTGATAAAGGTTGATGATATTGCGCTCAAAGCCCCATTCGGATCCGGCCATATAAATGCCGTAGAGGCGAGCGGTGGGTAGGCCCACGGTTGCGCAGGCCTCGTCCCAATTGTCCTTCAGGTTCTCGCACCAGTCATGCAGCGTGCGCATGTAATCAAACCGGAGGGACTCGGTGTGGATGACTTCGAAGCCATTGTCTTGCATCGCCTTGGTGACATTGCCGGAGCCGGTGAGCTCGCCGTCCGGGAAGATATAGCGGTCAATGAAGCCGCCCTTGGGCGTCTTGTGGTTATCCGGGTAGGTGATGTTGTGGTTGAGCATCAGGCCGCCCACCTTCAACTTGCCATGGAGGAACTTGAAGAAGTCATCGTAATTCTTTACACCGATGTGCTCGATAATGCCGATGGCGGAGATAGCATCGAAGCCCTCTTCGGTGATATCGCGGTAATCCATGAAGCGTACTTCCGCCAAGTCTTGGAGGCCTTCCTCCTCAATCTTGCGCTGGCCCCACTCGGCCTGTTCCTTGGATAGGGTGACGCCAATGGACTTCACGCCGCGGCGCGCCGCGTAGCGCACCATGCCGCCCCAGCCACAGCCCACGTCCAAGTGGCGGTCGCCCTCCTGGAGGCGCAGCTTGTCAAAGATGAGGCGGTACTTATTCTCCTGCGCTTCCTCCAAAGTGGCGTCTGGGGAAGGGTAGTAGGCGCAGGTATAGGTCATCGAATCGCCCAAGAAGAGCTCATAAAAGTCATTGCCCACGTCGTAGTGATCAGAAATGACATCAGCATCGCGCTGCTTCGAGTGCTTGGATAGGCCGTCGTGTAGCTTGCGGCGCAGCCAAGAGGCACGCTCTACCTCGGGAACAGGCTGGATCTGGAAGGCGCCCATGGACGCCAGCGAGCGCACCACGCGCGTCAGTGTCTTCGCATCCGGCTTTTGAAACTTGTCGTACATGGCATGCAGGGCGTCAAAAATTCCGTAGGGATGGGCGGGGTGATCGCCGTACACCGTGATGCCGTCCGTGACATAAGCGCGAGCAAATCCCACATCGCCGGGGTGGGTAGCAATAAAAGAAAGGCCCTCGAGGCTGTTGATAGTTACCTTGTACTGGGCATCCTCGGGTCCGGTTGCGGACCCATCGAAGGCTTCCCAGCGGAAGGGGTTGGGGCTAGGGACAAATACGTCGATGATCTCAGCTACGGTCATCGGCGTGAATTTCTTTTTCATAAGTACTTCTTTCGAAAATAGTTGGTTCACACCAATAACGGCCTCGTGGCGCATGGGGCGGTGAGGTCGGAGACTTTACTAGGGGATTGCATGTGTGCAATACCCCCTCATGGTAAACCCCGAAGGCAAAACGTGCGAAAGAACAAGCAATGATGGTCACACTATTGGGTATTAATGTGGCTATGGGGGACAAGGCTGGTAGGGTTGTGGGGTCATAAGTGTTCAACCGTCCCTGAAAGAAGCCTAAAATTCCCCTTAGCCGTCCGGCTTAAGGGGTGCGGTTTCCTAGGGGCAGATGAGTTTCCACCTCCGTGTATGAGCGCGAAACCCTCCCTAGATTTCGCGTTCGGCAGCGGTAGGCCAGGAGGATTTTGTAGTGTCCGCCATTATCCAGGCTTTTAAGGATGCCGACCTACGTAAGAAGATCATCTTCACCATCGTGATGGTCATCGCGTACCGCGTCGGCGCACAGATCCCGTCCCCGGGTGTTGACTATGCGTCAATTGCTGGCCGCTTGCGCCAGCTGACCGAGCAGTCCGGAGACCTTTACTCCGTCATTAACCTCTTCTCGGGTGGCGCGTTGCTGCAGCTGTCGATCTTCGCCATCGGCATCATGCCGTACATTACGGCCTCGATTATCGTGCAGCTGTTGACCGTGGTCATTCCCCGCTTCGAGGAATTGAAGAAGGAAGGCCAGTCCGGTCAGGCCAAGATGACCCAGTACACTCGCTACCTGACCTTGGCGTTGGCGTTGCTACAATCCTCCGGCATCGTCGCACTGGCAGACCGCGAGCAGCTGCTGGGCCAGGGCGTACAGGTCTTGGCAGAAGACCGTAACTTCTTTACCCTCATCGTCTTGGTCATCACCATGACGTCGGGCGCCATGCTGGTGATGTGGATGGGCGAGCTCATCACCGAAAAGGGCATTGGTAACGGTATGTCCCTGCTCATCTTTGCCGGCATTGCTACCCGCCTGCCTACCGATGGCGTGAGCATCATGCAGAACAACGGCGCACTCGTCTTTGCCATGGTCGTTGCTGGCTTGGTTGTCCTCGTTGTGGGCATCACCTTCATCGAGCAGGGCCAGCGCCGTATCCCGGTCCAGTACGCCAAGCGCATGGTTGGCCGCCGTCAGTACGGTGGTTCCTCTACCTACCTGCCGCTGAAGGTCAACCAGGCCGGCGTTATTCCGGTCATCTTTGCCTCCTCCCTTATCTACATGCCGGTGCTCATTACCCAGATCGTGAACTCTGGCTCCGCCGGTACCCCCGATAACTGGTGGCAGCGCAATGTCATCGCACACCTGCAGGCGCCATCGTCCTGGCAGTACATCGTGCTGTACTTCGTGCTGACTATCTTCTTCGCTTATTTCTACGTTTCGGTTCAGTACGATCCGGCAGAGCAGGCGGATAATATGAAGAAGTATGGTGGCTTCATTCCGGGTATCCGCCCGGGCCGTCCGACCGCGGAGTACCTTGGTTATGTGATGAACCGTCTGCTGTGCGTGGGCGCCCTGTACTTGGCAGTTATCGCCATTTTGCCGAATATCCTCTTGGATCTCGGTGTGGGCCGCGCTTCTGCCAGCGGTACCTCCGCCTTTGGCGGTACGGCCATCCTGATTATGGTCTCTGTCGCTTTGACTACGGTCAAGCAGATCGAGTCCCAGCTACTGCAATCCAACTACGAAGGACTACTTAAGTAATGCGTCTTGTACTTCTAGGACCTCCCGGTGCCGGCAAGGGCACCCAGGCAGCTATCCTCAGCGAGAAGCTAAACGTTCCGCATATCTCCACCGGCGATCTCTTCCGCGCCAATATTGGCGAAGGCACTCCGCTGGGTGTGGAAGCAAAGTCTTATATCGATGCAGGCAAGCTGGTACCTACCGACGTCACCGCTCGTATGGTCGAGGATCGCCTCAACCAGGACGATGCCAAGAATGGCTTCCTGCTGGACGGCTTCCCTCGTACTACCGAGCAAGCAGACATCCTGGAAGAGCTGCTGTCCAAGAAGGGCGAGAAGCTCGACGGCGTGCTCAACTTCGAGGTATCTGAGGACGTAGTTGTCGAGCGCATGATGGCTCGCGGCCGCGCCGACGATAACGAGGAGACCATTCGCACCCGTCTCGGTGTATACCGTGAGGAGACCTTCCCGCTCATTGAGCACTACGGCGATGCCATTATCCCCATCAAGGCCGAAGGCACCGTGGAGGAGATCAACGCCCGTGCGATGGAAGCACTGGGTAAGTAAGCATGGCTTTTCGACGCCGCAGTAAGCGCATCCTCGCCCGTACCCCGGGTGAGCTAGACGCCATGCAGGCCGCCGGCGAGATCGTCGGTAAGGCACTGCAGGAAGTCCGCGCTGCTGCGGCGTCTGGCGTATCTACCCTCGAGTTAGATGCAGTGGCCGAACAGATCATTCGCGATGCCGGGGCTTATCCCACTTTCAAGGGCTACGAAGGCTTCCCGGGCTCCATTTGCGCTTCCGTTAATGATGTCATCGTCCACGGAATCCCAGACCAGGAAACCGTCCTCGCCGAAGGTGATCTAGTTTCCATTGATTGTGGTGCCACGCTCGACGGCTGGGTCGGCGATAGCGCCTGGTCCTTCGCCGTGGGCGAGCTCGACTCAGATGTCGAAGCCCTCAATAAGGCCACCGAGTGGGTCCTTATGGAAGGCATGCAAGCTATGGTTCCAGGCAATCTGCTTACCGATGTCTCCTATGCCCTCGAACAAGCCACCCGCCGTGCTGAGGAGAAGTTCGGTGTGGAGCTTTTTATCGTCGATGGCTACGGCGGGCACGGAATTGGCCGCACCATGCATGAGGAACCGTACCTAGCCAACGAAGGCCGGCCCGGGCGGGGCCCGCTGATTCAAGAAGGTTCCGTACTGGCCATCGAACCCATGCTAACTTTGGGTACAGAGGATTCCGCCGTCTTAGAGGATGACTGGACGGTCGTTACCCTCGATGGTTCCTTTGCCGCCCACTGGGAGCATACGGTGGCCGCCACCGCCGATGGTCCCCGTATTCTCACCCGTCGCTACTGACACATATTCCCCAATATTGCCTGTTGTACTAGGCAGATACCCCCCGAAAGGTTTATACTCACAGCCATGTCTAAATTTAGCTTCCGCAAGTTCCGTGCCACGGTTGCAGCGCCCGCAGTCGCTAGCGTGATGGCCTTGAGCGCCACCGTTGCGGCTCCAGCCGCTACTGCCCAGGAGGTTCCTAACCTGGATCAGCTCAGCTCCAAGGCAAACTCTGACCTCGCACAGCTCGCTTCTCAGTCCGGCCTAGATAAGCTCACCGCTGATGCAAAGGCACAGCTGGATAATTTCTACGGCCAGACCCGCGAACAGGCGTGGAACACCCGCAACCAGATTTTGGACCAGGCAGAGAAGTTCTCTCCTGAGCTGGCCCCTAGCGTTCAGACTGCGGTGGATGGCGCCGTTGAATTCCTCTTCCCAGGCCTGATTGCTCAGAAGAATGAGGAAGCACGCAAGGCTCGCGAGGCTGCGGCCCGCGCTAATGCCGAGCGCGTTGCCGCTGAGAAGGCTCGCTCCGAGGCTGCCGCACGCAAGGCGGAAGCACAGCGCCGCGCTAACGAGTTTGACCGTGGTCCGTGCCCAGCGGACGCCAAGGTGTGTGTTGACTTGAACGGTCGCCGCACCTGGCTGCAGGACGGTGGCAAGGTCTCCTATGTCTCCCCGGCAATGTCGGCTGGCATGCAAGGTCAGGAAACCCCACGCGGCACCTTCCACGTCACCCGCAAGGTAGAGCACGAAATCTCCCGCGAGTTCAATAACGCGCCGATGCCGTACTCCATCTACTTCACCAACAATGGCCACGCTTTCCACTTGGATGACCCGGCCGTTGACTCCAATGGTTGCGTACACCTGCCGCCGGACGCTGCAAAGCGTTACTGGGATAACGTGCAGGTCGGCGATAAAGTATTCATTTACTAAAGTCTCCCGCCACTGCGCTAATTGATTCCCCCGCGTTGGTTCTCCGTGAAGGAGGGCCGGTGTGGGGGATTTCTTCTCTCTGGCGGTCTTAAAATGCTGACTGTGGGCACAAGGCTAGGGGAGAGAGGGAATCGCATAACTCGACGTCGAAAAGCGCACTGGTTTGGAAAACGTGTCGCTGCAGCGTATGCTGTTAAGTCGGTGTATTACGCCAGTGAGACTGGCGCAGATACGCCACCGCAGTAGACAACAAACATGCAGGTGACGGCACACTTGTCCGTCGCCAGAAAAGTAGAGGTTATGGCTAAGGAAGGCGCAATCGAGGTAGAAGGCCGCATTATCGAGCCTTTGCCCAACGCAATGTTCCGTGTCGAGCTCGACAATGGACACAAGGTTCTTGCACATATTTCTGGCAAGATGCGTCAGCACTACATTCGCATCCTCCCAGAGGACCGCGTGGTTGTAGAGCTGTCTCCTTATGACCTGACCCGTGGACGCATCGTCTACCGCTACAAGTAAAAACTGTAAGCCTCCTCACCCAAGGGTGAACCTTCAGGTTCACCCTGTCCACCTCAGGCTACGGTGGCCTGAGCCCACACTGGTAAGTAACCCAAGGATTCCCGGCACGGTCCGGGCGAAGCGTTGCATGGAGTGGGACGGATGGGGAGAAAACCGCCGTAACAACCCGAAAGGACACGCCATATGGCACGTCTAGCTGGTGTTGACCTCCCACGCAATAAGCGTATGGAGGTCGCTCTCACCTACATCTACGGCATCGGTCCAACCCGTGCCAAGGAACTGCTAGAAAAGACTGGCATTTCTCCTGACCTGCGCACTGACAACCTGGATGATGACCAGCTGTCGGCGCTCCGTGACGCAATTGAGGCTACCTGGAAGGTTGAGGGTGACCTCCGCCGTCAGGTTCAGGCTGATATCCGCCGCAAGATTGAAATCGGTAGCTACAAGGGTCTGCGCCACCGCCGTGGCCTGCCTGTACGTGGCCAGCGCACTAAGACTAATGCGCGCACTCGTAAGGGTCCGAAGAAGACGATCGCAGGAAAGAAGAAGTAATTCATGCCTCCAAAGACTCGTTCCGGCGCGCGCCGTTCCGGCCGTCGCGTCGTAAAGAAGAATGTGGCTCTCGGCCACGCATATATCAAGTCCACCTTCAATAACACCATCGTCTCGATCACCGATCAGACCGGTGCTGTTATTTCCTGGGCATCCTCCGGCCACGTTGGCTTCAAGGGTTCCCGTAAGTCCACTCCGTTCGCCGCTCAGATGGCAGCTGAGAACGCTGCACGCAAGGCAATGGATCACGGCATGAAGAAGGTTGACGTATTCGTCAAGGGTCCGGGCTCCGGCCGTGAGACCGCCATCCGTTCCCTGCAGGCCGCAGGCCTCGAGGTTTCCTCGATCACGGATGCCACCCCACAGCCGCACAACGGCTGCCGTCCGACCAAGCGCCGCAAGGTTTAAGGGAAAGGAAGAGGTAAGAAAATGGCTCGTTACACTGGCCCCGCTACCCGCGTATCCCGCCGTCTTCGCGTCGACTTGGTCGGCGGAGATATGGCATTCGAGCGCCGCCCGTACCCACCGGGACAGGCTGGCCGCAACCGCATCAAGGAATCTGAGTACCTGCTGCAGCTCCAGGAGAAGCAGAAGGCAAAGTACACCTACGGTGTGCTGGAGCGTCAGTTCCGTCGCTACTACGCAGAGGCTAACCGCCTCCCGGGCAAGACCGGCGATAACCTGGTTATCCTGCTCGAGTCCCGCCTGGACAACGTAGTTTACCGTGCAGGTCTGGCACGCACCCGCCGCCAGGCTCGCCAGCTTGTCTCCCACGGTCACTTCACCGTGAACGGCAAGAACATCAACGTTCCTTCCTACAAGGTCACCCAGTACGACATCATCGATGTCCGTGACCGCTCCAAGAAGATGGAATGGTTCGAAGATGCTCAGGACGCCCTCATCGATGCCAACGTACCGGCATGGCTGCAGGTTGTTCCTGATACCCTGCGCATCCTCGTGCACCAGCTGCCCGAGCGCGCTCAGATCGACATTCCGCTGCAGGAGCAGCTCATCGTCGAGCTTTACTCGAAGTAAACTGTTATTCCGCGAGGCCTTTAATGGCCTGGCGGAGAACCAGGAATCTTCGAACCCGAAGATTTTTACCCCTCTACCGGCGTCAAATAGCGGTCGCCGAAAAGGAGAATTGCAATGCTCATTTCCCAGCGTCCTCAACTCACCGAGGAATTCATCGACTCGTCTCGTTCCAAGTTCGTCATCGAACCGCTCGAGCCGGGCTTTGGCTACACCCTCGGTAACTCGCTGCGTCGTACCCTGCTGTCTTCCATTCCGGGTGCAGCAGTAACCTCCATCAAGATCGATGGTGTTCTCCACGAGTTCACCACCATCAACGGTGTGAAAGAAGACGTTTCTGAGATCATCTTGAACATCAAGAGCATGGTGCTTTCTTCCGACTCTGATGAGCCGGTAGTTATGTACCTGAGCAAGGAGGGCCCGGGCGATGTCACCGCGGGCGATATCCAGCCGCCGGCTGGCGTGGAGATCCACAACCCGGATCTGCACATCGCTTCCCTGAATGACACCGCCAAGCTGGACATTGAGCTCGTCGTCGAGCGCGGCCGTGGTTACGTCCCAGCCGCTCCTACCTCCGGTGAGATCGGCCGTATCCCGGTCGACCAGATTTACTCCCCGGTTCTGAAGGTCTCTTATAAGGTCGAGGCAACTCGTGTTGAGCAGCGCACCGACTTTGACAAGCTGACCATCGACGTCGAAACCAAGAACTCGATCTCCGCACGCGATGCACTGGCTTCCGCCGGTGGCACCCTGGTTGAGCTTTTCGGCTTGGCTCGCGAGCTGAACAACGCTGCCGAAGGCATCGAGATCGGACCCTCCCCGCAGGAGACCGAGTACATCGCTGCTTATGGCATGCCGATCGAGGACCTGAACTTCTCCGTCCGCTCTTATAACTGCCTGAAGCGTCAGGAGATCCACACCGTGGGCGAGCTCGCTGAATGCACCGAGTCCGACCTGCTGGATATCCGCAACTTCGGCCAGAAGTCGATCAATGAGGTAAAGATCAAGCTGGCTAACCTGGGCCTGGCTCTCAAGGACACCCCTGAGGACTTTGACCCGACCCAGCTCGAGGGCTACGACGCAGAAACCGGTGACTTCAAGGACCCGGCTGCTGAGGATTCCGAGTAAAGAACCCCGCTGACTTGCGGCAATTACCTAATTGCCGCGCGCTCAACTTTTACCGCATACGAGGAGTACACAATGCCAACCCCTAAGAAGGGTGCCCGTCTCGGCGGCTCCGCCAAGCAGCAGGCTCACATGCTGAGCAACCTGGCAGCCAGCCTGATCGAGCACGGCGCTATCAAGACCACCGATGCTAAGGCGAAGGTTCTTCGCCCGTACATCGAAAAGATCATCACCAAGGCTAAGTCCGGCACCGTTGCTGACCGCCGCGCAGTGCTGAAGCTCATCCCACGCAAGGATGTCGTTTCCTACCTGTTCGACGAGGTCGCACCGAAGTTTGAGAACCGTGAGGGTGGCTACACCCGCACCATCAAGCTGGACAACCGCACCGGTGACAATGCCCCGATGTCCCAGATCTCCCTCGTTCTTGAGGAGACCGTGACCTCCGAGGCTAACCGCGCTACCCGCGCTGCCGCTTCTAAGGCCGCCGAGGCTGAGGAAGCTAAGGCAGACGAGGCTGCAGAAACCGAGGCACCTGCTGAGGAGACCGCAGCTGAGGAGTCCGAGGAGAAGTAGTTCCCCTTCGGCCTTAGCGCTTTGCCGCCGCCTTTCCCACTTGTGGGAGGGCGGCGGCTTTTTATTTCTGGACTCTTCCGAACGGTGCACGGGGAGCTGGGCCCGGCTCTGGTCGAGGGAAGTGCCTCCGGTAGCATGAGTCCCACCATGACTGTTGCAGCATCTACCACCGCAGAAGGGCCGGCAGACGGCTTCGTGCGCCTGCGCTTGGCCTTGGCCTATGACGGAACGGATTTCCACGGCTGGGCGAAGCAAAAAGGCGGTCTGCGCACCGTGCAAGGCGTGCTGGAAGAAACACTCGCGATGATTGCCCGCGCAAAGGTACCGCTAACGGTTGCCGGCCGGACGGACGCCGGGGTCCATGCGCGTGGCCAGGTTGCCCACGTGGACGTTCCCAAAGAGATGCTGGAGCAGCGCTCAGTGGCGGGGGAACCGGGGAAGCTGGTGCGTCGGTTAGCAAAGCTTTTGCCTGAAGACGTGCGGGTACATAGCTGCGAGTTTGCGCCCGCGGGCTTTGATGCGCGTTTCTCGGCGTTGCGCAGGCATTATGTATACCGGATTACTACCAGCCCGCGGGGCGCTTTGCCGACGCGTGCGCGGGATACCGCCGAGTGGATAAAGCCAGTGGATATCGATGCCATGCAGGAGGCCGCCACCGCGTTGGTAGGCCTGCATGACTTCGCGGCCTTCTGCAAAGCTAAGCCGAATGCCACGACCATTCGTGAGCTGCAAGAGTTCTCCTGGCGGGATATTTCAACGCCTGAGGAACCAGAGCTCTTCGAGGCCCGCGTGAGCGCCGATGCGTTTTGCTGGTCGATGGTTAGGTCCTTGGTGGGGTGCTGCCTGCGTGTAGGGGAGGGGCGCCGCGATGCCGACTTCGCCGCAGCGCTGCTCCACGAGACCAAACGCTCCTCCAGCATCCCCGTGGCTCCGGCGAAAGGGCTTTCTCTGGTGGCCGTAGATTACCCGGCGGCGGATCAGATGGCCGCCCGCGCCGAGGCTACTCGGGAACGGCGCAGCGCCGACTAGCTTTCCAGGTGGCGGTGGGAGCCCACCTGGGATAGCCTGTGTGCTGGGTGTACACAGACTTTTCGGGGGAAAATCATGGCACGTCCGCTGCCTACTACTAAGGCCCAAGTTTCGGGGCATAAATTTCTGCGCCGCCGCGTCGAGCACGGGCTCGTATTGGGCGATATCAGGATGATTCATGATCCTTTGGCAAGGCGGCGCAAGGCCCTGCTTTTCGGCGGAGTGGGCATAGCCTTCCTCGCGGTGGGCTCTGGCATGCTCGCATGGCTGCAACCGAGCCCGCAACCGGGCGATGCGCCCATAGTGCGCTCGGAGCAGGGCCAGCTATTTGTGGATGTCAATGATACCTACCACCCAGTCTTTAACCTGGCGTCTGCGCGCATTATCGCTGGTCAGGCTGCCGAGGCTCAGGCGATAGGGGATGAACACCTGCACGACGCGCTTCTGGGGTCCCCGGTAGGGATCGCGGATGCCCCGGGGTACCTTGCGGCTGCCAGCGAGACTCCGCAGCAGCGCTGGGCGGCCTGTTTGGCAGGTAAAGAGGAGTACTCAGGGGCGGAAAACCCGACTAGCATCGGCGGCCACCAGGTTGCTGCACAAGAGGTCATCGTGCTTGCCGAGCCCGACCAGGAAGGCCTGGGGCCGGAGCGCGCCGCATTGGTGGAGACCGAAGGCACGCAGTGGCTTATTACTCAGGACGGCCGGGTGGCGTTGCCTGATCCCTCTAGCACCCAGGGGCGTGTGGTGCGTCGCGCGATTGGTGTGGACGACGGCATCCACGCCTGGCCCATGCCGCCTGAGCTGCTCAATGCTTTTGCGGAGTTGCCTCCGCTGAATTTTCCGGCGCAGCCGCCGGAGGTCGTAGACACAGGCCAGGGCCTATGGGCGCGCACACCCGATGGCGTCGCCGAGCTTACGCCCACGCAGGCGCAGATGCTTATTGGATTAGGCGCCAAGACGGCGACATCCACGGCCCAGGAGATTGCTGCGCTTGCCGACGTCCCCTTAAACCTCAACCTTCCCTCCACCACTTTCCGCTTTGTGAGCCCAGACGATGGTTGGATGTGTGCGAGTAATGAGGGCGGCGGGGAAGTGGTACCTGCCCAAGCGGGTACCGTAGCCTTGGCTGGTGAGGCGGTGGCGCAGCGCTTTGGTGGTCTCAACGGCGGAGGCGTAGGAGTAGATAGCGGTCATGGCTACCACGTGGTTGCACCGACGGGTCAGCGGCACGAGGTCAAGGATAAAGAGACCTTAGAGGCGCTGGGCACTGGTGTAGGCGCGCGGGTGCCCTGGGAGATTCTGCGTTTGCTGCCGGAAGGCTCGGCGCTTAGCCGGGAGCAGGCGCTGCAGGTCAGCTCTTAGACCACAGCCCGCGCCACGTTGCCCACGCGGCTAGCGCCAACGCCAACCCGCCGAGTACCCATGCACTGTGCATAGGTGCGCGTGATGTGCTCTTTTCGGCGGGGCGGATAGCCATTGCTCGGGTATCTCCGAGCGTGGATGATTCCACGTGGGTGAGCACCGTGAGCGGGTCGACGAATCCGTGTCCCGGCTCCGCGGCGTCTTCTAAGCGTTTACGCAGGGCGGCCGGGCTGTCATCGGGGAAACGCTGCGCCAGTAGGGCCGCCGTGCCGCTGACTACCGGCGCGGCAAAGGAGGTGCCGTGAAATTGTGACGTGCCGTCCGTACCCTCTTTGCCGTCGGCCCATCCGCCGGCGGGATTGAGCGCGAGTGGTACAAATCCTTGCGCGGCCAGTTGTGGGCCATCCGCCAAAGTCAGAGAGTAGTCAGCGAGCTCGTGCGAATCCGCTTGGGCGCTTACTGAGAGCACTGTGGGCGAATCCGCTGGAAATACTCGGTCACCCATCTCGCAGCTACCGGAAGAAGCGTTGCCGGATGCGGCAATTACCACGGATCCAGATTCTTCCGCATGTGCTAAAGCACCGTCCAACCGGGAAGTATCCACCTGGGCGGCCACATCCGGCGGGACGCAAGAAACAACGGAGATATTGATGATGCGGGCGCCGGCATCGGCGGCGTCATCAATCGCTTGGGCCAAGGTATCTAGCGAGCCGGTGGTATTGTCTTCTCGCTCTTGGCGATAATGCGCGCTGGTTTGGCGCACAGCGTAGATTTCCGCCCGTGGCGCGATACCGATATCGTGGCCGGCGATGATACCGGCTACGACGGTGCCGTGCAGGTCGCAGTCGCGGTGCGGCTCCGGTTCCTCCGGCGCGATAAGGTCCGCGCCACCGCTGAGGTGCCGCAGCTGATCGTGGGTAGCCACGCCGGTATCGATAACGGCAACCTTTACGCCCTCCCCGGTGGCAAAGGAGTGCAGACGGGCGCGGTAGTTGAGCTGATCCTCGCTAGGTTGGGGCGAAAGCGGTGAGGAATGCGCGATTGCGCATTCGCGGTCCGGTTCACGTGCGGTCGCATCGGGAGCGGTTACTAATGCCGCAGCACCTAAGGTAACGGGAAGTATTGCCACAGCTACGCAAGCAAGAAGCGCCGGGCTTATCCACAATGTAGTAGGTAGACTGCGCATCATCCGATACCCCTGATGAGCATGAAAACGCCGGTTAGGTGGGCGGCGAGTGGCAAGCTGGCGGCAATAGCTAGGGATTCGATGCGCTCAAACCAAGCGATGGTGGTGGGCTCTAGCCCCGCCACCTTGGACGCCCACAGCGGGGCACTAATCATAGCGATGAGAACGAGACCGGAAATCAAGGCTGGTGCCCAAGCATGTGCGAGCCCGGAATCTACTATCGCGTGGGTGGCACAGAGACAAGTAGCCAGGCACGCGGCAATTGCCAAAACCATGAGTGCCCAACTGGCTAGCGCACGACCGTGCCGGGAGGCGTGCATAATTACGGCACCCGCGGAAGTAACACAGAGTGCTTGGACGAAGCCCGCGCCGGAGCCCTCAGTTCCAAAAAGCACCGAAATGTACTCGGTGAGAGAATCAGGCGCGCCATGGGTCGGTGATAGGGCCGGACCACTGCCTGTAAACGAGAGAGCGATGAGCGCCGGAATAAGACAGAGTGACAGGCCGCAGCACATTCCCTCGTAGGCGCTGCTGGCGCGGCACGCGCGGCTATCGACATCCGGCTGGCTAGCATCGGATACCGCAAGATCTTGGCCGGCCGTGGGCAGCTGCGGAACCTTGAGGCCAGCAGTAGCAATGCTCAATGCAGGGGCAGTGGCCAGCATAATAATGCCGGCGATGATGACACAGGCAGCGGCCGCCGTACCGTGGCTGGCGTGTAGTCCTGCCTTTGGTCCAGGCAGCAGATACCCCAATGCCGCGATGAAGATGAGAGCCGAGACAGTGAGTGCCGCAGAGCTGGTGCGAACCGTGCTTAACCCGGTGACGTGGCAGGCAAGTAGCACGATGAGCAGGGTGAAACAGGCGGTAAATGCGGCAAAAGGCGCCTCATCCAGCGAGGGCGAAATTATCACCCAGCCGCACGCCATGCCGGCCACCAAGCTAAGGTGCACCAGCGACAGGGCACGGATCCACAGGGCGAGCAAAAGCGCTCCTGCGGCCAGCGCCGCCCACGCCGCAAGGGGAAGGGTGCTAACCCAGAGCAAAGCGAAGGCGGCAAGTAGCCCTGCCCACGCCCAAACAACAGGAAGGGCAGCGGTAGTATCCTCCTCGGCCGCGGCGGCAAGCGATTCCGCTGCATCTCGAATCACCGGCGCAGGGCGGCGCTCGCGCGGACTAATAACCAGGATGGCACCTTCGGTAAGTGGAGTGGCGGCCAGCGGGGCGGTGAGATCGATAGCGCGGCCAGAAACAGTACTGGCGCGCCAGGGCTCGGAAATCGTGGGCGCATCCACTAAGTCCGTGATTTCAGCCAAAAGCTCGCCCACGCTGGAACTCAACGGTAGTGCCACGTCCGCCTCTTTGTGGAATGTACCGGCGTGAATGCGGATGGTAAGGCGCAGGTGGTGCGCTGTAGCAGTAGTCATTATTCCCCCGAAAGTCAATGGATTGTGGGCGTCCCCCTTGCCCAATGCCACATATTGTGGCTTACTAGTGGCGACGTGTCCACCGCAGCGCGGGGAATCTTGGCAGGGGGCTAAGGGCGCTGGCGCGTGGCTCGGGGGAGGTTACCTAAGCATGCTTGGGATCGGGGATACCCGTGTAATTGAGCCGTTGACCATGCCATTGCGGGATGCTGCACCGCCGCTGCCCGCCGGGAGCATTGAGGCCGAGGAGGTCCCAGAGGCAGTACGCCCACAACCGGTGCCGCTGGTGCGGCTGCTTCTTCCGGTGGTGATGATTGCGGCGATGCTTGGCATGGTCGCCCTTATGGTGCTTGGTGCGGGAGATTCCCGGCAGATAAGCCCGATGGCCTTGATGTTTCCGCTGATGATGCTGGCGAGCATGGCCATGATGTTTGGGCCCAATAACAGCGGGCAGGATCCTGATGAAACCCGACGCACCTACCTGCGCCACATCAAAGCCTTACGGGAAAAGGCCCTATGCAACGCTTCTGCGCAGCGCGCACATGAGAACTATCGCCACCCCGCACCGGAAGAGCTAAGTGCGCTGATAGGCTCGCGTCGCATGTGGGAGCGCGGCCCCGATGACTCAGACGCCCTCGAGGTACGCGTAGGAACTGGGCCTACCACGCTGTGCACTCCCATCAACGTGCCGGATTCTGGAGCCACCGAGGACTTAGACCCAGTGTGCGCAGTGAGCATGCGCCAGACCATCAAAGCGGTGGGTACCGTGCCCGATATGCCGGTGGTTATTCAATTGCAGGCTTTTCGCTTTCTTTCTGTTTCCGGTACGGCGTCGACGCGAGGTGAAGAGCCTGCGGATCCCGCCCGCGATATGGTGCGCGCTATGGTCCTCCAGATGGCATTGGCGCATGGCCCAGAAGCTTGCGGCATTGAAGCTCGTGGTGGGCAGTGGGAATGGCTAAAGTGGCTGCCCCACGCTCGCACGCCGGAGAAGGCACGCTTTCGCATTCTCATTGTCGACGGCGTGCTGACAACGGGAACCGAGGATTTTTTCCACGATGATTCCTACACCACCATCATCGAGGTCGCAGGGGCGCCGTCTTCGGCGCTGGGGGTACGTGCCGAGCACGAAGGCCTAAGCCTGGTGGCAGGGGAGCACTTGCAGGTAGTCACCGCAGCCGGGGTGGAAGAACTAGGGGCTCCCGATGGAATGAGCGTGGCCGCTGCGACATTGCTTGCGCGCAGCATGGCTTCCTTTCGCCGGCCCGATAGCACCTCTGGCCGCCATGGAAGTGACCTCATGGGCCTTTTAGGCTATCGCGATGTGGAGGAGCTAGCGGCCAGCGGCATGTGGCATGGCCGAGAAGGCTCGGCGCGCCTCATGGTGCCCATCGGCATCGATACGGTCGGCCAACCCGTCACGGTGGATCTTAAGGAATCTGCGCACGGCGGCATGGGCCCGCATGGCTTGTGCATTGGGGCTACCGGCAGCGGCAATAAGGAATGTGGGTTTGGGGTACGATAGGACGTATGACAACGACTACATCACAGCGTGCGGCGATTTACGCACGTATTTCGTTGGATAAGCAGGAAGAAGCCGGTGTGAAGCGGCAAATTCACCTCGCCACTAAGCACGCTGAGGCTGACGAGGCTAAGGTGGTCGCCACCTACGTGGACAACAACATCTCCGCCTTCTCAGGCGACCCTCGCCCTGATTACAACAAGCTTATTCACGCCATCGAGAACCGCGAGATTGACGTTGTTTACGTCTACGCACTCGACAGGCTGACCCGTCGCACCAAAGACACACTGGCGCTCTTTGAGTTGTGCGAGAAGCACAACGTCACCGTCAAAGCGAACCGTGGCTACAACATTGACCCTTCAGACCCTGCATCGCGGCTCACTATCGTGATTCTTGGTCTGATTGCTGAGCAGGAGTCTATTGATCGTGCTGCACGTGTCCGAGCTGCCTACGAAGACCGGGCCCGGACAGGGCGGCCTAAGACAGGCGGGCGGCGTATGTTCGGCTACGAGGCTGACGCTGAGACCATCATCAACGAAGAGGCCAAGGCTATTCTCGACGCCGCCGCGATGGTCATTGCTGGAAAGACTCTGCGCGAAACCGTGCGCGAGGTCTTTCATGCACGCAGTCTTACTGCGACTTCAGGCAGGCCTATGTCGGCGCCAACGCTGCGAGACATTTTACTCAACCCACGCGTGCGCGGCTTGAGTACGTTCAACCCGACTGACCCGGATACGGGGAAACGTCTTGTTAAAGATCGCAAAATCATTGGTAAAGGCAACTGGTCTGCGATTATCGACGAGGTTACAGGTGAAAAGCTCGATGCAATCTTGCGCGACCCGTCGCGGCGGCTCTCACATAGCGGTAACGCACCGCGCTATTTCCTCGCTTCTGTCCTGACCTGCACCTGCGGAGAACCGATGTATTCGCGTAGCCGGCGGAACAAGGATGGTAAACCTCGTCGTTTCTATACCTGCAAGCGCTCTGAGCCGGGCGGTACCCATGTCTCTATCGGTGCTGAGGTTGATGATCTTATCGAAGCTGTCATTCTTAAACGCATGGAGCAACCTGACGCCGTGGATGCGTTGCGTAAGGCCTTGGCGCCAGAGAACAACACCCTTACCGAACGACTCCAAGAACTTTCAGGACGGCGAAACGCGCTGTTGGCCAAGCGTGAGCAGATTGAAAATTCTGCTATCGATGAAGAGATTGACATGCCAACATTCGTGCGAATGTCAAAGAAAATTGAAGCTCAGATTGCAGGTCTTGATGGAAAAATGCGTGAACTAACGACCAGTCATGCTGCTGACCCCCTTGCTGTAGAACTTGCCGACGTGCCGGACTTTGCCAAATGGTGGGGCAGTGCCTCTGTTGAGGATAAGCGACGGCTGACTCGGCTGCTAATGGAAATTCACATCCTGCCTGGCAAGCCTGGCGCTAAGAAATTCGACCCGCACCGCGTGAAGATCACCTGGCTACAGTAGCTGTCTGTAAAGCGCTTCTACGAGGCAGTGCTGCGAGAGCTGGCAACCAATCTGTCCATGTTCCTCGGGGGCGGCACCGCTCAACCGTAGCGTTTTGGGAAAAATTAGACACAACTCTCGCAGCCTCGCATGTCGAGCGCTGGAAAGAATATCTTAACTGTCCGAGATCGTTAATTTTTAATTGGGTTACACCCAAATAGACTCAGGAATAGTGTTAGTAGATACGTGCAGAGGTACCACATTGAGGGTCGACCTTTACACGTGAAGAAGGGTTCTTGGAGCTGTGGTGGGTCATCTCGTTGAACACTCCGTGTGCCAATATCGCCTGTATGATCGATCTTCTAAGAAGCGATAGGAGCCCTAGAATGGCACATATTAGCGTCCATGCATTTGGAATCGGCATGATCTTTCGCGTTCCCGATGACGCCGATATGAGTGGATTTAGCCTCGGAAGCTTCAAGAGCGAAAAGATGTACAGGGTCAGCTTGATGAGTACTTACGTAATCAGGGATATGACCCCAGCGAGTCCTACAAGTGGTGAGCGACGCACAAACAGGAACGAATGAATTTTCACTGTAGCGAATATTCTATGGGGTCATCCTTTTTCATGGACACCCACTGCAGGCACACTGGCTAAATTTGAAGAATGTCTTCTGCAAATAACCTTCCCGTTGCTAACCCTACTCTGACCCGCGCGCTCTGCAAGGCACTCGTAGCCGGATGGGAGGGAATCTCAGCTACGGAGATGCATAACGCTTTCGCCGCGGCTGGTATCACGATGATCAAGGATTTTGTCTCCAAGACTGATATCGCCTACCACGCATTGATGAACGAGCAACAATTCGCTCAGTCGAGTGGGCCACTGGCACGTTTTGTCTCGGAGGCTCTAGCTCCAGCTCGGTTTTTGAAGGAGCCCCAGAAGCGTCAACGGATCATCTCCGACGTCGACACAATCCTTCGCACCTATAAGTTCAGCGTCACCGACGAGGGACACATTGTCCCTGCACTTGAAGGCGTCATCGGCGCCGACGCCCTGACCAGGCGGTTAAAAGAGAAGCTTGTCTTGCGTGGCACTCATGCAGAGGCACTGAGATTTTGTGAAGAAGAACTGATCAATCAGTCGATGTTCCATGCCGTAACCGAGGCGACGAAGTCACTGATAGAACGTATCCGGCCCGCAGAATGCGCGCTTGACGGAGAGAAGCTCACTCAGTACGTGTTCGGTACACGCAATAACCCTGGGCCACGATTCATAAACGATTTCTCCAGCCCGGCAGATGAGGCGGAGCATTTCGGATTCATCCATCTACTCAACGGAATCTACGGACATCTTCGTAACGATCATGCCCATCGTGCACGTCTGAGATCGGAAGAAAAGGAACAAGATTTCCTCGACGCCATGGCGATGATTTCCTATGCACACCGGGTCATCGACAGGAGCTGGCTGAAGGGTCAAGCCTAAGCTGCGGATGGTCGAATTACCGCTACCCCTGAGGCAATATGCATGGGCGACAACCCTCCTCTAGATTGGCAGTATGGTAAAACTCTTGCAAGTCGATGGTAAATCCTCGATGGTATGCGAACAGACGAGCATGATTGAACAAGGCCTGGGTGAGGTCACCGATCTTGAGGCGTGGATCGTTCACCACCCCGAGGTAATCGACCCGAAGATGAAGATCGTCACGACCCAGTTCAACCGCTGGGCTTCCGAAGAAGGCTCGGCCTTGGAACGCCCCGATATTGTCGGGTTGTCAGATTCCGGTGAGCTGGTCGTCATTGAGCTCAAGCGAGTCAAGGACAAAACGGTACATCTCCAGGCCTTGACTTACGCTGCGTTAGCATCGAGTTTCACCCTTGACGTCCTCGCCCAAGAGCATGCTGCCTGGTACAACAAGCAGTTCCAACCCACCGATCGGATGACAGAAGTCCAGGCGAAGGAGGAGTTGGAAAGCTTCCTGGAGGTCGATGACGAATTTGATGAAGAGTTGGCTTTCGCGCTCCCTAAAATCATGCTGGTGGCTCCGGAGTTTCCGGCTCAGGTCTTGACCACCGTGCAGTGGCTCAATGAGGTCGCCCCGGATCTGACGATCGAGTGTCACCAGTATCATCTTTTCACTGTGCCTACTGGAGAAACTGTTGCAAATCTAGTTGTCAGCTTCAACCGTGCATTCCCAGTAGAAGACATCAGTCAGCTTCGTCTTCGGGCCCAGTCACCCCGGGTGACCGCCGCGAAGGAACAACAGAAGACAAGACGCCGTCGATCAGTGTCGAGGATTCTAGACCATGATCTGATTCCTCACGGAGCCTCACTTGATTTTGATCCTTCTGGCCAGGTCAATCAAGAAAGTGTGTCCACTTTAAAGGCATGGCTGAACCAGGATCCTGCTCGGCAGAAATTCACGTGGAATTCGCACTCACAAAAGCCATTTAAGTGGGGCGTTGAACCGGAACAAGAATGGACAGCAACTAGGCTCAGTAACGAGTTGTTTAAACGGGCAGGAGTACCTAGGGGGAACTTTGCCGCCACCACCGCATGGTTCTATCAGGGCGAAAACCTTGCCTTGGTGGCAGAGCGAGCCTCATCCGACCTGGAGATATAGGGCGTCCTCAGGTGCCTCATGTTCCCGGAACTAAGGCGCGCGATCATGTGACTAACAGAAATACGTCCGACGTACACATAGTCTGTGAAAAGGAGCCGGGCTACATAGACAACGGTTCCTCACCCCTAACCTGAGGACCTGTTGTTACGAACTCTAGCCTTGTACTAGGGGCTGTTGTATTTTTTGGGTATACTTTTCTTTTACCTAGTTATTACTCCGGTTGCGGGCGCGCTGTAAGGCGGTATGGTTTTGGGTGTCCGCAACGCGCTTCCCCCGGCGCATAGTCGGACGGAAGGAAAATAAAAAAGCCACAATCCCTGAACTGCTCCCCATTAGTTGGACTGAGAAAATCAGTTACCGACTAGTGGGGGGTAGTTTTCATTGAGAGCTCGAAGTTCGCTGAGTGAGCATCAGCGCGAGCAGTTGGTTGAACTTTTTGAGCAAGGCATGGGCTTTAAGGCTGCTGCCACTGCTCTTGATGTCTCCAAATACGCCGTCCGTATGCTCTATCGTCGGTTTACGCTGCATGGCAGGCTATGTCTCGTGGAGAAACCGACTAAGCAGCAGTATTCGTTCGAAATCAAGAAGGAAGTTGTCCAACGCCACCTTGCTGGTGAGACAGCGATGGATCTCGCGCGTGAATTTGGCCTGTCATCAGAGCAGCTAGTCAGCCAGTGGTCGTGGAAATGGCGTAAAGGTGGCGATGACGCGTTAAAACCGAAGCCGAAAGGCAGGCCTAAAGGTTTGGCCGCGCCGAAGCTGCTCACGGAGGAGGACAAGCTGCGTCGCCAGATCGCGCGGTTGGAAGCGGAAAACGCTTACTTAAAAAAATTGCGGGACTTGAGAAATCAGGGACACGCCTGAAAGTCCAGGCGATTGTCATCCTCAAGTCACAGCATCGTCTGCAATACCTTTTGGATGCGGCAGGCATGCCGAGATCGACGTTCTTCTACCACCAGAAACGACTCAGCGAGCCGGACAAGCACGCTGCGCTCAAAGACCCGATCCGGGAAAGCTTCGAACGTAACAAGCATCGCTACGGCTACAGGCGAGTGCTACTTGACCTGCGCAACCAGGGGTGGGTGGTCAACCACAAGCTCGTCTACAAACTCATGTGCGAGTTGGGGCTTCGAGCCAAGGTCCGCCAGCGCAGGCCATATGTTTCTTATAACGGGACGATCAGCCACATTGCCGAGAACACACTTGACCGCAAGTTCACCCCAGATAAGCCAAACGCCGTCTTTGTCAGCGACGTCACCGAGCTCAGGATCGCAGGCCGCAAAGTCTACCTGTCACCGGTGATGGATCTGTTCGACCGTTCAATCGTTGCCCACACCGTGGCTACATCACCGTCGACAGCCTTTACCGCCGATGCTTTAACTCAGACGATTAAAATGTGTGCGCCTGAGACTGGGTGGATGATGCACACCGATCAAGGTTTCCAGTACCAGCATTCGTCCTGGCGCAACCTCATTCATGACAACGGCGGTGTTCAGTCGATGTCGCGTAAAGCTAACTGCTACGACAACGCGGTCATGGAGAACTTCTTCGGCCACTTGAAAACCGAGATGTACCACGGAGAAGTCTTCGACACCGTCGCAGAGTTCAACCAGGCGATCGACGACTACATCCAGTGGTACAACACCGAACGCATCCAACAACGACTCAAGGGCCTGACCCCGATGCAATATCGAAATCAGACCCTTGAAGTCCTAACCACCTAGAGTTAAACCAGTCCAACTTTCGGGGGCCAGTTCATTGTGCTACCGTTTCCCTCAGCCCGAAAGGGTGCCACAACAGATCCTTTAAGGACCGCGCACTGACGCGGAGAAGGAGCAGAATAATGAGAGAACTCATGGACGCTGCGGATATCAACCGCACGCTCGACCGCATTTCGCACCAGATCATTGAAAAGACCGCGGACGCTGACCGCGTTGTCCTTCTGGGAATCCCCTCCGGCGGCGTTCCCTTGGCGAAGCGCCTCGCCACCAAGATCGAGCAGTACGGGGGAAAGACGATCCCCTCCGGCTCTCTTGACACCACACTTTACCGTGATGACCTGCGCGGACGCCCGCACCGCGCGCTGCAGCCCACCTCCATCCCCGACGAGGGGATCGACGGCGCCACCGTTGTGCTGGTGGACGACGTGCTGTACTCCGGCCGCACCATCCGCGCCGCGCTCGACAGCCTGCGCGACCTGGGCCGCCCCGCGCGCATCCAGCTGGCGGTCCTGATGGACCGCGGCCACCGCGAGCTGCCAATTCGGGCGGACTACGTGGGCAAGAACCTGCCCACCTCCACCGAAGAAAAGGTCGCTGTGCTGCTGGAAGAGATTGACGGCAGCGACTCGGTCATCCTCACTCGAAAGGAAGCGTAAGAAGCGTGAAGCACCTCCTGAGCATTTCTGACCTGTCCAAGGACGAGATCGTCGCCCTGATGGACACCGCCGACCGCTTCCGCGAGTCGCTCGAGGGCCGCTCTGTGCCCCAGCTGCCCACGCTGCGCGGCCGCATGGTGTTCAACCTCTTCTACGAGAACTCCACGCGCACCCGCTCCTCCTTCGAGGCCGCGGGCAAGGCACTGTCGGCCAACATGATGAACATCGCCGCCTCCACCTCCTCGGTAAAGAAGGGCGAGTCCCTGCGGGACACGGGCCTGACGCTGAAGGCGCTGGGCGCCGACGCGATCATCATCCGCCACCCGCTCTCCGGCGCGCCCCAGCACCTGGCCGAGGTTGTCGCCCCGGGCGGCAAGGGCCCGAGCGTGATCAACGCCGGCGACGGCCGCCACCAGCACCCCACCCAGGCCCTGCTGGACGCGGTGACCATGCGCTCGCGCATCGGGGACGTGGCCGGCAAGAAGGTTGTCATCTGCGGCGACTGCCTGCACTCGCGCGTGGTGCGCTCCAACGTGGACCTGTTGTCCACCCTCGGCGCGGAGGTGGTGCTCGTGGCGCCGCCGACCCTGTTGCCGGTGGGCGTGGAGAACTGGCCGGTGCGCACCTCCGCCGACTTCGACGCGGAACTGCCCGACGCGGACGTGGTGATGATGCTGCGCGTGCAGGCCGAGCGCATGCTGGGCGGCTTCTTCCCGTCCAACCACGAGTACTCCGCGCTCTTCGGCATGAACGAGGAGCGCTCCGCCGCGATGAAGCCCGGCGCGATTGTCATGCACCCCGGCCCGATGCTGCGCGGCATGGAGATGGACTACGTGGTGCCGGACCAGGACAAGTCCACCGTGCTGCAGCAGGTGACCACCGGCGTGCACGCCCGCATGGCCGTGCTCTACACCCTTCTTGCCAACGAGGATCTGGCCTAACCGGGCCGCGAAAGGACGACTTTTATGACTTCCCTGCTCATCACCAACGTCCGCCCCTACGGCGAGGGCGAGCCGGTTAACGTGCTGGTGGAAAACGGCGTGATCGCCTCCGTCAACGCGGGCGCGGACGCCCAGGCGGATTCCACGCTCGACGGCAAGGGCGCCGTGCTCCTGCCGGGCCTGGTGGACATGCACGTGCACCTGCGCGAGCCCGGCGGCGAAGACGCCGAGACCATCGAGACCGGCTCCCGCGCCGCCGCGCGCGGCGGGTTCACTGCCGTGTTCGCCATGGCGAACACCACCCCGGTGAACGACTCCCCGGTGATCTCCGAGGCCATCTGGCACAAGGGCCAGCAGGTGGGCCTGTGCGACGTGCACCCGGTGGGCGCCGTTACCAAGGGCCTAGAGGGCGAGACGCTCACCGAGTTCGGCCTCATGGCCCGCTCCGACGCCAAGGTGCGCATGTTCTCCGACGACGGCAAGTGCGTTGACAACCCGCGCGTCATGCGCCGCGCCATCGAGTACGCCCGCGGTACCGACGTGTTGCTGGCCCAGCACTGCGAGGAGCCGCGCCTGACCGAGGGGGCCAGCGCCCACGAGGGCGAGAACGCTGGCCGCCTCGGCCTGGGCGGCTGGCCACGCGTCGCCGAGGAGTCCATCGTGGCCCGCGACATCCTGCTTGCCCGCGACTACCACGGCCGCGTCCACTTCTGCCACGCCTCCACCGCCGGCTCCGTCGAGCTGATCGCATGGGGCAAGCAGCAGGGCGCGGACATCACCGCCGAGGTGACCCCGCACCACCTCCTGCTCTCCGACGACCTGCTGGACACCTACGACGGCACCTACCGCGTCAACCCGCCGCTGCGCGAGGAGACCGATGTGGAGGCGTTGCGCAGGGCGCTTCTCGACGGCACCGTGGACGTCGTCGCCACCGACCACGCACCCCACACCCCCGAGGACAAGGCATGCGAGTTCGAGCTCGCCCGCCCCGGCATGCTGGGCCTGGAGACCTCCCTGGCCATCATCGCCGAGATCTTTGTCAAGGGCGGCCTCGCCGACTGGCGCTGGGTGGCCAAGGTCATGTCCGAGCGTCCCGCCGAGATCACCCGCCTCGCCGACCAGGGCCGGCCCATCGCCGAGGGCGAGCCGGCCAACCTGACCCTGGTCAACGAGGACGACACGTGGGCGGTGGACGAGGCCGGCTTCGCCTCCAAGTCCAGCAACACGCCGTACCGCGGCCACACCTTTAGCACCCGCGTCGCCGCGACGGTGTTGCGGGGCGAGGTGACGTTCGCTGGGGATCGTCGATAAGCAAACAGTGATAATTCTCATACGCGTTGGGCATAGAACAAGCAGCCGCCCCGGCGTTACCATCGACAGTGGACGGAATTCCCACTGTCCTCTACCCAACGCGAAAAGGAGTTTCCAATGCCTGTCAGCCTTAGCGGCCGCAACTTCACCAAGCTACTAGACTTCACCCCCGATGAAATCCGCTACCTGATCAAGCTCTCCAAAGAGTTCAAGAATCTGAAGCTCACCGGCACCCCGCACCACTACCTTGAGGGCAAGAACATCGTCCTGCTCTTTGAGAAGACCTCCACCCGCACCCGCTGCGCCTTCGAGGTCGCCGGCATGGACCTGGGCATGGGCGTGACCTACCTGGACCCGGGCTCCTCGCAGATGGGCAAGAAGGAATCCATCGAGGACACCGCCCGCGTGCTCGGCCGGATGTACGACGGCATCGAGTACCGCGGCTTCGCCCAGGAGATCGTCGAGGACCTGGCCGCCAACGCCGGCGTGCCGGTGTGGAACGGCCTGACCACGGAGTTCCACCCCACCCAGATGATCGCGGACATGCTCACGGTGGAGGAGAACTTCCCGCAGGGCCTCAAGGGCCTCAAGTTCGTGTTCATGGGCGACGCCCAGAACAACGTGGCCAACTCGCTCATGGTCGTCTGCGCCAAGCTGGGCCTGGACTTCGTCGCCTGCGGCCCGCAGGAGCAGATGCCCAAGGCCGAGCTGGTGGAGCAGTGCAAGGAGATTGCCGCTGAGAACGGCGGCTCCGTTACCCTGACCGAGGACGTGGACGCGGCCGCCACCGGCGCGCACGTGATCTACACCGACATCTGGGTGTCCATGGGCGAGCCCGACGACATCTGGGAGTCCCGCATCAAGCTCCTCGAGCCCTACCGCGTGACCAAGGACGTCATGGCCAAGGCCGCCGACGACGCCATCTTCATGCACTGCCTGCCCTCCTTCCACGACACGAAGACCACCATCGGCGCCGACATCGCCGAGAAGTTCGGCGTGTCCGAGATGGAGGTCTCCGACGAGGTCTTCGAGTCCGCGCAGTCCAAGGTTTTCGACGAGGCCGAGAACCGCATGCACACCATCAAGTCCGTCATGTACGCCACCCTCAGCTAGGAGAATCAGAATCGACATGGGACACCGTTTGGTTGTCGCCCTCGGCGGGAACGCCTTGGGCAACTCGCCCCAGGAGCAGCTCGAGCTGATCCAGGGCACCGCCACCGCGCTGGTCGACCTCATCGAAGGCGGCCACGAGGTGATCATCACCCACGGCAACGGCCCCCAGGTGGGCATGATCAAGGTTGCCACCGACAATTCGGCCGAGAAGGTCGGCGGCACGCCGGAGATCCCGTTCCCCGAGTGCTCCGCCATGAGCCAGGGCTACATCGGCTACCACCTGCAGCAGGCGCTGGAAAACGAGCTCCACAAGCGGGACATTGCCAAGCCCGTGGCGTCGCTGATCACCCAGACACTAGTTCAGGCCGATGACCCGGCCTTCAACAACCCGAACAAACCCGTCGGCTCCTTCTACTCCGAGGAGGACGCGAAGCGCCTCATGGAGGAGACCGGCGAGACGTACGTGGAGGACTCCGGCCGCGGCTGGCGCTGGGTTGTGGCATCGCCGCAGCCGACGGAGATCGTCGAGGGCGAGGCCATCACCTCGCTCGTCAACGCAGGCGCAGTGGTTATCTCCACCGGCGGCGGCGGCATCCCCGTTGTCCGCCGCGACGGCGGCGGCTTCGAGGGCGTGCCCGCCGTGATTGACAAGGACCGCTCCGCCGCGATCATGGCTGACCAAGTTGGCGCGAGCCACCTGATCATCCTCACGGCCGTGGCGAACGTGGCAGTCAACTTCAACACGTCCGAGCAGCGCGACCTGACCGAGATCACCGTCGACGAGGCCAAGCAGCACATGGCGGACGGCCAGTTCGCCCCCGGCTCCATGCTGCCCAAGGTGGAGGCGTGCGTCTCCTACGTCGAGGGCGGCGCCGGGCGGACCGCCATCATCACCTCGCTGGAGAACGCCGGCGAGGCCCTGAACGGCACCGTGGGCACCTCCATCAAGAGCTAAGCCCGCCGCCCAATCGCGGGGCGCGGAACTTGGAAAGGTTCCGCGCCCCGTTTTTCGTGGCCAAATAGTTGGCGCGCACCAACTTGTCCGCAATGCGGAGGTTTGAGGCGCGGAGGGGGTGTTCCTATATAGGTTGTCAACCTCGAGGGTGGAGAAATCGGGGGCGGATTCTCTCTGCGGGGTTGTTTGGTTGTGTGGTTTTCGGGCATGCCTGCTAGCCGACTGGGTTTTCCCAGTCGGCTGTTTCGTTCTTGGTGTTTAGGCTGCGATTCCTTCCTGTTGTAAGGCGGGATCGCGGTAGCACTGGTGGTTGCGCATCATGGCGTAGAGGACGTTGAGTCGTCTGCGGGCTAGTGCTACTACTGCTGCGTTGTGTCTCTTGCCATCACGGCGCTTTCGTTCATAGAATTGCCGGGAACGCTCGTGGAATCTGATGGATGCAAAAGATGATTGCCATAGGGCGTTCTTTAGTTTTTTATTGCCGGCTCGGTTCAGTGAGTTCGACATGATTGAGGTTCCGGACTGATTCGTTCGGGGCGATAAGCCAGCGTAGGAGGCTAGGTGCCCAGCTGACGGAAAGTCGGACATATCGCCCGCGGTCATGAGAATTTGGGCAGCCGTCTTTGGCCCGATTCCCGGCATCGATAGCCGGAATTGGGTGTGGGGATGTCGTTGATGAGCTCGATGACTTCCTGCTCGATTTGTTTGCGATGTTCGAGTTTTTAGAGTGCGTCTTTCGCCGACATTGCTATGCCCATTTCGGCATAGTGTGCACCTGCAATGGTGACTGTTTGCTCAGAGATAGCAGCGAATATGGCATCGAGGACAGGTTCGGGATTGCGTGCCTTATATCGTCGAGCAAAGGCAGCTGCCTTGGCTTTTCCGAGGCGTTTTATCTTGGTCGGTCCGCCGTAGCGTGCAAGTAGGTGCAGAACCCACTTGCGGTGGATTATCTGACCGCGAAGGGCCTGTTCGAATTGCGGGTAGCAGCCTACTAGTGCACTTCGAATCTGATTGATAAGCCTGGTGTAGGACCGCGCTAAGTCTTCGTCGATACCGTTGAGGACCTTCAATTGGAGGAAAGCTTCTTCGACACGGTCGACGCTGCGGAGGGACTCCGGAAGGTTCTTTGCAGCGTGGGCAATGATATAGGCGTCCCGGATATCAGTTTTGGCATTGCCAGCGTGGATGCGTGAGAGTTGACGCATAGCCAAACCGGGAAGGTAGCGCACGTCGATTCCGATATCCTGGGCAACCGCGACAGTTAGTCGACCAATGTTATTTGGCTGGTCCACGACGACAAGGATCCTGTGGTCGTGTGCGCTGAACGTTGAAAACAGCGTGCGCAAGGATTTTTCGTTTTGGTTGATGCGCTTAGATAGCACCTGGGTGCCGTCGATGTCTAAGACGCAAGCGTGGTGAAAGTATTTGCCGACGTCCATGCCGATGACATAGTCGTAGGTCATGCTAGACCTCCTAGCGAATTGAATGAGTATGGGACTTATTTCATCGCTGGTGGTCGGACATACTTCACGCTGGCATCCACATTACTTTGAGACCTCGCACATTCTGTGCGGGTCAGGTTCCTATTAGCAGTCTGGAGTATGTCACTGCCTTCGGCGGCATCACCCCCCGGATCATTTTCAGACAGGGACGAAAACAAGCCATACCGAAGCCAGCGACTAGTTCCACTGCCCCAAGGCAGAAGGAACGCAGATAAACATAGCCTGCCCCAGCATGGGGCTAGGAGTACGAATCCTGAGTTCCTTCAAGCGGAACTGCCAACAACGTAATGGGCAAAAACACGCACGTTATAGGCGCCGTTTCCGCTGATAGAAAGCCTGTGGGAAGCATTTTTATAATGCCAACGAGCGGGAGCTGGGCTACCACGAGCTCGAGATTGCGCTGACCGCGTACGGCGAGACCGGCGGGGAGGACGTCGAGAAGCAACCCGGGTACTACCGGCGGCGTTAAAGATCGGGGAGATCGCGTACAACGGCGTCGACGAGCTACTGGGCGGCGGAGGCGGCGTGCGCTCCGCGGCAGACGGTATCCGGGTACGGTCTGCCGATCGGCCGGGAGCTGGTGCAGGCGCTGACGGGCATCGTTCACATCGCCCGCACCACCCCGAAAACCACCCTGGCCACGCCTACTTGCCCAACAACATCGGCGTGCCGAGCGCCGGGGTGCACGCACACGCGCTTCATCGAGGTCCACCACGTTAAGGAATGGGAAAACGGGGCCACACAGATCTGGAGAATCTGCTGCCCCTGTGTTCCGCGTGCCATTCACTGGTGACGGACGGCTACCTGCGCATCGTTCGGGAGGCGTCGCACCTCCACTTCATCTACGGCGACGGTAGCCGGTACGTCTCCGTGAACCACTCCTTGCCCCGCCGAGGGCGGGGGGAGGGCGCCGGCCCTAGCTGTAGATGAGCACCTGCGCGACAAGCATCGCGCCGCCGAAGACGAACATGAACACCACCATCGGCCAGACGAACTTCAACCAGTGGGAGTACTTGATATGCAGCATCTGCAGCGTGGCCATAACCAGGCCGGTCGGGGCGATGAAGAGCATCGCGTACTGGCCCCAGTTGTAGGCGGACACGGCGATGAAGCGGGGGATGCCCACGGAGTCCGCGAGCGGGGCTATGATCGGCATCGCCAGCACGGCGAGGCCGGAGGACGAGGGCACCACGAAGCCGAGGAAGAAGAACACCACCATCAGCATCAGGATGAACACGGGGCCGTGCATGCCGGAGACGAGGCGGGTGGCGGCGTCGAGCATGGTGTCGGAGATCATGCCCTCGTTGAGGACCAAGTTGATGCCGCGGGCGAGGCCGATGATCAGGGCCACGCCCACCATCTCGGAAGCGCCCTGCGAGAAGGCCTCAACTACCTCGCCCTCGCTGAGCTTGTGCTTGCCAAACAGCGACAGGATCATGATGATGATCGTGATGATGAGGAAGGACGCTGCCATGGTGGGGAACCACCAGCCCTGGCTCATCACGCCCCACACCATGATGGGGAAGGCCGCGGCGAAGAGGATCAGGATGACCTTCTGCTTCAGGTCGAACGACCGGATGTCCTCCTCCGCGGTGTCGAGCTGCCACTGCGCGTTGAACTTCTCGCGGTCCTCGTAGGCGATGGAGGCCGAGGGGTCCTTCTTAATCTTCTTGGCGTACCAGTACAGGTAGGTAATCACCACGATCGCGCCCACCACCGCGCCGGCGGCACGCCAGCCGATACCCTCGGTGAACTTAATGCCCGCGGAGTTGGAGGCGATGATGACCGAGAACGGGTTGATGGTGGAGAATGCCGAGCCGATGGAGCCGGCGAGGAACACCGAGCCAACCACAACGATCGCGTCGAAGCCGAGCGAGATGAAGATGGGGGCGAGGATGGGGTAAAACGCCACCGCCTCCTCCTCGAGGCCGCAGAAGGAGCCGCCCATCACCATGAGGATCGACACCGCGGCGACGAGAATGAACTCGCGGCCCTTCGTCTTCTTGGTCAGCGCGAACAAGCCGGATTCGAACGCCCCGGTTGCGCGCACTACGCCGATGAGGCCGCCGAGCACCAGGATGAACACGATGATGTCCACGCCCTCGATGGTGCCGTGCACCATGCTGAGCGGGATGTCCATAAAGCCGGCGTGGTGCGGGTCAACGTGCTCGTAGGTGCCAGGGATGGAGACGGGTTTGGTGATGTCCCCGCCGGTGAAGCTGTCGATGTTGATCGGCACGCCCAGCTGGTCCAGGGTTTCCTGGGTGGCGGGCATGTCGCTGGTTTCGCCGCTCGGCGCGGTGACGACGAGGTCGCTGGCGCCCTCGTTGTACTCCACCTTGGAGTAGGAGCCGGCTGACACCCACCAGGTACAGAGCACCGCGATGACGGTGAGGAAAAAGAGAATGGTGAAGGCCGACGGGAACTCGAACTTCTTCTTCTTCTCAGGGGCCTGTTGTTGGGGAGCTGCCGTGGTCACGGTGTTAGTCCTTCCCTGGCTAGGTGCCCGGGGCGAATGTCCCAGGCGAGTGGTCGGTACAGGAATAAGTGTAAACCCGCCACCATGCGCCACAGGCACCGCGAGAGGGTGATTATTCTTACAGCAATTGCCCTCGGATATCAGAGTAGGTCGTGCGCTGCGTCGCGGGCCTGCGCCGCCGTGGGCGCGGCGAGGGCCCGGCGCGCCATCTCGCGGCACGTATCCAGGTCGTGCCCGCGGAGCGCGGCCCGCACCGGCCCGATTTTGGAGGGGGCCATGCTTAGCGACGCCACCCCGAGCCCCACCAACACCAGAGCTGCAAGCGGGTCCCCGCCCGCCTCCCCGCACACCCCGACTGGCTTGCCGGCGGCCCAGCCACCCTCGGCGGCGGCGCGGATCATAGCGAGCACGGCGGGTTGCCACACGGACAGCAGCGGGGCGAGCTCGCCCTGCATGCGGTCGGCGGCCATCGTGTACTGGGACAGGTCGTTCGTGCCGATGGAGGCGAAGTCCGCCGCACCCAGGAGCTGTTCGGTGGTCAAGGCAGCGGCCGGGGTCTCCACCATCACGCCGACCTGGGGCAGGCCGAAGGAGCGGGCGCGGCGCACAAACCACTCGGCCTCCTCCTGCGTGGCCACCATAGGGGCCATGACCCGCAGGTCGCAGCCGTCGACCGCCTCGCGCGCCATGGAGAGGCGCAGCCCGCGGCGGCCAAGGGCGGGGTTGGGCTCCGCGCCGAGGTCGGCGAAGCGCAGCGGCTTGTCGGCGCCGGCGTCCAGGGTGCGCACCACCACGCGGCGGCGCCCGAACGCCTGAGCACGCCCGCATACATCTCCGCCTGCTCCGTCACGGTCGGCGCGCTCTCCCGGTCCACGAAGAGGAACTCGGTGCGGAGCAGGCCGCAGCCCTCCAGGTCCAGGCCGGACGCTGCGGCGGCGTCTGCGACGGTGCCGATGTTGGCCAGCAGCGTCACCCTGTGGTTGTGCTCCGCCGAGCCCGTGGAGCCCGCCAAAGCAGCCGCGCGGCGGCGCGACCGCTCGGCCAGGGCGGCGGTGTCAGTGTCGCTGGGGGTGATGATGACGTCGCCTGAGGTGCCGTCGATAGCTACAAAGCTCCCGGGTGCGACCCCGAGGATACCTTTGGCCTGCACCACGGCAGGGATGCCCAGCTGGGCGGCGAGGATCGCGGTGTGGGAGGTCGCGCCGCCGGCCTCGGTGACGATGCCGAGGACCCGGGCCGGGTCCAGGGTGGCGGTTTCCGCGGGGGCGAGGTCCGCGGCGACGAGGATCGAGGGGCGGTCGAGGGTGAACTGCTCCCCATTAGTTGGACTGAGAAAATCAGTTACCGACTAGTGGGGGGTAGTTTTCATTGAGAGCTCGAAGTTCGCTGAGTGAGCATCAGCGCGAGCAGTTGGTTGAACTTTTTGAGCAAGGCATGGGCTTTAAGGCTGCTGCCACTGCTCTTGATGTCTCCAAATACGCCGTCCGTATGCTCTATCGTCGGTTTACGCTGCATGGCAGGCTATGTCTCGTGGAGAAACCGACTAAGCAGCAGTATTCGTTCGAAATCAAGAAGGAAGTTGTCCAACGCCACCTTGCTGGTGAGACAGCGATGGATCTCGCGCGTGAATTTGGCCTGTCATCAGAGCAGCTAGTCAGCCAGTGGTCGTGGAAATGGCGTAAAGGTGGCGATGACGCGTTAAAACCGAAGCCGAAAGGCAGGCCTAAAGGTTTGGCCGCGCCGAAGCTGCTCACGGAGGAGGACAAGCTGCGTCGCCAGATCGCGCGGTTGGAAGCGGAAAACGCTTACTTAAAAAAATTGCGGGACTTGAGAAATCAGGGACACGCCTGAAAGTCCAGGCGATTGTCATCCTCAAGTCACAGCATCGGCTGCAATACCTTTGGGATGCGGCAGGCATGCCGAGAGCGACGTTCTTCTACCACCAGAAACGACTCAGCGAGCCGGACAAGCACGCTGCGCTCAAAGACCCGATCCGGGAAAGCTTCGAACGTAACAAGCATCGCTACGGCTACAGGCGAGTGCTACTTGACCTGCGCAACCAGGGGTGGGTGGTCAACCACAAGCTCGTCTACAAACTCATGTGCGAGTTGGGGCGTCGAGCCAAGGTCCGCCAGCGCAGGCCATATGTTTCTTATAACGGGACGATCAGCCACATTGCCGAGAACACACTTGACCGCAAGTTCACCCCAGATAAGCCAAACGCCGTCTTTGTCAGCGACGTCACCGAGCTCAGGATCGCAGGCCGCAAAGTCTACCTGTCACCGGTGATGGATCTGTTCGACCGTTCAATCGTTGCCCACACCGTGGCTACATCACCGTCGACAGCCTTTACCGCCGATGCTTTAACTCAGACGATTAAAATGTGTGCGCCTGAGACTGGGTGGATGATGCACACCGATCAAGGTTTCCAGTACCAGCATTCGTCCTGGCGCAACCTCATTCATGACAACGGCGGTGTTCAGTCGATGTCGCGTAAAGCTAACTGCTACGACAACGCGGTCATGGAGAACTTCTTCGGCCACTTGAAAACCGAGATGTACCACGGAGAAGTCTTCGACACCGTCGCAGAGTTCAACCAGGCGATCGACGACTACATCCAGTGGTACAACACCGAACGCATCCAACAACGACTCAAGGGCCTGACCCCGATGCAATATCGAAATCAGACCCTTGAAGTCCTAACCACCTAGAGTTAAACCAGTCCAACTTTCGGGGGCCAGTTCACCCCCGCAGGTGGCTTCTCCCCTAGTGCTTCCAACGACGAGAAGCACTAGGGGAGTTTCCTTTAGTGTGTAGCTTCCAGTCGTTCTTTGAGGCTGGTGGCTAAGTCTAGAAGTTCGTCTGGGTTATCTGCGGGCCGTTGTTGGGACAGATTCCTCTGTGCTGCGCGTACGAACTTGGCGAGTGTGCCGGCGTCGCGGGCCAGTGGGGAAGTGGCAGGCAACTCCGCTTGTATTACCTGTAGGTGCTTGGCGGCACTGTTGGCGGCGTCTAGTGCGTACTTGTAGTCTCCAGTATCCCCGTGCGCCCCAATAAACAACGCGCACAGGTGCGTGTCCTGGGCTTCATGAATAATGTCAGCCATTCCTTTACCCCCCTTAACCTCCGACCAACGACAACGCGTGCTAAACCCCGACATTATACATATTCTTTATGAATGGGTTATGGCAAAAATACACCTAACGAAGAAAACACACCAAAAGACGCTTCTCCGAAAGAACAAGATGCACCAGATAGGAACCCCTCTATAGAGAGCCATACCGAACAGGAAAAAGAAGTCACCCAAAGCACAAGTTCTGCTTCGCCTGCCCGCTCCGAATGGCTCCGCGACATTGGAATACCATTCATTGCCTCCACAGTGGTGGGATCCATTTTTATGGTGACGCAGATTTGGGACTCTAACAATCAGGCAGACACAGCAGAGCGACTCGAAAATCTGCGATACGTTCGAGATCGGGCTCAAGTTGCGACGTCAGCTAACCTATCACCCCATTGTCTAACAGCTGACGGGACCATATTTACCCCTGGTACGCCCACTACGAAATCTTCCACAGATAAACCAGACCCTTCCATTCCTGAACTGCCTTTTAAAGACTTTGACCTAAAGGAACAAAATTTGAGTGGTCTTTGGCTTAATTGTGCAAACTTTAGTGGAGCAAACCTCGAAGGGGCAGACTTAAGCAACGCAGTTTTAATAGAGGCGAAGTTTGACGGCGCGAATCTAAGAAACGCGAATCTACAAGGTGCAATCCTTGAACTAGCACAATTAGGGGGTGCCGATTTGCGTGGTGCGGATCTAAGCAACGCGGACCTATCGGGAACTCCTACAGACCTTTCAATTCTTGAAACTGCAACTTTGCACGAGACCATTCTTCCAGAGGATAACTTGGCGTTGACTCCACAACAGAAACAACGCTTACAAGATTTAGGTGCGACTTTCACTAAGGAGGAAGACCCCGAACCATAGTATAAAAGTCCGATAGAGTACACCCATCTGTACGCGCTGACCTGCGGCGTTGTGGGTTGTGCCGAGCGTGCTGCCGGAGTCCCTTTCAGTGTCCCTGGGGTAGGAGCGGCCGCATGAAGGTGCGCTCGTACCGCAGGACGCACTCGGACTCGTCTCGAATCCGGTCAGCGGCGATGAAGTCCGAGTGGGTGCCGAACAAGGTGCGGTACTGCTCGTAGGCAGCCAGGCTGGGGAAGCTGAACAGGGATTCCGCACGGTCACTCACACCTTCCGCGGGTAGGTAGTACCCGTGGTGGGTGCCGCCGTGTTCGTCGACATGCCGCATCCAAGCGCGGGCGAACTGTTCAAAGGCTGCGATCTGGTCGGGGTCGATGGTGTAGTGGACGACACAGGTGATCACATCCACAACGCTAGGCCCACAGGCGCTCATTGGGGAGCCTTTGTCTGTGCGCCTCGTGGTGCAGCACACCAATCTGCCTGGTTTACCTGCGGAAATGCGTCAGTTCGCCAAGTTGGCGCCGAGTTCAACGGTGAGAACTCCGACGGCGATGAGGAGGATGCCGAGGGCCATGGTTCGGGTGAGGGGTTCGTGGAAGATGACCCGGGCGAGGATCGCGGTGAGAGCTACGCCGGATGCTGCCCAGATGCCGTAGGCGACGCCAAGGGCCATGCCGTCGGCCAAGGCGAGACTTAAGGCGACGAACGCCACGAGATACCCCGCGATGACGCCGATGAACCATTTCTTCACCCGGCCACCGTCGGAGGCTCGTAGCGACATGGTCGCGACGACTTCGGACAAGATGGCGCCTGCGAGGAAGATCCATCTCATGAGTTGACTCCTGCTTCCTGGGCTGCGGTTTGCTGAGCTTTCTGGGAGCCGAGTTCGACGGTGAGGACACCGCTGATGATCGCAACCATTCCAAGACCCATCACAGCGGTCAGAGGTTCACCGAAAATCGCGGCGGATAGCACGGCGGCGAGCACGACCCCGCTGGCTCCCCAGATGCCATAGGCGACGCCGATCTGCATTCCTTCGCGCAGGCAGAAGGTGAGGAAGACGAAAGTGCCGATGTATCCGGCAGCAACCACGATGTACCAGGATGGGTGATTGAGCGCCGCCTTGAGAGACAGCGTCGCCGCCACTTCGGTAGTGATGGCGCCAGCGAGCAGGAACCACTGCTTCATGGGGTTGTTCCTTCGATCAGGGAGCGAATGCTGGAGACGACGGCTTCGAGATCCGCGCCGTGGAGGGTGGACACACCTGTGGCCTGGGCGCCCCAGAGTCCGTCGGCGGCGAGTCGGGCGGTGGTCAGCCTGGCTCGGGTGGCGGCGTCGAGATCGTCCGGGAGTTCGAGCCAGCGGCCCATCCGCGTAGTCCACGGTTCGGTGAGTTCGGGCCGATACGTCGCTTGGCCCCAGATGATGAACTCGGCGCGCTTGGCGACCCCGTGGGCGGCGACGTGAACGTAGCTCAGGAGCCGCTCGGTGGCGTTGGCGTTCTCGAGGGGCTTGCCAAGGGTGGCAGTCATGTCGTTCTCGACGTTGGCCGCAGCGTGGTCGACGATCGCGGCGAGCAGTACGTCGCGGTTGCGGAAGTGATATAGCAATCCCGGTTTGGTGAGCCCGGCCTCGTGGGCCACTGCGTCAAGGGTAATGTCGCCACCCTCCGCTGCGTTCATGACGCGGAGGGCAGCTTCCAGGATCTCGGAGCGCTGACTGGTTCGCATATAGCTAACTTTACCATTTGGTAGGTGAAGCCTTCAACTGCGGGCGCTGGTAGGGGCACCTGGGGTACACCCTATTGTTACGTGCGCCTATGGCAGTAAGTTACATGTAAAATAAGGTAGATTTGGGCATTATTTTACACTTGTATAGTGGGGTCTAGGCCGTATCTATACAGAAAGTGGTGATTGTGGTGTCGACGGCTAGTGGTTCTGGTTCGCGTGGGCAGCGGGTGGGGTATATCCGCGTTTCAACGGTGGAGCAAAATAATCAGCGCCAGAAAGAACTACTGTCCGTGTCTGGAAGTATTGACCGGTTCTTTGAGGACAAGATTTCCGGCCGCACTAAGACCGAGCGCCCTGGGCTTAGGGAGTGTATGGCCTATGTGCGCGACGGTGACGAACTCGTCGTCTCGTCGATTGATCGCCTCGCCCGCTCACTAACAGATCTACGCGGTATTGTCGACGAACTCGTCGACAAGGGCGTAACCGTTACCTTCCTGCACGAGCATCTCACTTTTACAAAAGACACCGCGGATCCGCGTGCGGATCTTATGCTGGGTATTTTGGGTTCGTTTGCGGAGTTTGAGCGGGCCATTATCCGCGAGCGCCAGGCGGAGGGTATTGCGTTGGCGAAAAAGGCCGGCAAGTACAAAGGCCGCAAACCCGCCCTTAGCCCAGACCAAGTAACAGAAATTAAGCAGCGCGCACTAGCAGGGGAGGCGAAGGCAGCGCTGGCGCGGGAGTTTGGGGTCACTCGCCCTACGGTGTATCGGGCGCTGAAGAACGCGTAGACGCGACGGAGCGCGGAGGGAATGTATACGCGATACTTTTCGCATCCGACAGTATTTCTACGGATCGTATCTAGCGCGGATATCGGCGGGGCTTAGGCTTCTACCTGTATCGGAGCAAATTTATAAGTGTTGCTACTGCTATGGCTGATATTCCAGCCGTCCCCCCGCTTCCCCAGCTAATCACTTCAAATTGAGCTAAGAGGGCGACAAGACATATCCCTAAAACTGCGGATAACCCAATTCTGATATAGGAATTCATTGAGCCATTCTCCTTCGTCAGTCCTTACCTTAATACCAATCAACGCATAAAACCGCTGCCTTGATTCAAGAGAGTCACAACTGTTGAAGTCTCACCAGTATACAGCCTAAGATAAATTTTTAAGCTTTGCGTTCTGGTACTTTCCTACGCACCCTAGATACGCGACTCCAAGGGCCCACTAAGCGCGCTCTATATTAACCTCTATCAAAGTCCATTCCACCATTTCGCAGCGGTATAGATGCTTACGTTCTTCCCTGCAACAGAGTCTAAAGCCGCCGAGACGGACTGCTCAGTACATGGGGATTTCTGGACCTTGGCCACGGAAGTTTTCGGTCAAAGCCCCGAACTCGACTTCCCATATATGAAACTCACTCGGCAAGAATGCAGGCTCCTTTTTCTGCCGAGAAACAACATCAGCTTGAGCTGCTTCACGTGTGGTAAATGCGGCCAATATATCTGGGCCTATTTCCTGGTAGCGCACGGAGGAATGTTGCGCATACCCTTCCCTAAAAACGAGATAAACAAGTCTCGGGAAACGACACTTGTTTAGTTCCCCCTTCCAGCCTTGAAGGGGAACTTCTTCAGTCCAACAGGTTATATCTGAAGAATCAACATGCTCGCCCATGGCACGCTCCTGCTCCCTAGTTAAAGCTATTCCGACGAATTCCTCGTCATACGTAGCGTCCGTACGCGCAAAGAGTACAAAGATTCTAGCCTGGTTACTGTTGTTTAAGATTCTACCTATTAAACCTTGCATGCTTCTCTAAACGGTTTAGTGTTAACAGTCGCAGTGTAAGTTTTATCGTCGTCTACGATAGTTCCCGTATTCGAGGGGCCTAACCCCCGACGTGTCCACTTTCCGGGGGTCAGGCCCACGCGTCTTTCGGCCCGAGGATCCGCTTCAGTCGACCATGGTCGCCTTCCAGGATGTTGTTGAGGTATTTCACCTGCCGGTGTTCCACTATTGCCGGCCAGATTCCCACTGACTTCAACTCGGCGATTGCCCTGACTAGGGAGGGTGCTTTACCGCCGTTGATCACTCTGGGATACCCGGCTGACGCATTGGATCTGACGGCCTTGGCTAGGAAACGCTTCGCTGCGGCCACGTTCTGCTTCGGAGAGAGGTAATAGTCTAGGGTCTGGCCACCGGCGGTGATCGCCCGATAGAGGTAGCATCACCTGCCGCTGACCCGGATATAGCTCTCATCCACCCGCCAGGAACTGGCCTGCCAGTCAGGTACCTGTCGGTACCACCGTGTTTGCTTATCCAGCTCAGGCGCGTATTTCTAGACCCAGCGGTAGATCGTGGTGTGATCAACCGGCACGCCCCGTTGAAGTCATCATTTCCTCCAGATCGCGGTAGCTCACCCCGTAGCGGCAGTACCACCTACTGCCCACAGAATGATGCCACGGGGGGAAATGACGGCGGGAGAAGATACCCATGGCTGTGATTATTTCACGTCGCCCTTCCTACTGCCCCAACTTTGCAACAGCACCAGAGAGAGCATAAAAGAAGCGTAGCGGTTAACCGCTACGCTGTGTTGTGGGGCTTTTTACTTTTTTACGGTGCACGTGTTCGAGTTAGTGGTTCGTTTCTTTCCTCGGGTGATTGCGACGATATTCCTCGACCAAGTGAGCAATACCCGGCGCAGCCTGGGACAGCATCCAGGTCATAAGCGCTATAAGAACCCCTATGACGATAAGTGTTAACGCCAACCAGCCCAGTGTTGGGGCAACACCTTCGGCCTCCTGGACGTGACCCCACAAGGCAGACACGCCGTCGGGTATGCCGAGCATACTTAGCAGCCCCTTCCCCAAGGCTCCGACAGCAACGAGTGCAATAGCAACGAAGAGAACACTGGCTGCAATCCACGCGGCAGACTGGCAAGCCTTAATAAAGTGCCTGTTAGATGCTGCCATGTCCTCGTTATACTTCTTGCGCTCTGCTCGTATATCCTCCAGCAGCTTCTCGTTGGCCTCCTTCTCCTGGAGCAAGGCGTTGCGGGCCTTGTCAGAGGCTTTTGCTGCCTTGTGCAGGCTTTCCGACTCTTTCGACATTGCCTCGGAGACCGCTACTGCTACCAGTGGCTCCAGGTCAGTAGTCAGGCTGGCCGTCATCTGGTTGTTGAGGCTCTGGGCTACTGCTTGGCTGGAAGACCGGTCGAGCTGGATGGGACTTTGTGCTGCCCTGATTACCTCCCGTTGTAGCTTTACGAGCTGCGACATCTGCTGATTTAGCTCGAGTAGAGTTCCCTTGACCCCGTCCATGCCGCTGGGCAGTGCCTCGATATTCTTTATCAGGCCGGTGATCATCTGTTGCACTCCCATCATCGTTTCCTGGAAGTGACTGCTGCTCACGTAGTTCTTGTTCTCGGCGAGCCTGCCCCTTACGCTTCCTAATTCGGTCTCCACTTTCGCTAATCGCGTCGAGAAGTCGCTGGGCAGACTGTTGATAATCTCCCCCGCGTTCTCCGGCAGACTCTTCAGTTTCTCCTGCGTCGCCTTGATAGCCTTCTCCACTTTGTTCAGGCGTGGATGGAAAACCTTCAAGACGCTTTCCATCTTGCCCTTCGCTGCTGCCTGGGCTATCTGTGTCATCTCGGTCACTGAGACCATAATTAAATCCCTCCTGGGAGTAGTAGTTTTCCTCCTCGTCATCGAGAAGGCTGGAGCCGTATTTCGCCTCCAGGTCATCGTCAATTGCATCAGCTTGGAGTTCCACCTCCTGTCGCGCAACGAGAGCTGCCTGAGCTTCGTTAACGCGCTCGGTCACACCCTCTAGCGAATAGCTGCGGCCTAATTTCGAGCCGGCCTTAGCTGCTTTACGCTTTCGGGTACGCCCTGCCTTCGTGGTGTTCGTGAAATAGGCCTCCTCTCCGTCATCATCGACCAGGGCCACGGTTAACGATTCACCCTCGGTCTTTGAGTTAGGCTGCACTTTTAGGGACAGGTTGTAGTCGCCAGCAACCTCTAGCGCCTTGGTCAGCGGGTCCTCGGCATCGGCTACTCGTTCATCAGCACACAGCTCATCTATGCGCTTGCGAGCAAAATCAGCCCAGGTGATTGCTGTTAATTCATCCACGCCCAGGCCCGTCGAGTCGGTGGACTGGCCCTCTTTGCGTGCCCTGCGCTCGGCAGGAAGTAGCGATATTTCCGGCTTTATCGGCTTGCTGTCTTTCGGCTTGCTACCTATCGGCTTGCTTCCATTGCCTCCCTGACGGCCTCCCGGCTTGCCCAGGACACGCATCCCCAACTCGCGCATCAACTCATCGTTGACGTTGCGCAACTTAAACCAGTTACGCATGTCCCTCGGTGCAGCCTTCTTTGTCTGCGGGTCGTGGTTGGCAAAGACGATATGGTTATGGACGCAGCCGCTTTTACTGTCGGTGTGCGTGGCAACGGTAAACGGAACTCCCGTGCCTTTAGTCAGCCGCATCGCCAGCTCTGAACCGGCTGCATTAGCCCGAGCTACATCAGCCGGGTTGTCCTTATCCAGCTCGTCTTTCGCCCACGATTGGATATAAATAATTGCTTCGTCAGTGCGCTGAGACGGAGCATAACGCTCCATCTCGTCCACACTGGCCTCCATGAAGTCCACTCCAGACCAGCGGCCAGATGTCGCCTGCGGCGAGAACGATTCAGCATTAGGTTGAACCGTGCATAAAGCATCAGCTCGCGCCCGGCCCTTGCGGGCATTGTCTGCCGTTCCGTAGACGGCATACACTGTCGCCGCGCGGAGGTTCTGGCTGTAGCTAATCTTGATTGTGGACAAAGTCTTTCACCTCCTGGCGGAGAGAATCGACTTTGTCAGCGATGCCTTCTACCAACTCGGACACCGATTCAGTCCCGTCGATATTTGCCCGCCGAGCCAGCTGGTTCAGATTGATGCCAATCCGGCGCAGTTGCTCGTTCATCTCGTCCCACCGGCGCAGCGTGTCCGGGGCCAAACGCTTTTGCGTTAGCACGCTCTCCTCCTCTGCGAGGACATAGAGAGCTTCCCGGAACACGACTGCTTTTTGCACACCTGCGAACCGTGCGACCTCCTCGACAAATTTGTCCAAATCCTTGTCGAGGCGCACGGTTGTCCGCGAATATGTCGAGAACTTGTCTCGCATATCCACCTCCTACTTTCCATACTTACTGTGGCAGGGTGGCCCCGGCTGCTGACGCAGCCAGGGCCACAGTCTGTTAGTGAGGGTCACGCTTCTCCGGTGTCGGCCCCCTGAATCTGCTGCGCAGCTTCAGGCGTACTCGCCACCGTCAAAGACGGCCCTCCCTAACAGGCGGCCAGCAAGCCACTCGGGCACCTCCGGTGTCTCGTGGCGCTGGCGAGGGAGATTCTCTCCCTCGACCCTCTGGTCCTACGCTCACTGACCGTAGTGGTCAGTTTGCTCCGGGCCTGCGGGGGATTCCTCCGGCTCTGGGGAGCCTTCGGAATCTGCCTCAGAGGCTTCGTCAGCCTCTTCGTATTCCCCGCCGTGGGAGTCCTCAGAACCCTCCGACTCCTCCGACTCTGTAGAGTCATCGGAGCCTTCATCGGCTTCTTCGTCCTCCGACTCCTCCGGCTCGGTCGAGCCTTCGGAATCGACTTCGGAGCCTTTATCAGCTCCCTCGTCCTCCCCGCGATGAGCGCTCTCGTCCTCCTCGGACTCTTCGCGGGAGGGGGCCACCTGTGCGCCGCATTCCACGAGCAGTTCCCGGACAGAACGGTCGAGAAATGCGGCCCATTTGCTCGACGGTTCATAAACGCAGGCGGCGAGAACTTTGCCTAACCTACGCTCAATTTCCTCGAACTCCGCAGCCAATTCGGTTTCCTCTCGCTTCTGCTTCTCCAGGCGAGCTTCAAACTTTTTTATCGCAGAGGCGGTCTGAGACTTCGTAATCATAGTTCTGGTTCCCATCCTTTATCTGTGTCGTTTTCTTCTGGTTCATTCTGGAAAAGAGGGGCAAATCGCGGGTCTTTAACCGTGACGTTACGGGGCTTGCGCTCGGGCTGGCCCGGGGGATTGCCGTTGGGCTTGCCCTGCATTTTCCTGTCGCGTTCGTCAAGCTCTCGTGACAGCTGGTCTATTTCGGCATCGACCTTTTTCCTCTCCTCCCTAAGCTGCTCCAGGGACACGCCCTCTGCGGGAGCGTGTTGGGCAAGATCCTCGAGAATCTCCTGGACGCGATTAGAACGACGAATGATGTCGGCGCAGTCTAGGCCGACTAAACCTGCGATAAGGCCTTTTGCAGATTCCTCGGCTTCGTAGCGTTCCTTCGACCCGCCGCGAGGTGTCCGGGGTGGCTGCGGTGATTGTGGCTCCATGGCCAACTCCTTTCTTTAGGTTGCGGTATTTCGGTGCCATCGGGCACTTGGGTTAAGCACCCGATGGTTCAAGGCTTCCCAGGGGTATGTTCCTACGTTGTTAACGTCTCTGTGACGATAAAAGTGTCTAGGGGAGGGCTGCGAGAGAGCTGCATGCAAACCGCCTACTTACACTCAGACCAGTTGTCGCCAGGGCCAGCTGAATCCGAGAGCACAGGGACAGAGACCCCACCAGAGGAAGGCAGCTCGACAGCCTTAAAGGCGGCTACCACACACTCCTTAATCCCCTCAGCACGCTCGCGTGGCACCGAGAGAATAATCTCGTCATGGACGAAAATGCGTACCATCTCCAGGACTTCCCTCGGGAGATTGAGAACGCCCTCCAGGAATACGTCTCGGGCCGTGCCTTGACCGTATGCAGCCGGTGCTTGGGTATAAGCCCTATCTCGTGCGACAGCGACACGGCGACCGAAGCCGGTGGAAACCCAGCCACGAGTCTCGGCGCTTTTACGCAGAGACTCTTTGAAGGACTCCAGCTCCGGGAACTCACGATGCAGGCGGTCAAGCTGAGACCGAGCCTCAACAACAGAGATGCCAGCATGGTCGGCAAACGACTTTGGCCCCATGCCGTAGTTTGCCGCATGGCCGAGAGCTTTAGCCTCAGACCTGCGGGACTTATCGCCAAATACACGGACAGCCATCTCTGTATGTGCGTCACGACCAAGCGCGAATAGCTCTGAGTAGCGCTCGTCACCGCTGCCAGCAGCCATGCACCTAGCATCAATCTGGCTCAAATCCACGCTGATAAGAACCTCGTCAGCACTATCCGAGAGGATCATCTCGCGTTGACGGATAAGCCTTTTATCACGAGAACCGAAAACCGTCATACCTGGATCTTTGGTGCTCAAGCGTCCAGTGTTCTGACTGGGCTTAATAGACGGGTACACACGGTCACCGTGCAGATACTTTTTAATCGTCGCAGCAGGCGTCGAGGCTTGCAGCAGTGTTTGCATCCTAGTCGCCAGCTCGACTACCTCGGGGGTGCCTGCATGTTGCTCAGCAAGCTCCTGCATCGCCTTACCGCTAATCGAGATTCCACCTTTCTTTGTACGCGGCACTTCGGCACCGAATCGGCCAAAGTAGTCTGCAATAGCCTGCTTGCCATCTACCGAAGCCCATGGCGACGTACCTTCGTCGGGCATACCGACAGTGTCTACTAGCCACTGTCGGATATTGCTTTTCGTCTGTTCTTCCTCCGCGAAAAAAGCCTCGACCTTACCGGTGTCTACACGGATACCTTTCGCTTCCACGACGGATAGAGCGTACGTCTTTTCGTGCTCACGCTGGAGATATTCCTCGCCCACTGCGTCGATGGTCTCAGGCAGAAGCTTGCTGTATACGGCAGTGTTCGCCCGCACGTCCTGGAGCGCGTACTTGACATAGTCAGGGTGATCGGTGGGTATCTTGTCGAAGCCACCAAACTGCTCCGCCTGCGCGTCAAGTACTGTTTTCCCATCTTTGAGCAACTTTCCACCAACGCCGTAACGCGACGCGACAGCATTGAGGTCGTACTTTAAGTTCTTAGCACCACCTGCAGCCAGCCGCGCCATGACGAGAGTGTCATGCACACGGTTAGACTTCACCAGAGCCTCAACATCGAGACCATAAAGACGCTGTAGCGCAGCTAGGTCGTATTGGACGATGTTGTGGCCTACGACCACGCCTGCACGCTCGATTAGAGGTAGCAGCTCACCTGCAATATCGGTTGTAGCTACAGGTTCTGCACCATTGATGGAGTAAGTAGCCAGCCGGACAAAGCCAGGGTCATCCGTCACGTGCAGGTGATCGGCACGGCCGGTCTCCAAGTCGAATACCAGCGTGTCAACACTATCTGTATCCGAAGGCTCAGGTGTTGCAGGGGTAGAAGGCTCTGGCGGCACACTGTTATCGGGACCAGCACCAGGGCCGGGGCCACCACCCCAGTCATCCTCGCACACCACATGAAAAAGCTTCGTGTGGTGCTTTACACCAGCGCTTTCAAGACAGTATCCACCAATCCACGCGCCTTGCAGACGGGAGTAGACACGCCCGAGGCGGCGTGCTGAGACCTCGTCCAAAGAAACCAGACCCTCAGGCAGAGGGACATAGTCGCGGGAGTCAGCGATTTTGCATTCCGCGTCGAAGGCGCGGAAATCGTCGCCCTCCATTGCTTCATAGAGCCACGCTAGGTGCTCAGCGTTTTCCTGCTCAGAAGCGTTATACCGTGCTCGGATCTCCTCCAAGTCTGTCGTGAGATCGGCATACCCGACGTGCTCCAAAGTGCCACCGACCACGTGATACCAGCCCTCGAAAGAGCCGAACGGGCCGGCCACATTAGGCGATGGCCTGCCAGCCACAGCCCATGCACGGATTAGTGTCAGTGCCGCTGCCAGCAGTTCACGCCGGTGAGCACGCACATATCGGCGCAGGTGAGGATGCCGGAAACCGCTGCGAGATTCAGGCCTGGAGCACTTCGGGTCGAGAAGAATAGGAACGACACGGCGGGCCAGGTCGCCGTCAACAGCGATATTATTTCCGGCTGCGTACACGCACAGGTTGTTTTGTACCGAAATCATGCGCGACTCACCAAGGATGCGGTCGGTATAAGACTCGGCTGTCAGCAGGGCAGATAGAGCTTTACTATCCACACCGACGCTACATTCGTCGAGGAAAAGTGTTGCAGCACCAGCAAAAAGCTTCGACGCAATTACCTTCCGCATCTCTGTCTCAGTACCAGGCAAGTCCTGCACCGCAGCAGTCTCGCCTGTTGCGATCAGATGGAAAACATCTGTGAGCAGACCTTTTCCAGAGGATCGGCGCACGGCAGAAATCACGTGCATAGGTGCTGTGGTAAGCATCGGACGCGCCAGAGGTGTTAGCAGAGCACCGAGAGCACGGGTGCGATCAGCAGGAGTTACCCACGGAAAATCGTAGAGAACATCCTCAAGCAGCACCTTTGCATTCTCCACGTCCTGATCACTTGGTTTATCTGGCACAGAGATACCGGTAAGGGAATCGTCGAGGTCTACATAGACACCCGTGCCCTTGTGGTAACCCGAGCGCGTGATAATTTCGCCAGTCTCTGTAACCAGCGGCGACCGCGTCACGCTGTGCAGCGGCGGCAGACTATCGGTATAGAAAGGAGTGAAAATCACGTCGATATCTTTGTCCATCGGTGCCACGACAGTGGTGGAATCGTCAGTTTCACGCACCAAATCGAAAGCAGCAGCAGCCAGACGCCGCCCCGTTGCACGGTCTACCGGCACCAGGACAGCCTGGCCATCACGCCGAGAAATCATTACAGGACGAGAATCCTGGCGAAACAGTGTCACACCTGCATGTTTACTCTCAATTGCCTCCCAAGCTCGATCCCATAGCGTTTCAGGCGGCAAGTCGGTATGAAGCTTCGGACGCGAGTCGTTGCGAGTCTCGTCAGTGTTGCTGCGCTGCTTCTTGCTAGCACGCTTCGGCATCTTGCTGGCAGGCTTAGCCTGCGCCCGGCGAATCCACAGCTCAAGCATCTCAGAGCGCTCGCCATCGTCCACAGTGGCAAGGACATCATCTAACCCTTGCGACCCGTGGCCTGGCATACGCACGAAACGGACAGGGGATGCACCCCACGCCTTACAGTGTTCACCAAGGCCTTGCGCACCGTCGTAGACAGCACGGTTAGAGCCAGCATCAGCATCAGGGATGATGTAGACAGACTGCCCTTTAAGACGGGCAAAAGCAGGGTTAGGCCCGTCCTCGCCACCCATCCATGTCTGAATACCAGGGATGCAGTACACAGCAGTCGTGTCATCAGTCCAGGTCATCGCAGCAAGAGCCTGCTTCGTGCCCTCGACCACCAGCACGCGACGTGTGGCACTCGTAATCGGTCGCCGCTCGATAAACGACGGCGAGATATTCGACCCTTCTTTCTTCGGGCAGATGTATTTACGGGGTCGCCCCTCCTCGTCCACCAAAGAACCAGGTTGTGGCTTTACTTGCCACGTCACACCGCGCCCGGCCTCAACCATTGGATAGACCAAAGCCGGAAGGGTGTCGTTTCTATCTGCAATCCAGCGCAACGGCTCAGGCAGCTCGTCACGGGTGGAGGCAGTATAGACACCAGTTGCAGCGATTGTTTCATCGCTAATAGCAGAGGCATGAAGCTCAGCTAGATGGTCTGAATTAAGGTCAATGTCTGGACTTATGACAGTCGAGGCAGTAGAATCAGAGTTGTTCAGATTATGAGAGGCGCTCTCCGGGGCGCTTTTCTTATGTGTCACGCCGCTGCACCCCCAGACAGAACAGTTGTAAGGCGGCAACGTTGCTCCTCACTTAAAGCAGGCGCAACAGCTACAATGGCATCGATGAAATCCTCGACAGTCGCCGGGCGGTGACATGCCGCTAAGTAAGCATCGAGATCGGCGCGGCTTACTCGGTACGTGCCGCCGATAAGATGTGCTCCCAGCTCGCCACGCTTAATCCTGTCGCGCAGAACGTCAGCGCTGCCGAGACCCATGTCGGTGAGGTCAGCGAGGGTATAAAACGAAAGACGGGGGTTGACCGCAGGAGCGGTAACAGAGGAAGACAAAGCGTACTCCAGACAGCATTAATCGCTATCCGGAGAGGGGTGCGTTCCCGGCTTATATCTGGGCGGTCTGAGAGCACCGTGCGCAGCTTCGCTTTACGGGAGCGCTAACTCCCTACCCAACCTCTGTCCCCAGCCTGGCTTGCCGTTCCAGGACTTACGCGGATGTATCTTTTATCGTCGGAGAAACGGCATGCTCGTGCCGTCGGGGCTACCCATTTTAAGCATTGTTCTCGGGGTTATCCCTGCCGACTCCCTCGCATAACGGAAAATCGACACTGATGACAAGTATAGGGAGCAACCCGCCAGCCGTCAAGAAAAAAGAGCACTTTTTTGGCACAGGTCGCCGCCGTTAGGTACGGGACATGTAGGGGTTGGCGCGGCCTAGGTACCGTCCGAGATTGCTCCGGTGCTATCAGCCTTACTGCGTGCTTTTTGGTGGGGGTTATGGGGCTTATGGGGCTTGGATTTCGGCCCTCTATACAAAAACATAAAAAAATGGAAGCTTAGGTACACAAAACCTTTTAAATTTTCCTATTTTCTAGCGCAGGGTTAAAAGTAAGCCCCCTAACCCCCACCTGCTGCTGTACCGTGCTGCCGTGCTGCTGTGCTGCTGTGTATGGAAATGCTATATAGTACCCACAACCCACATTCATTTAAGTCAGAGCTCCTACGCACCCTCGTCACCGCGCTTGCGGCTACCCATAGCCCGGACGAGCTGAACCTCGTACTGGTGGATTTTAAAGGCGGCGCTACTTTCTTAGGATGTGACCACCTGCCGCATACCTCTGCGGTGATTACTAACTTGGAAGAGGAATCTACGCTGGTAGAGCGCATGTACGATGCCATCTCCGGCGAGATGAACCGCCGCCAGGAGTTGTTGCGCACCGCCGGAAACTTCGCCAACGTCAGCGAGTACAACGCCTCCGCCGCCGCAGTACGCGAGCACGGGCCACTGCCCGCCTTGGTCATTGTTGTTGACGAGTTCTCGGAGCTTTTGGGCCAGCACCCTGATTTTGCGGAACTTTTCGTTGCCGTCGGCCGCTTGGGGCGCAGTCTCCACGTGCACCTGCTTTTAGCCTCTCAAAGACTCGAAGAAGGCCGCTTGCGGGGGCTGGATTCCCACCTGTCCTACCGAATCGGGCTGAAAACCTTCTCTTCGGCGGAATCCCGTCAAGTATTGGGCGTGACCGATGCCTACCATTTGCCCGGCCAACCCGGCGCGGGCTACCTCAAGTCTGATGCCGAGGCGTTGATTCGTTTCCAAGCCTCCTATGTTTCTGGGCCCGTGCCGCGCCGGGCGATAGCTGAAGCTCATGGGGACGGACCCGCCGTAGCCCGCGGCCGCGTGCAGTTCTTTCGAGGTTGGGCAGAGGAGGAAGAAAGCACTAGCCCTGTGGTTGTTCTCGATGACACCACCACTGTGCTTAGCGAGGTCGTGCGTGCCGCGGCAGAAGAAGCCCGATTGCGTGATCAATCGGCGCACCGTATCTGGCTGCCGCCGCTACCACCGGTCATTGAGCTATCTGCATTACCCGGACTGTCTAGCGGAGCGGACGTGGGCGCCTCGTCGTCTGTTGCAGGTAACGGGACGCTGCTGGCTCCCGTCGGCATTATCGATAGGCCGTATTATCAACGTCAAGATGAACTGATAATTGATTTCCACCAGCACGGCGGGCACATGGCCCTATGCGGCGGCCCGCAGTCAGGAAAATCAAGTGCGCTGCGCACCATCGTCTCGGCTCTGGCGCTACGGCATAGCCCCAAGGCGGCACGCTTCTACGTCATCGATTTGGGCGGCGGTCAGCTAGCGTCTTTGGAGAGACTTCCCCACGTTGCCGGAGTTGCTGGGCGAGATGAAGGGGAAAAGGTGCGGCGAATCGTGGACGAAGTAGCCGGCTTTATTCGCCGCCCGGAACAGTGCGCAACCTTCCTCGTTATCGATGGCTGGCACCACATTGGCACCTCCAATGCAGAGTTTGAAGACATAGCGGAGAAAGTTACAGAGATCGTCGCCGATGGCGCCTCTGCCCACGTACATGTCATCATTGCCACCTCGCGGTGGACCACGATGCGCCCCGCCATTCGCGATCTCATAGCCAACCGACTTGAGCTGCGTCTTGGTGAGTCCTTGGATTCGCTAATTGACCGCAAGTTGCAGCAGAAGCTACCCAGCGCGCCGGGCCGCGGGCTTACCTTGGCCGGAGAGAATATGCTTTTGGCTCGCACATCAAACCAGGACATCGCCCACATTTGCCGCGTTCATGCCGCAGCCGATCCAGTTCCGCAACTCAAGATGCTGCCCGCGGTACTCACCCCGTCTGCCCTTGCTACTCAAGGGAACGTTCCCGACGGCGAGATCGCCTGGGGTATCGGCGGACGGGATCTCGATCCGCTGACGTGGAATCCATCGCGCGAGCCGCATCTAGTGGCCATAGGAGCGCAGGGTTGCGGCAAGTCCACCTTCTTGGCGCAGATAATGCGCGGCATCTGCGCCTTCGCGCGGGAAGACGCTCGCCTTGTGGTCATCGACCAGCGGCGGGCTCACTTAGGAACCTTGAACCAAGACATGGTTGCCGCTTATGCCGCAACGCAGACAAGTGCACAAGAGACCATTCTCGATACTGTCCGGACACTGGAATCCCGCCTGCCGGGCCCGGATATTACCCCAGCGCAGCTCGCCGCACGAGACTGGTGGGAGGGCCCAGATATCTACTTAGTCATCGACGATGCGGACCTGCTGAGCGATATTGCCCTTTCACCGCTCCTGGAGCTACTCCCGCACGCCCGCGACATTGGCTTGCATCTCATCGTCGCTCGCAAGTCTGGTGGCATTGGCCGCGCCCTTTTCGGCCAATTCTTCTCTGCAGTGCGCGATCTTCAACCAGCGTTGCTGCTTTTCGACGCCGACCGGGACGAAGGCACCATCTTTGGCCTTAAACCCAGCCAACAACCACCCGGTCGCGGTCAGTGGAGCATCCGCGGTGAAAACCTTGGCGTCGCCCAAGTGGTGTACCCAGAAGGAGAGAAGTAAATGACCACCAACCTCAGCGCGAATTCGCACACCGACGCCCCAATCACTTACGGCGCGGAGACCAAGGCCATACCAATTACCGTCACAATCCTGGACGCGGCCACCATTTTTGAAGGACCTGATTCGGTATACCGCTACGACCTGCCGGGTACCGGAATCGTGGAAGGTTGGGCTTTGGGCCAGGTCATGGATCAGATTTCGAAGCTGGCCGGACCGTCCTGGCCCGATGTGGAAGCTTGCGTGATGGCAGACTCGTCCGGCACGGACATTGCGCAAGAGGCCACCACCATCGTCAGCCGGCAATTGGAAGTCACCGGGGTGCGGCTCATTGACCCAGAACCAGCTATCTCCTCGTCAGCTACGCCAGTCTCATTAGGACCGCCTACTCATCCGGCTACGGAGATTACGGAACCAGCCCCTCCCACCAGAGTGATGGAAGCGCCAGCCTATGAAGAGCCAATAACACCAAACTGGTCCGACCGGCTGCGCGGTTGGCTCGGGGCTATTGATATCTTCCACCTCGCAATTGCAGTGGTCATTATCGCTGTTGCCGGAGCGTCCTGGTGGGCTATCGGCGAGCGAGATTCAGCGGACGGTGATGCCGTCTCAGGTGATCCCCGCCCACAACCACGCGCCGCACAGCCGAACCGCGATACCGCGGTGGAATCCGTACCCAACTCGCCAGAGTCTGGTGCCACGGGTGCTGCAGAACCGGGTGGTGATGAATTACATCCGGGAGAAAAGCGCTTAGATATTGAGGGAATGTCTGTGGTCGTTCCCACCGGGTTTCATGCCAAGGTAGAAGATGGGCTGGTTACCGCCACCGGGGAGGATCCGAACCTGCGCATCTTATTGGCAGCGGATGAAATGTTTAACGTGCCAGCGGATGCACTTTTTAAAGAAATCCACGCGCAGGTTGACGAAGACCCGGCGCTTCGCGATGCCACCGATAAGGCTGGCCGCCTGAGCTATACCGAAGATCCGGGGGACGGCTCTTTGGTGGAGTGGACTACCTGGGAAGACCGTGGGCATCAGATGTCTGTGGGATGCCATACCCGCCACAATTCCAATGCTGTCCAAAAGGCAGCCTGCCGCATGGCTACGGAAAGCCTGGTCAAAAAATAGTCTTAAAAACTTTGTCCCAGACGGGAACCGTTTGGCAGAAAGTTCAGTCCAATAAAGGTGAGAAAGCACAGATGCTTTTTCGGGGGAATATACACAATCTCATCCGCCCTAAGGAGGGGCGCACTCTTATGTCTCAGACTTTCAAGACACAAGCCGATGTCATGGTTGCCACCGCCGGCAAAGTCGATAACACCAATGATGAAGTCCAAGGCGAGCTCACCCGCCTGCAGGGAGTCGTCGACTCTGTGCGCGGAAGCTGGGTAGGCCAAGCCCAGGTCTCCTTCGATGACCTGATGCAGCGTTACAACACCTCTGCACAACAGCTGCGTGAGGCATTGGCCTCTATCTCTGACAATATCCGCAGCAACGCCCACAACTTCGACAACGTGGAAGCAGAAAACGCCCAGGCATTCTCCAATGTTGGTGGCGGCCTCGCCCTCTAAACCGCACTGCACAGTCCACTAGTCCACCGACCAAAAGCCAAAGATTCACAGAAGGGAATCCACCACCACATGTCCGAGATCAAGTACGAATTCGGTGCCATTTCTTCCGCCGCAGCCGATATCAACGCCACCTCAGGTCGCATCAACAGCACCTTGGCAGACCTGAAGGCGCGGCTGCAGCCGATGGTGAGCACATGGGAAGGCGAGGCCGCCGTGGCTTATAACCAAGCACAGGCCAAATGGGACAAGGCATCTCAGGAACTCAATACCGTACTCGCGACCATCTCCAAGACCGTCTCCCAGGGCAACGATGCAATGAGTGACGTCAACCGTCGCGCCGCAGCAAGCTGGGGTTAAATCCGCGCCCCGCCTGCACTATTTCAGGCTGTCTGGGCCGAGCCTGCGGTGCCACTGACCACACTCGAGTGGCAGGAGGCGGACGCAGCCGCAGTCTTGGCAAAAGATTGCAGCGTGAGCACTTTTTGACCAACACCTCTTTTCCTCTCTTCCACCTTTTCAAGTCGTACCTTTCTAGTCCACACCCACGAGCCGGTACCTTCCGTTTGAGCCGCGGAAGGTACCGGTTTCGGCGTTTTGGTTTTCGAGCAGGTGAGCAAGTAGGGTAGGAGACCTATGTGTTCGCTCGTCGGCTAGCAGCTGGCGAAGCGCTCCCTGCAGGTCTCCACCGGCCGCTGTACGGGAGTGGATGGATGCTTAGCGCTGGCCGGCAGTTCCGAGACAGACTTTCAAGGAGTCAAATTGTCTACTTTCCACCCAAAGAGCGGTGACATCACCCGCAAGTGGTACGTCATCGACGCTACTGATGTGGTGCTGGGCAAGCTCGCTTCCACCGTTGCAGACCTGCTGCGCGGCAAGCACAAGCCACAGTTCGCACCGAACGTTGACGCTGGTGACCACGTCATCATCCTCAACGCTGACAAGATCCACGTTTCTTCCGTTAAGCGCGGCCGCGAGATGCGCTACCGTCACTCCGGCTACCCGGGCGGCCTGAAGTCCATGACCCTGGGTCAGTCTTTGGACGCCAACCCGGTTCGCGTTATCGAAGAAGCCGTTGCCGGCATGATGCCGCACAACAAGCTCTCCCGCGCTTCCATCAAGAAGCTGCACGTCTTCGCAGGCGAAGAGCACCCGTACGCCGGCCAGAAGCCGGAAACTTTCGAGTTTAAGCAGGTGGCACAGTAATGTCTGAGCAGAACATCGACAACAACGTAGCCGACGCTGCTGACATCGCTGCAGCAAGCGCCGCTACCGAAGAGTTCACCAACACCATCGGTGATTCCATCGCACCGGCCGAGACCGAAGAGGTTGAGGCTGCCGCTCCGGTACACGAGGGCCCGATCCAGACCGTCGGACGCCGTAAGCGCGCCGTCGCTCGTGTTCGCCTCGTTGCTGGCTCCGGCCAGATCGTGGTTAACGGCCGCGAGTTCGGCGAGTACTTCCCGAACAAGCTGCACCAGCAGGACATCCTGTTGCCGCTTACCCTGCTGGAGCGCGAGAACCAGTTCGACCTCAAGGTCACCGTCAACGGCGGCGGCCCAACCGGTCAGGCTGGCGCCCTGCGTCTGGCTATCGCTCGTGCACTGAACATCTACAACCCAGGTGACCGCACCGCCCTCAAGAAGGCTGGTCTGCTCACCCGTGATGCTCGTGCAGTTGAGCGTAAGAAGGCTGGTCTGCACAAGGCACGTCGCGCACCGCAGTACTCCAAGCGTTAATCTCGCTTCTACTGCGCGCGCAAACGCCGAGAATGCCGCTGCTTCCCTTTTGGAGGAGGCGGCTTTCGTCGTTTTATGGAAGCGCGGGTGGAAGGAATATTGCTCAACCTGTCGATAAACCAAAAGCTTGATTTCGCCTAAACTGCCCCAACATGCAATCGCTGGGCACAGGCATGCATAATTGACTGCATGACTCGACTTTTTGGAACCGATGGCGTTCGCGGCCTCGCGAACAAGAAGCTGACTCCGATTCTGGCCTTGCAACTAGGCCAGGCCGCTGCGGAGGTATTCACCGCCCAGCGGGAATCCTATGAGCGTCGGCCGTTGGCCATTATTGGTCGCGACCCGCGCGTTTCCGGCGAGATGCTGGATGCGGCGATTGCCTCCGGTTTGGCCTCCCGCGGCGTTGACGTGGTGCGCGTGGGCGTGTTGCCGACCCCGGCGATTGCCTACCTGACGGATGATTATGGCGCGGATCTCGGCGTAATGATTTCTGCCTCCCACAACCCTATGCCGGATAACGGCATTAAGTTCTTCTCCGCCGGCGGCAAGAAGCTACCGGACGAAATAGAAGACAAGATTCAGGCCACTATGGAAAACCTCACTGAGGACGGCCCGACTGGCACCAAGTTGGGGCGCATCATTTCGGAGGCGCCAGACGGACGCGAGCGCTACCTCAACCATTTAAAGGAAGTGGTTTCCACGGATTTGAGCGGCATCAAGGTGGTCGTAGATACCGCCAATGGTGCGGCCTCCAAGGTTGCTCCCATCGCCTATGAGGCGGCCGGGGCTGAGGTTATTGCTATCCACAATGAGCCGAACGCCTTTAATATCAATGAGGACTGCGGTTCGACGCATATTGAAAAGGCACAGGCGGCCGTCGTCGAGCATGGCGCCGATTTGGGCCTGGCCCACGATGGTGACGCCGACCGTTGCTTGGCTGTGGACGCCGAGGGCAATGTGATTGACGGCGACCAGATTATGGCGCTGTTGGCCGTGGGCATGAAGGATGATAATGACCTGCGCTATAACACCTTGGTAGCAACCGTGATGTCCAACCTAGGCCTGAAGCTGGCGATGCAGGAACAAGGCATCGAGGTGCGTCACACCGCAGTAGGCGACCGCTATGTTCTAGAAGAGCTCAACCGCGGCGATTTCTCCTTGGGCGGCGAGCAGTCCGGCCACGTGGTGTTGACGGATGATTGCACGACCGGCGACGGCACCCTTACCGGCCTGTCTATCATGGCGCGCATGGCCAAGTCCGGGAAGTCCCTAAAGGAATTAGCATCGGTAATGACCGTGCTACCGCAGGTGCTCATCAACGTGCCGGTTTCTGATAAGGGCGTCATCATGGATGCCCCCGAAGTACAAGAAGCCATCGCTCAGGCCGAGGAAGAACTCGGCGAGACCGGCCGCGTCCTGCTGCGACCTTCCGGCACCGAGGAAGTTTTCCGCGTCATGGTAGAGGCTGCGGACAAGGAGCAGGCCCGCAAGGTTGCAGGGAGGCTTTCCGCCATCGTTTCTTCGGTCTAGAGTCACCGCTTAGTGTGGAAGATTTTTATAATCCGAGGGAACCATTTGGCGCAATCCCCAGTCCAATGAAGGTGAGAACTTTTACCGCATATGGATTTGGGGGAATACACAAGTGTCTGAGGTTTTTCTTCGCCCCTTGGAGGCGATGTCCGCACTACGGCAGGTCGTAGCCGATAACGACGAGCAACGCGATGCCCACCGGGCCGAGGTACCGGATTTTCCGGTGGCCGCGGCTGGACGCAATTTTGGCGGCCACGGTGAGCGCATTCGTGATGTCTTGGCGCGCATCCATGAGCGCGGCGGGCAGAGGTTGGATAATTTATCCGCCACCGCCCACGCCGCTCATGAACAGGTGCGCGCCTTCGCCGATTTTGATGAGTCCTTTGGCAGCTCCTTTGCACGCGGTAGGGAGGCTGGCAGCAAGTGAGTACGCTGACAAAATCCCTGTTGGGGGACTACTCTAACGCTATTTCTCAATTCCAATTCGCCTGCCTGGGCAGCTACTCGGGCCCCAGCATGCCGATGAATCTACTAGGAGAGTTAGTCGGTGCGGTTGATGGCATTGCGCCCGAAAATTTGGTGAAAAATACCGTTGCGGCCGTGGGCGGCAATCGCCCGAAGGGAGGCGGTGCTGGACTAGCGGGCTATTTGCAGCAGGATGATTCCGAGGTTGCTCAGGGAGCCATGCGTGAGCACCTGTGCGGCGTGCAGGAAGACTTCGACATTGACCGCCAAGATGCCGCACATCTGACTAGCTCGGCGGAGCAGTGCTCAGGCGCTATTGCTGACGTCGTTGATGTCTCTGACACGGCCCTTACCGAGCTCGTCTCTGCGGTCATCCCACTGTTAAATATTTTGTCCATGGTCGCCACCAAACACCCTTTAGCCAGGTTCATCATCCCGATTCTTTCCACGATCGGGGGGCAAATTATTGAGGAGACAAATCACAATATCGCCAGCACCTGCCGCGACCGCGATGATGCGATCGAATCCTGTTATAGCGAGTTCGAATCGCGCTGTGAGTGCGTCTGTGAGCGCCCGATGCCGGAAGAATGCCCGACGCCGGCTAAACCTGCAGATGAAGCCTGCCCGGCACCCGTAGAGAAGTGCCCAGACGCTCCACCTCCCACGAATCCGATGCCAAAGGATGAGTGCTCGCCATCGCGGCCCACCGAGCCTGCGCAAGTGGAGTGCCCACCTGTGCCCAAACCGATGCCTGAGCCTGATTCCAAGCCGGAATCACACCACGCCACCTCCGTTCCACCACAACCGACGCCTCTTTCACCAACGCCTACTCCACCTGAGGCATGCCCTGCACCGGAGCCTGCAGCCGAGACGGAAATGCACACGGAGACCTCATCAGAGCTTGGTGCTGGGTGCCACTGCTGTGAGTGCACCGAGCAATCAAACACCGAGCGGCCAGTACAGTCGGAGCGCGAAGTAGAGACCACTAGGCCGGCGCAGGCGGAGATCATTCCGCCGCAGGAAGCACCGGAACAGCCGCAGCAGGTAGAAGAGCCGTGCCCGGAACCAGAATCTCATCCAGAGCCGAAGCCCAAGCCAGAAATGGAAACCGAACCCGCTTCTGAAACGGACACAAGCGAAGAACCACTGTGCCCAGAGAATACCGGGGAGAGTACTGAAGAATGTGTCACTACTACCCAGACCAGCTCAGAAGTCTGTGAGATCGAATCCTCCTGTAGCGGTAGCCTCGGCTTGGTCGGAGCTGGAATCGCATTGGTGGGCGTGGGCCTCATTGTGGAAGGCGCTGCACAGTGCTTGGAGAACATGTCCGAACTGGATTGTCCGGTGCAAGAACCCGAACCCGATCCCGTACCTGAGCCAGAACCTGATCCCTGCCCTGAGCCTAAGCCAGAGCCCGAACCGGAGCCTTGCCCTGAACCTGAACCGACTGGTGATGACGGAGTCATAACACCGCCCCCAGAGCTGTCTCAGCTAGAGGAGCCAACGCCGCCACCGGAAAAGGTGGCGCACCTCCAAGCCGCTGGTGCAGCGGAGACACCAGCCCCAGCACCGGCGCCTGAACAGGCACCTGCGCCAGCGCCTCAGCCGGGCCCAGAACCGGCTCCTGAGCCAGCACCAGCTCCCGACCCAGCACCTGCGCCGGCGCCAGCGCCCCAGCCAGAGGCAGGACCCGCGCCAGAAGAACCATCCATTAAGGCACGAAAGGCAGGGCAGTGGTAATGAATAATGATTTCGCAGAGTTTGCGCAGGGCTTTCGAGAAAGGACGGCTAAACGCTTGCTGGAATTTGAAAAAACGCTGGCGAAAGCGCAAGACGAGCTTGAAAAGTCCGCGGATAAGGCCATGCAGGAGGCACGGAGGGAGAAGGGGCAAGTGGGGCGTCGACAAGCAGCGGCGCCCAGGCCCCGATATGGCGCTGCCCCGGCGCGTTCACGAAACGCGTCGGGGCAGGTGCAATCAGTGCTGCGGCGGGGCTAAAGCCTTAGGCGTCGCGGGTTACGCCGGCGCGCTCGGCCAGGTCTTCGCCTACCAGGCTTTCTACCTTCTTCGCGCTTGCCTCTGGATCTGCAAAGGCGGCGTAGGTGGAATCATCATTTAGGGTGGCCAGCAGGAAGCCGGTGAGCAAACCGCGGGCGATTTCGGTAGGGCCGGACTGGAAAGCAGCCGTTCCGAAGGCCAACTTGCGCAGGCGATCCTCGGTAAAACCAGCCTGGCTGCCCTTGTCGATGGCGCGGAAGCACACCGGGCCACGCCAGTTATAGGCCAGCTTGGCGGGGTTGCCAGCATTGAAGATGTCTTCTTGGCCGGAACCGATGACTAGGCCCGGGGTGTCAATGCGGCGGGCAGCCTGCACCGCAGAGGGGGAGGTGACCGAGGGGTAAATAGCGGCGACGGCGGCGACTTTCTTATTGTCCAAGGCCCCAAGCACGGCGGTGCCACCGCCCATGCCGTGGCCAATCATGCCGAGCTTGCCCGGGGAGACCGTAATGTTTCCGGAGCCTAGCTTTACCCCGGCGGCAATCTGCAACGCGGATTCCATATCCGCAGCTAGGTTGCGGTGGTCGGGGAAGGGGCCGGTCTCAGAATCGGGGGCTACCACGACGATGCCCCAGCTAGCCAGGTGGCGCAGGGTGGCGTGGTAATCCTTAATTTTGTGCATCCAGTCATGGCCAAAAGCCACCGCGGGCAGGCTCTGGCCCTCCGCGGGGGTATAAACCTTGCCGGTGATTCCGGCATAGTCAAGGTCGCCAACCAAAACTCGGTTGCGGCCACGCTTCGACAACGTTGCTAGATGTTTTTTCAAATTCGCAGACACGCATTCCAGGATAGATGAAGATCACCCGCCAGGCGGGAAAGGGTGCGGGTTTATATGAGAAAAATCTACGCAGTATCCGGCCGAGGAGCGGGTGTGGCGGCGAGCTTTCCTAAGCCCCTCCTAACTTGCGACGCTAAGCGCAGGGGAGTGCAATGTGTGAACAACTACGTACTCTTTTTCTGGGAAGGCAGGCTGCGGTACATGACTACCGGCGTCGTTGATGTGCAAGAACTTTCTACTCGCTATGGGATGGAGGTAAAGACCGAGGCCATTGACCGCGTGGCACATGCCTCCGATGCCTCGCACTACCTGTACACCCCCAAGGCAGTCATCGAGGCTCGCTCCGCCGAGCATGTGGCGGCCATCTTCCGTGCGGGCCGGCAGCAGAATGTTCCGGTAACTCTGCGCTCCGGTGGCACCTCTCTGGCAGGTCAGGCTTCCGGCGATGGATACCTGGTGGATGTGCGCAAGCACTTCCGCGGTATAGAAGTTCTTGATGAGGGCAAGCGCGTGTGCGTCCAGCCCGGCGCGACGGTGCGTCAGGTCAACGCCCGCCTAGGCCTGCGCAACCGCAAACTGGGGCCGGATCCGGCCAGCGAGTCTGCCTGCACCATCGGCGGCGTGGTGGCTAATAACTCCTCCGGCATGGCCTGCGGCACTGAGCTCAATACGTATAACACTCTGGAATCGCTGACCTTTGTGCTGCCTACCGGCACCGTAATTAACACCGCCGATCCGGATGCAGACCGGCAGTTCCAGGAGCAGGAACCGGAGCTGGTGGACACGCTTATCCGCCTGCAGCGCCGTGTGCGCGATAACCAGGAATCCGTGGATATTATCCGCCGTCACTTCCAGCTGAAAAACACGATGGGCTATGGTCTCAATTCCTTCCTCGACTTTGATAGCCCGGTCAAGCTTTTTGAGCACCTGCTTATCGGTTCGGAAGGAACCCTGGCCTTCATTGCGGAAGCGGTTTTCCGCACGGTGCCGATTTCTAAGCTGACCACCACCACGGTGGCCGTATTTGATGATCTCAGCGCTGCCACCAAGTCCCTGCCGGCACTTTTGGAGACCGGAGCGGCCACCCTGGAGCTGATGGACTCTGCCTCTATTCGCGTCGGTCAAGGCTTTGATAAGGTGCCGCAGGCCATTACCGGTTTCGATGTGGATAAGCAGGCCGCGTTGCTCATTGAGTATCACGCTGATGCCCAAGAGGAATTGCAGGAGAAAGAAAGCAAGGGATCGCAGCTCTTGCGCGAATTGCCGCTGCAGTCCCCGGCAGCCTTCTCGGCTGATGCCACAACGCGCACTACCGCTTGGAATTTCCGCAAGGGTCTGTACGCCCAGGTAGCAGAGGCGCGCCCGTCTGGCACGACGGCCCTTTTGGAAGACATCGTCGTGCCCGTCGGCGATCTGGCAGATACTTGTTCTTCGCTGCAGGAACTCTTTGCCCGCTATGGATATGATGATGCCGTCATTTTCGGCCACGCCAAGGACGGCAATATCCACTTCCTGCTTACGGACCGCTTTGAAGGCGATGATGCCATCGGTCGCTATAACGGTTTCAACGAGGGCATGGTGGACTTGGTCCTCTCGGCCGAGGGCAATCTCAAGGCGGAACACGGCACCGGCCGCGCCATGGCGCCGTATGTGCGCCGCCAGTACGGCGATGAGCTCTATGAGGTAATGCAGGAACTCAAGCGGGCCTGCGATCCCACCAACACGATGAACCCCGGCGTCATCTTGGACGATGACCCCGATGCACACATCAAAAACATCAAGCTCAATCCCACCGTGGAAGAGGAAGTAGACCGCTGCGTGGAGTGCGGCTACTGTGAGCCGGTCTGCCCGTCGCGCGACCTCACGCTTACCCCACGCCAACGCATTGTGGTGCGCCGCGCCCGCAAGCGCGCGGAAGAAGCTGGCGATAGCCAACTCGTCGCTGAGCTAGATCGGGCCTACGAGTACATGGGCGTCGAGACCTGCGCCGTGGATTCGATGTGCCGCACTGCTTGCCCAGTAGGCATCGATACCGGCAAGTTCATCAAGCGCTTGCGCCGCGAGGAAGCCCAGCCAGCGCAGCAAAAGCTGTGGGGTGCTGCCGCCAAGAACTGGCAGGTAGTCAGCCAAGGCGCCGGGGTAGCGCTTACCGGCGCGCACCTATTGCCCACCGAGCTAGTCAAAAAGGTTACCGATGTGGGCCGCAGTCTCATCGGTGCCGATAATCTCCCGCAGTACCAGCCAGAGTTGGGCAAGGGCGGCAAGTCCCGCGGCCGCTTGGCCGGCCGCGTAGGTGATCGCTATGCCCAGACCACCGGAATCTATCTGCCCGCCTGCGTGAACACCATGTTCGGCCCGCAAGGCGGCGGCAAGGGTGCTACCGATTCCTTTGTGGCGCTCTTGGAGCGCGCCGGGGTCGCGCTGGAGGTTCCGCAGGGCATCGACAAGCTTTGCTGTGGTACACCATGGTCTTCCAAGGGCATGCAGGCCGGCCACGATGCAATGGAGCAGCGCGTGCGCGATATCGTCATGGACGCTACTGATGGTGCGCGCCTGCCGGTTATCGTGGACGCCAGCAGCTGCACCGCTGGCTTTAAAGATATATTGGAGTCGGTGGGTATCACCGTTATTGACGCCATTAGCTTTACGGCCGATACCTTGCTGCCGCAGCTGGAAGTAAAGAATCCAGTGACTTCCGTGACTGTGCACCCTACCTGCTCTGCTTTCCAACTGGGCATGATGGATGATGTAGAAAAGGTGGCCCGCGCCGCCGCGGCCGAGGTACACATTCCCACCGAGTGGAATTGCTGTGGCTATGCCGGCGACCGCGGCATGCTTCACCCGGAGCTTACCGCTGCCGCCACCCGCGCCGAAGCGGCACAGGTCAGGGCAATCGGAGCGCAGTATCACGCCTCGACCAACCGCACTTGCGAGCTTGGTCTCACCCGAGCCACCGGCGAGGATTACCACCACATTTTGGAGCTTTTGGAACAGGCATCGCGCTAGTTTTCCCAGCACAGTAGCGGGTGGGGTGCCGTGCCTTGCTTGCCGACGCCCCGCCCGCCTAGAGCTTTGCCCCTTGTGCTGTAAAATCAGCAACCATGTGTGGAATTGTTGGATATATTGGTCACGCTGGTGGTGGCCGTGATTACTTCGCCCTCGACGTAGTTCTAGAAGGGCTGCGCCGTTTGGAATACCGCGGTTATGACTCCGCTGGCGTAGCAATGTACGCCGATGGAGATATCAGCTGGCGCAAGAAGGCCGGTAAGGTCGCTGCGCTGGATGCTGAGATTGCAGCCCGCCCGTTGCCTGACTCCGTGCTGGGTATCGGCCATACCCGCTGGGCTACCCATGGTGGCCCCACCGACCTGAATGCGCACCCGCACGTGGTCGATGGCGGCAAGCTGGCAGTGGTACACAACGGCATCATCGAGAACTTTGCGGAGCTCAAGTCCGAGCTTTTGCACAAGGGCTATAACTTCGTTTCTGAGACCGATACCGAGGTCGCTGCCACCTTGCTGGGAGATGTCTTCCACAACGAGGCAGCCGGTGACCTGACCAAGGCTATGCAGCTAACCTGCGCTCGCCTGGAGGGCGCGTTTACCCTGCTAGCCATCCACGCCGAGCAGGCCGATCGCATTGTTGCCGCTCGCCGCGACTCCCCGCTGGTTATCGGCTTGGGCGAGGGCGAGAACTTCCTCGGCTCCGATGTATCCGGCTTTATTGATTACACCAAGTCTGCCGTGGAGATGGACAACGACCAGGTTGTGACCATCACCGCGGACGAAGTGGAAATTACCGATTATGAGGGCAACCCTGCACAGGGCAAGCCTTTTGAAATCAAGTGGGATGCCGCCGCTGCGGAAAAGGGCGGCTTTGATTCCTTCATGGAAAAGGAAATCCACGACCAGCCTTCCGCCGTGCGCGATACCCTGCTGGGCCGCTTCGATGAGCAAGGCCAACTGACCCTCGATGATCTGCGCATCGATGAGACCGTGCTGAAGTCCATCGACAAGATCATCGTCATTGCCTGCGGTACCGCCGCCTACGCCGGCCACGTGGCGCGCTACGCCATCGAGCACTGGTGCCGCATTCCTACCGAGGTCGAGCTCGCCCACGAGTTCCGCTACCGCGATCCGATCGTGAACGAGAAGACCCTCGTTGTTGCGCTGTCCCAGTCCGGCGAGACCATGGATACCTTGATGGCCGTGCGCCACGCCCGCCAGCAGGGCGCCAAGGTTATTGCCATCTGCAATACCCAGGGCTCGTCCATCCCGCGCGAATCCGACGCCGCGCTCTACACCCACGCCGGCCCGGAAATCGCCGTGGCCTCCACCAAGGCCTTCCTCGCGCAGATTACCGCCACCTACCTGCTTGGCCTCTACCTCGCTCAGCTGCGCGGCAATATGTTCGCCGATGAGATCCAGGGCGTTCTTGCTGAGCTGCGCCACATGCCGGATAAGGTCCAAAGCGTCATCGACGAGGAAGACCAGGTGGCCAACCTGGCCAATTCCATGAAGGACGCGGAATCCGTGCTCTTCTTGGGCCGCCACGTCGGCTTCCCGGTAGCGCTAGAGGGCGCGCTGAAGCTCAAGGAAATCGCTTATCTGCACGCCGAGGGCTTTGCCGCAGGTGAACTCAAGCACGGCCCAATTGCGCTTATTGAGGAGGGCCAGCCGGTCTTCGTTATCGTGCCATCCCCACGTGGCCGCGACTCCCTGCACTCCAAGGTCGTCTCCAATATTCAGGAGATCCGTGCCCGCGGTGCCATCACCATCGTGATCGCGGAAGAAGGCGATACCGCCGTGGAGGATTACGCAAACCACGTCATCCGCATCCCGAAGGCCCCGACCCTCATGCAGCCGCTGCTGGCTACCGTGCCACTGCAGATCTTCGCCGCCCACGTAGCCAAGTCCAAGGGCTACGACGTGGACCAGCCGCGCAACCTGGCCAAGTCCGTGACCGTGGAGTAATCCACTCCAAGCGTCCGCCGTTAGGCCCCCTTACCTGCCGCGTTTCTTGCGTGGTAGGAAAGGGGGGCTTTGGCATTTCTTTGCAGCTTGAAACTGTTATGCTTTAGGGAGCAATCGTTGTCGGTGAAAGGAGTAGGCAGTGCTCATCCGTCGTGTTTTCGCCTAAAACACTAAAGGAAGAACGGATTTAAGCATGCCTATTTTATTAAATGATCTTTCCCTTATATGGCCCGATGGAACGACCTGCTTCAGTGGCCTAAACGGTGCCTTTTCTGGCCCTTTAACTGCACTAATTGGGGATAATGGTGCAGGGAAGACAACTCTATTAAACGTCATCCTTGGAAATATCTTGCCTACGGCCGGAACGGTGGAAAAGCCGGAATCGGTAGCTTACCTGCCACAAGACCTTGCTTGGAATAGAGATGACGTAGTAGCAGACATCTTCGGCGTCACCCAAGTGCTCGCGGCGATTTCCGTAGTCGAATCTGGTGAGTATGACCCAGAACTCTATGAGTTAATTGAGGAGCAATGGGACGTTGGTGAGCGCATTAGCGCTGCCCTTTCCGCCGCTGGATTGGATATCCCGTTGGACCGCCCTATCGAAAGCCTCTCTGGAGGGGAAGCGGTCCGCGTCGCTTTGGTGGCGGTGTTCTTGTCCGAGCCAGATTTCATTATCCTCGATGAACCGACCAATAGCCTCGACGGAGCTGCAAAGAAACATCTGAAAGATATGTTGGTAAATGCCGCGGCGCCGGTGTTAGTGGTAAGCCATGACAAAGACCTGTTAGATGTAGTTTCCGAGGTAGCGGAGCTAAGGGATGGGAACCTACGCTTCTTCCAGGGCAATTATTCCGATTACCTTGCCACAATTGATGCAGAACAGGAAGCTGCGCAAAAGGCAGTGTCCACCGCCAAAGCGACTTATAAGCAACAACTCCGCGAACAACAAGCAATGCAAACACGGATTGCGCGTGATGCGCGCCGAGGAAAGAAGTTCGCAGAGGCGAAGCGCAAACCTGGTATGACGATGAAGCTTGATAAACAGCGAGCCGAAAAGACAGCATCGCGCAGAGCACAGCTGCATTCAGGCGCAGTTGAAGCAGCCCAACGCTCTATAGTTCGGGCAGAGCGAAATATACGTGATGATGACTCGGTGTATATCGAGCTGCCACGAACTGAACTGCCGGAAGGAAAGCGGGTTATTTCGGTTCCCGGGCTGTCGATTGTCGGCCCAGAACGCGTGCGCTTGTCAGGGCCAAATGGAAGTGGAAAAACCACGCTCTTAAACCGAATTGACTCTGGTGGAGCGGGCTTCGTTATCGACAACTCAGGATACTTACGTCAACGAATTGTGTTAGATCCTTCTCTCAGCGTGTGGGACGTGGTTACCAACGCGAATCCACAAGAGGAGCCGCAGTTTATCCGTGATCAGCTTGCTCAGTTGTTGTTTCAATCTGACTCGGTTCATGCGTTGACAGGGACCCTTTCGGGAGGCGAGAGGTTCAGGGCGGAATTCGCCAGAGTGCTCTTGGCGGATCCGGCGCCGCAGTTGCTAATGCTCGATGAGCCGACCAACAATATTGATATTTCAACTGTTGATTGGCTGGTCTCGGTATTGAAAAGTTATCGGGGTGCATTGCTAGTGGTGAGCCACGATGAAGATTTCTGCTCGCGGATAGAACTTACGAGGCAAGTTTCCATAGAGGACATTGGATGAGCCGACTCCAAGGTGGAGCTATCGCGGGCGAATGCGCCCCTACCCGCCCGAATTCAGCAAAGGGGTGAGCAGTGGCACAATGGTGGACATGCTGAAAACCACCATTGATCTCTCCGCCATTGCGCACAACGTCCGCCTCATCAAGGAAAAGGTAGGGCCTGAGGTCAAGCTCATGTGCGTGGTCAAGGCCGATGCCTATGGCCACGGCGCGACCAAAGTCGTGCCGGTAATGGCGCGTGCAGGCGCGGATAGCTTTGGCGTGGCCACTCTGCGGGAGGCGGTGGATTTGCGCCGCGCGGGTGTGGAGGCACCCATCGTGGCGTGGATTTGGCAGACGGACGAAATCCTCGAAGAGGCACTTGCCTGCGGCATTGAGGTAGCAGTTAACTCTCTTGAACAGGCACATAAGCTGGTTAAAGCCGATTTTCCTGCTGAGATATATGTCAAGGTAGAAACCGGCATGCACCGTTCCGGTGTGGATGAAGAGGATTGGGCGGACACTTTTAAGGTGCTGCGCGACGCCCCACATATCAAGGTCCTCGGCCTTATGTCGCACTTTGCCTGTGCTGATGAGCCGGATAATCCACACAACGACGCCCAAGAGGAGGCGTTCCGCAAGGCCCTGCGGCTCGCGCGCGAGATTGGGCTGGAGTGCCCAGTCAATCACCTGGCCAATTCACCAGCTGTGCTGACGCGTCCTTCCTCCTATTTTGAGCAGGTACGTGTAGGCGCCGCCTGCTATGGTTTGGAGCCTATTGACGGCCGCGAGCATGGTCTGCGCCCAGCCATGACTTGGTCCGGGCTGATTTTTAACGTAAAGCCGATTCAGCCAGGGGAAGGCACCTGTTATGGACTGACCTGGAAGGCGGATAAGCCGGGATTTTTGGCCACCGTGGATTGCGGATACGCCGATGGTCTACCGCGTGGTTATCAAGGCGACTTGCATGTAGGCATCGGCGGGCACCTGTATCCACAGGTAGGCCGAATCTGTATGGATCAGATTGTGGTGGACTTGGGCGACAACCCCCATGGCGTGGACACGGGTCAAGCTGCCGTGATTTTCGGCAACGGGGGAGTATCGGCTACGGATCTCGCCGCGGCGGCAGGAACCATCAACTACGAGGTGGTCTGCTTGCCCGATGGCCGCACCGAACGCGAATACATAGGAGAAGAAGATGCGCAGTAGCTTTCCGGAATCCGGCAGCCGTGACCTATCCACGGTGGAAGAAACCTATGCTTTCGGCGAAGAGCTGGGCGCGGCGCTCGAGGCTGGCGATGTGGTGATCCTGGATGGGCCATTGGGGGCTGGAAAGACGACGCTAACTCAGGGCGTCGCCAAGGGCATGCAGGTCAAGGGGCGGGTAACCTCGCCGACCTTCGTGATTGCCCGGGTGCACCGCTCAACCGTAGGTGGGCCGGACCTCGTTCACGTTGATGCCTACCGTTTGCTCGATGAAGGCGGCGCTAATTCCGGGGATCCGCTAGGGGAGCTCGATGCTTTGGACTTGGACACGGAGCTAGAAGACGCCGTGGTCATTGCCGAATGGGGTGGGGGACTAGTAGAGCAGATTGTGGAGCACTACCTGTTTATTAGCATCGACCGCGAGCCGGCGGAATACGCGGGCGCAGACGAGGATGTTCGCCGCTTTACGTGGTCGTTGCGGGGCGGTCATTAGCACAAATGTCCGCCTAAAGTGCGGATAAGTGATGAATCTCCTACGCGGAGAATTTGCCCCGGGTATAACCAGTGCGTAATTCTATTGAGGTGTTGAATTTTCTCGCCTCTAGTCCTTTGCTATCTCTCTTCGTCATCATGGCGGTGGGTCTAGCGATTGGCAAGATTAAGATCTTCGGCATCTCCCTCGGTGCCGCGGCTGCGATGTTTGTGGCGCTGGGTCTTTCTACTGCCAATCCTGATATCCAAATTCCGCCTTTGGTCTATCAATTTGGCTTGGCGATTTTCGTTTATGCCATTGGCCTCAGCTTCGGGCCCTCCTTCGTCCGCGAGTTTAAGACCCGTGGCTGGAAGCTCACGGTATTCATGCTGGGAATGTTGGTAATCCTGGTTGCCGTAGGCTTTGGCCTCATCCGCGCCTTTGGCCTGAGCACGCCAGAAGCTACCGGTATGTTTGCCGGTTCGCTTTCTTCCACACCGGGTATGGCCGCCGTGGTGGAAATGGTGGGCGATTCCACCCCGGTTGTCGGTTACTCCCTGGCCTACCCGGGTGCGGTTATCGGCGCTATTCTCGTTGCCGCCATCGGCGCTAAGGTGGTCAAGGTCAACCATGAAGAAGATGCCCGCGCAGAGGGCATGATTCCCGCCGAGCTTGTGGCCAAGGGTGTGCGCTTGACCAAGAATTTTAATGACACCGCTGGTCATATCTATCGCGTAACCGGTCAGACCGTCGTTGCTACTCGTATCATTTCTGACGAAGAGCGCCACCGCCTGGCTGTTCCAGAAATGCCGCTGTGTGAGGGTGAGGCTTATCTGCTTAACGGCTCTGAAGAAGCCGTCGATAAGGCCATCGAGGTCTTGGGTGAGGAACACCCGGTGGAGCTGACCGAGGATGCAGGTTTAAAGTACACCCGCGTTACCGTGTCCAACCCGGATATTGCCGGTAAGTCGATCCGCGAGATCAAAGCTCTTGACCACGGCTTTATCATCGCTCGTGTCCGCAAGGGCGATAAAGACCTCGTCCCGCACCCGGATACGGTGCTTAACTATTCTGACCGCGTTCGCGTAGTAACCAGCCCGAGCCGCCTGCCGTACGTGCGCAAGTACCTCGGTGACTCTGAAGCTGCTTTGGGTAACGCGGACCTGCTATCCATGGCTATCGGCCTGACGCTGGGTATGTTGCTCGGCCTCATTCCGATTCCGATGCCGGGCGGCTCCACCTTGCAGCTAGGCTTCGGCGGCGGCCCCGTGGTCGTCGGCCTGCTGCTGGGCTACCTCAACCGGACGGGTCCGCTTAACTGGCAGATGCCGTTTCACACGCGCGAAACCATTTCTAATATGGGACTGACCCTCTTCCTCGCTGGCGTGGGCACCTCGGCCGGCGCCTCCTTCCGCGATGCCCTAACTGATCCGTCCTCCCTGACCATCATGGGCGTGGGCCTTATCATCACCTTGATCTCCGCCATTCTTATCGGTGTCATCGGCATGCTAGTGCTGAAGCTGAAGTGGGACGAGGCCATGGGCTGTGCGGCTGGTATGACCACCAACCCTGCGGTCTTTGCCTATATTCGTGACCAAACCGGCACCGAGCTGGCAGCTCGTGGATGGGCCACGGTTTATCCCACCACGATGATCGGCAAGATTATTGCCGCGCAGGTATTGCTCCTGTTGTTGCTATAGCGCCAATACATCGCGTTAATTACTCACCCACAGGGTCGCCCGCCTACACTGGCAGGCACTACCCTGTGGGTTTTGTGTTGCGGTTAACCAGGTAGCATCGGTTGCCAGATAAACCGCCCACCGCCTGAAACTTAAAAACTTTTCAAGGAGCCTTACTCACCCCATGACTAAATTCGCTCGCAACCTTACCGCCGCCATTATCGCCATCTTTATTGTTGTCATGATGGTTCTCCTCGCCTCGTCTACCCTGCGCGAGGACAATCCATTGGAGGGAAACCTCAGCTCCACGCTGTCTAAGACGCCGAAAAACCTGGAGGCGATGAGCCTTATTCCTTCCGATGTCTACGGCAAGGACTATGCCGCTATTGGCTTCATCTGCCCGGGCATGAAGGAAGATAAGGTCAAAGAGGCACAGATCGATACCAAGGACATCACTTTTGAAGATGGCAAGGTCCCAGAGGGCAAGAGCTATGCGGTTGCCATCTCCCAGAGCACTGAGCCCTTCATCGAAGAGCTGGACCCGGAAAAGGTCGAAGTCTGTGAAATGATCAATACCCAAATCAAGGCCATGGAGCAGCAGGGCCAGAGCCTGGATGGCGGAGTACCGATGGTCCAGGGCGCTCAGCCTTTGGCGTTCCAGCGTCAGGATGGAACCTGGAAGCTGGTTGGCTAATGCGCGTCCTCGCGATCGACACGGCAACTACCGCCTTGGTCACCGGGGTAGTAGATACCGCCACTGGGCAGACCACCGAGCGCGTATTGGAAGATACCCGCGCTCATAATGAGCTGCTCATACCTACGATCACTGACGCCCTCGCAGAGGCAGGCATGGAGTATTCCGACCTAGATGCGGTGGTCACCGGCGTGGGCCCAGGCCCGTTTACCGGGTTGCGCGTGGGGATGGCGACTGCCTCCGCGCTTGCCGACGCCCTGTCCATCCCCCTCCACGGCGTATGCACCCACGATGCAATCGCCCATGCTGCCGGCCTCCCCGCGAGCCCCGCAGACGCGGACGGCGAGGCCACCGCCTTGGTGGCTACCGACGCACGCCGCAAAGAGATCTATTGGGCCACCTACCGCGCCACCGATTCTGGTGTGCAGCGCATCTCTGGTCCTGAGGTAACTAAGCCGGCAGAAGTTGAGGTGGGACTCACCGGTACTGCCGAGGTCATCATCCCCGAGCGCCTCGCCGCTCAGCTACCGGAGGAGCTGACCGAGCTGCCGCACCGCGCGGCCCATCCCACCGCAGCAGCCCTAGTGGCTGTAGCTGACCTCACTGCGGAACCGGCCCCCGTTGTGCCGCTCTACCTACGCCGCCCGGATGCGGTTCCGCCGAAGCAGCAACAGCTGTCGGCCGCCATTCCTAAGGTTGAACTGTGAAGCTGCGCGAGTTGACCCCGGCCGACGCACCCCGGTGCGCCGAGCTGGAAAAGGTCCTTTTCCCCGGAGAGACCCCATGGTCCAGCGGAGTCTTCCACCAGGAAATGGCCCAGCCCTTCAACTTCTATTTCGGGGTAGAAGGCGCGCTCGACCCCGCGCACGAATCCACAGTGCTGCTAGGTTATGCGGGAATCGGCATGATGGGGCCAGCGGCTGATCCAGAATTTGAAATCCACACCATCGGCGTCGACCCCGCCGCACAGCGCCGCGGCATCGCTCGCATGATGATGGACAATATTTGTCATATTGCGGATCTTAAAGACGCCCCGGTCTTCCTCGAGGTACGGGTAGGCAACGAACCTGCTATCGGCCTTTATGAGGGGTATGCCTTTGCCAAGCAGGGGATGCGTAAGAATTATTACCAACCTTCCGGAGCAGATGCGCACGTGATGGTGCGCCCGCGCCAGTCCGAGCGTTAAAGAAACTTAAGGAGCAGTCATGAAGATCATGGGCATCGAGTCCTCCTGCGACGAAACCGGCGTGGGCATCGTCGAGCTTAGCGAGGACGGTCACATGGAGATCCTCGCAAATGCCGTCGCCTCCTCCATGGAACAGCACGCCCGTTTCGGCGGCGTCGTCCCGGAAATCGCCTCCCGCGCCCACCTTGAAGCCATGCCGCAGGTCATGCAGGCGGCGCTCAAAGAGGCCGGCATCGCCAAGCCAGATGCCATCGCCGCCACCGTGGGGCCCGGCCTGGCCGGCGCGCTGCTGGTGGGGGCCTCGGCCGCTAAGGCCTATGCCGCAGCCTGGGGCGTGCCTTTCTACGGCGTGAACCACCTTGGCGGCCACGTTGCCGTGGCCAACCTGGAAGGCGAAGAGCTGCCGCACTCGGTGGCCCTCTTGGTCTCGGGTGGGCATACGCAGCTGTTGGAGGTAGAGGCCGTCGGCAAGCCCATGCGCGAGCTGGGCTCCACGCTTGATGACGCCGCCGGTGAAGCCTACGACAAAGTCTCCCGCCTCCTCGGGCTGGGCTACCCCGGTGGCCCCGTGATTGATAAGCTCGCCGCCCGCGGTAAAGCCACCATCGATTTTCCGCGCGGCATGTCCCGCCCCGAGGATCTGCGCGGCCCTCATCGCCACGATTTCTCCTTCTCTGGGCTAAAGACTTCCGTGGCTCGCTACGTGGAGCGCGCCGAAAAGGCAGGGGAGACCATCAGCGTGGAAGACGTCTGCGCCAGCTTCCAGGAAGCCGTGGCCGATGTCCTGACCGCTAAGGCCGTCCGCGCCTGCGCAGATACAGGCGCCCGCGTCCTGCTGCTGGGAGGAGGCGTGGCCGCGAATTCCCGCCTACGCGAGCTCGCCGCCGAGCGCTGTGCCGCCGCTGGGGTCGAGCTGCGCGTGCCGCGCTTTTCGCTGTGTACCGACAATGGCGTGATGATCGCGGGCATTGGTGCGCAGCTTATTCATGAAGGTGCCCAGCCCTCTGGCCTCGGAGTTGGCACCGATACCCAGCTGGATGTAGAAGAGCCGCAGTTAACCTAAAGTTCTTCTTTCTCGCTCTGCAGGCGGGGTGCGGGGCCGGTACCCTAAAAGGCGTTCATGCCCTCTTGGCTTTGTGAAGGAGCTTTCTCTCATGACCGTCGGTTTCCTTGTCAACCCTGATCTCACCCGCCGCAAGCTGGAATTCGAGCTGGAGCACGCCAACCAGTTCTTGGGCGGCACCACTGAGGACCGCGTCTCCGTAGTATTCCAAGAAGACGGCACCACCTATGCGGCGCTCTACAACCCCGAAGCCAAGGCCGAAGGCGCCGAACCCAACCCAGTAGCCTCCTTGGCGCGCAACGCCGCCGCCACCGGCAATGCCGCTTTCTTGCAAGACCCCATCCGCTCCATTTGTGGTCCGGTCATCTTCGTTGATGCCGAGGGCGAAGATAAAACCATTGACGCCGTCATCGAGTCCGTGGAGCAGGGCATTCGCGCCGTCAAGAACTACCGCGAAGATAACCCAGAGGAGTACACGCTCTGGCGCGCGGCCGTTATCAATTCCACCAAGAGCCTTTAAACCTAGCCCCTCACAGGTAGGGTTCAAGCGCTTTTCGCGCGCTCGTAATACGGTGTTCACATTCTTATGGTGTCCTAGGGAGTCGTACTGCTTTTTCTAAGACTCCAAAAGGTGAAAACTGTATGCTTCGATCATCGCGCTTCGTCGCCTCCTTCGTTACCGCCCTTGCCGTGGGCGGTGCCGCCACCATCGTGCCCGCCACCCCGGCGTTGGCCGCTGATTCGCCCATCTACCGCACCATCCTGCAGCCGGGCGAGGATGAATCCCAGGTAATGGTTACGTGGCGCACCAAGTCCAAAGCCGACGAAGTCCTCGAGGTTACCGGCCCGGAAGGCACCAAGACTTTCCGCGCCGAGGAACGCGATTACGGCGCCCTGCTTTATAAATCCCAGTTCGCCACCGCCACCGATCTGCAGCCGGATACCGAGTACTCCTACCGCGTTGGCTCTGAGGAAGGCGGCTGGTCCGAACCAGAGACCTTTAACACCGGCTCCAATGGCGATGAGTGGTCTTTCCTCACCGTTGCAGACCCGCAAATCGGCGTGGACCTCAAGGTAGATGACCAAGCGGAGCAGTGGCGCAAGACCATCGCTCACGCGGCTTCCCATGTGCCCAATGCCAACATGATCTGGTCCCTAGGGGATCAAGTAGAAGGCTGGGGCGCCCAAGTGCCGCAGTACGATGCCTACTTCTCCGCCCCGGAAATTCGTCACATCCCGACCAATACCGTTCCGGGCAACCACGAGACTTATAACCTCACCATGAAACATCATGATGAGCATTTCTCCAACCCGCACCAGGCGGACGATATCCGCGACCACTACTTCGAGCGCAATAACGTGCTCTTCATCGGCCTAGACTCCAATGCTTCCTCCGACGCCGATATCGCCCGTCACGAGCAGTTCCTACGCGAGGCTATCGAATCCCGCGGCGCGGATAATGACTGGATCGTCGTCGGTATGCACCACGGCCCGTACTCCCAGGGCTCGCATCACTTTGATAAGGACGTCACCAACCTGCGCGAGAAGCTCACCCCGGTGCTTTCTGAGCTCAACGTCGATGCCGTGCTCTCCGGCCACGACCACATCTACACCCGCAGCCACCTGATGAAAAACAACAAGCCAGTTCTGCCAGAAAAGAAGCCGCAGCGCGGCGATGTCCTCGAACCCAAGGATGGTGAGGCCTTGTATCTGACCACCACCACCGCGGGTGGCGGCAAGTACTACGACTTCACTGACGTTAATAATCAGAAGCACAAGGGCGCACGCATGGAGACCATCGATCCGAAGCTCGCCCATGAGTCCACCGCCATGTGGCGCCAGGACTACACCGAGGACTACATGCGCGTGGATGTCTCCGATGACAAGCTCACCTTCGCTACCTTCAACGAAGCCGATAACACCCTGGTAGACAAGGTTTCGCTGAAGAAGAAGGACCGTGGCGCTGCGCCTGCCGACGCCTCTACCGACCCCGACACCCCAGAGGTGCCACAGGATCCGGAAGGCGGCAGCTCCCTGAGCTCCAGCGATGCTTTGAGTGGACTCAGCTCCAAGAAGTAGCTCGCGTCGCCGGCGTTATTAGCGCTCGGTGTGGCGCAGCCACGCCAGCACGGCCTTGACCCGTCGGTTAGAATCCTCGGGCAGGAACCCGAGCTTCGTAAAAACATTGGAGACATGCTTGCTTACCGCGCCAGCGCTAAGAACGAGCGTGTCTTCAATTTCTTTATTGCTCAACCCCTGCGCCATCAGTCCCAGCACCTCCCGTTCGCGGGCGGTGAGTTGGGCGAGGCCAGTGCGCTTTGCAGACAGCAGTGCCGTAACCACCTCTGGGTCCACCACGGTGCCGCCGCGGGCGACCTCGTCGAGCGTGCGCACGAATTCCTCTACATCAGAGACGCGCTCTTTGAGCAGATAGCCAAATCCCCCGTGCTCCAAGAGGCGGTCGAGGTAGCTTGCCGCTACGTATTGGCTTAGCACCACCACTGGTTGGGTAGGGTTTAGCGCTCGCAGGTCATGGACGGCTCGCAGGCCGTCGTCAGTCATGGTGGGCGGCATGCGCACATCGCTGATAATGAGGTCGAAGGCTTCTCGCCCAGCGATTGCGCGCAGTTCTTCGGCATCCGTGGCGGCTGTAACTCTATGGCCCAAAGAGCTGAGTAGCTGCTCGAGCCCGGCGCGCAGCAGCGCGGAATCTTCCGCGAGTAATAGTTTCATTCCGCCTCCTTCAGCGGCAGCTCGACTAGTAGTCGGCCGCCGCGTTCGCCCGCGGCAGTCTCGTGTGCCGCGGCAAGTTTTAGCGTGCCGCCCAGTGCGGCGGCGCGCTCGCGTAGCCCGGCTATGCCGGTACCGGCTCCCGACGTGGCGACTGTCGCCGCGTCCGTGGTGGACGCCTTGGCCGTGGGGCTGAGGTCGGGGCCGGTGCCATTATCAACGATGTCCAGGCGCAGCATGTCCCCGAAAGTAACCGTTACCTTCGCCTCGGTGGCCGTGCCGTGCTTGGAGGCATTGGTAAGCGCCTCGGCCACCGCATGATAGGCCAGCAGGGCAGTGGTCTCGTCCACGGAGCGTTCCGGCCCGTCCACGTGCAGTTCAGTCTCCAGCCCGGAGTGGGCGAGTAGCTCGTCGAGGGCGGGGATAAGCCCGGCGTCGAAAAGCACCTGCGGGGCAATGCCGCGCACCGTTGCGCGCAGGGAAGCCAGGGCCAAAGAAGCATTATGTTCCGCATCGGCCAAAGCAGGCAGCGCCTCGGACGGGGCCTGCAACTTCGCCGCCGCCAAGTTGAGCTTGAGCGCGGTCAGGTACTGCTGCGGTCCATCGTGCAGTTCGCGCTCGATGCGGCGGCGCTCGCCGGAGAAGGCATCGATAAGCGTGGCGCGCGAGGCCGCCAACTCCTCGGCCGAGGGGCTCAACGCCAGCCGAGTCAACGAGGTCGACGCCAAGACCAATAGGCGGTTGAGCCCCACCAATAAAGCCACCAGCAACGGCGCGGTGAGCCAGCAGGTAAAGAAAATGAGCGGCCGGTTGGTGGTAGACCACTCGCCAAAGGAGAATTCGGTCTTTGGCACGAATGGCGCAATGACCAGCACACCCGCCGTAAAACCCAAGGCAGTCCACGCGGCAAAGCAGGCAGCTGAAAGCAATAGCTGCAAAATAAGGTGATAAAACTGCTGCCAATCAAACCACCGGCCCGCACGCCGGGAAGGGATCTCCACGCCCATCCACCGTGCACCCAACCGGCCGACAAACTCCGCCGCCCGACCCACCAGCGGAACCCACGGCAGCATCAGCACCGAAACCACCAACGCCGGGATAAATAGCGCGCCAAGGACAAGGCTCCACGCGCAGGCTTTGAGGGTTCGCATAACCCAAGAGCCTAGCCGCCTTACCCGGCGTGGGGCAGTAGAGCTAGCTCTACCATTTTCTGGGCAGCCCGCCCCATGTCTTTCTTCTGCGCGGCCGAGTGGAATCAAAGGCATGTTAAAAGCAGAAAATCTCACCAAGCGCTACGGCCGCCGCACTGTGCTCAAGCGGGTCACTGTTTCCATCGCCCCGGGCGAATTCGTCGCCATCATGGGGCCTTCCGGTAGCGGTAAAACCACGCTCCTAAACCTGCTATCCGGGCTGGATAAACCCACTTCCGGACAAGTCAACGCGCCGGGGCGCAGGCAGCGTGCCTTTGTATTCCAGGACTATAACCTCTTAGAATCCCTCAATGCGCAGCGCAATGCCACCTTGACCGCGCGATTTTCCGGCCGGCGCCCGTCACGCAGCCGGGTGGCGGAGGTCTTTGATTCGCTCGGCCTTGCTGGTCTGGAGCGCCGCCTGCCCGCACAGCTTTCCGGTGGTCAGCAACAACGCGTGGCTGTAGCCCGGGCCCTGCTGGCTCAAGCGCCCTATATCTTCGCCGACGAACCCACAGGCGCGCTTGACGACGCCACCGCATCCACCGTCCTTTCCCACCTGCGCACCGCCGCCCGCGATGGCGCCAGCGTGATTATGGTGACCCACTCGCACCTCGCCGCTGAAGCGGCCGACCGCGTTATTTCCCTTGAGGAGGTAGCCCATGCTGGTGTGGCTTAAGGACTTACAGTCCAATTGGTTATCGTGGCTGGCTGTGGCGCTGACGTTGGTGGTCTCTTCCACCTCGTGCACCCTGGCGCTAGCCATGCTGGTCGCCTCCTCCGGGGCCGAAGAAAACCCCGCCGGCCCGGTGGGCGGCACGGTACTCGGCATGGCCCTGTGCGTGGTGGTGTTGGTGACGCTATCGCAAATGCGCCTTATCATCGCCGAGCGCGAGCCGGTCTACCGTTCCTGGCGCATGGTGGGCATGCCGGGGTGGATGATTATTGCCTTCATTCTAGGCCAGGTCGCCGTAGTCAGCGCGGCCGCAGGGCTCCTTGGAGTACTGCCGGCCGGCCCGCTGCTCGCTCCGTGCGTACGCGCGCTACGCAGCGATGGCATCCCCATGCCGGACCTTGCCATTACCGGCCAGGTCACGGTCATTGCGGTCATAGTCTGCATGTCCGCAGCGCTAGTTGGCGCGCTGCCTCCACTGCGCCGAGTCTTCCGGCCGCGCACCACCGCACACCCGGCCTGGACCGTGGTGAAATTCTTGCTCGCGTCCGCGGCCATCGGCAGCACGGTTTACGGGTGCCTGCACATTGCCGATCCCGGCGATCTTCTCTCGGCCGAGATGGGCTTGGTCATCCTCGTCGCCCTCTTTTGGCCCTGGCTTATGCCCGCTATCGACCAATGGACCCGCGCGGCCGGCATCGCTGGGGCCAATGTACGCGTGCGTCGCAACTTTTCTACCCCGCACATCGTGCCGTGGGTCCTCGTCGGCGGATTTATCGTCGCCGTAGGCTCTGGCCTGCGCTTTGAAAGCGCCGCAGGCGCCGGCGGCACCCTATCGTCCTGGCAGGTCTTCGTCGCCCTTTTAGGGCCTGTCTTTGCCCCCAGCATCGTGAGTGCCGTGCTCACCTCGCTGCTCATGCACGGACGCATTGCCTCCGATATCCGCGGCCTCACCCTCGCCGGCGCTACCCCCGGGGCCTGGGCGCGCATACAAGTGGGGGAGGCGGCCTGCCTCACCCTGACTGCGGCCGGCGTGGTCTGGGCGCTGTGCTTGGCGACGCTCCTCCCACTCCACCACCTGCTCACCCCACAGGTTCCTTTCGGCCAAACGTTGGTGGAGCAGCTGTGGTGGCCGGCCTTCGCCGTAATTTTTGGTGCGATGTCTATCGCCCTGGGCGTCGTCAAGCTGGCGCTTGCCGGCTTTGTACGCGCGGGGAATCGGGAGCGCTGAAAGGATCGCTGAGGGCTTAAGAATGTGGGCCGGGTCATTGTTGAGGGTTAGCAGTCGCGAGGGTAGAGTGCTAATCAGGTTGTTTGACCCACAGTTGTTCACCCGCGACGACGGCTGTGCTGGACATCCACAACCGGCACGCGCGTGCCATACCGGCGCGCATACGAACACTACGGAGGAAACATCATGGCAAACATTAAGCCTCTCGAGGACCGCGTCCTCGTACAGATCGTAGAAGCTGAAACCACCACCGCTTCCGGCCTGGTTATCCCGGATTCCGCTAAGGAAAAGCCGCAGGAAGCTACCGTCGTTGCAGTAGGCCCAGGCCGCACCAACGACAAGGGTGAGGTCACCCCGGTAGGCGTCAACGAGGGCGATACCGTGGTCTTTTCCAAGTACGGCGGCACCGAGCTGAAGTACAACGGTGAGGAGTACCTGCTGCTGTCCTCCCGTGACCTGCTCGCCGTCATCGAGAAGTAGGCCTCACTATGGCAAAGCTTATTGCATTCGACCAAGAAGCCCGCGAGGGAATTCAGCGCGGCGTCGATACGCTGGCTGATGCCGTCAAGGTCACTCTCGGCCCGCGCGGCCGCAACGTCGTGCTGTCCAAGGCTTTTGGCGGCCCCACCGTCACCAATGATGGCGTGACCATCGCCCGCGATATCGACATCGAGGAACCATTCGAGAACCTCGGCGCCCAGCTGGTTAAGTCCGTTGCAGTCAAGACCAACGACATCGCAGGTGACGGCACCACTACCGCCACCTTGCTGGCCCAGGCACTCATCTTCGAAGGCCTGCGCAACGTCGCAGCTGGCGCTAACCCAATCGAGCTTAACCGCGGCATCGCGGCGGCGGCCGAAAAGGCCGTGGAGGAGCTCAAGGCCCGCGCCACCGCAGTCAATTCCTCGTCCGAGATTGCCCAGGTAGCCACCGTCTCTTCCCGCGACCCGGAGGTCGGCGAGATGGTTGCCGGTGCTATGGACAAGGTGGGCAAGGACGGCGTTGTCACCGTCGAAGAATCCCAGACCATCGACTCCGCCGTCGATGTCACCGAGGGAATTTCCTTTGACAAGGGCTACCTTTCCCCGTACTTCGCTACGGAGGAAGAGACCTACCACGCCGTGCTGGACGACGCCGCTGTGCTCCTCGTCCGCAATAAAATCTCCTCCCTGCCGGACTTCCTGCCGCTGCTGGAGAAGATCGCCGAGACCAACCGCCCAACCCTCATCATCGCAGAGGACGTTGAGGGTGAGCCGCTGCAGGCGCTCGTCGTCAACTCCATCCGCAAGGTGCTCAAGGTCGCAGCCGTGAAGGCTCCGTACTTTGGCGAGCGCCGCAAGGGCTTCATGGATGACTTGGCCGTCGTTACCGGCGCCACCGTCATCGACCCAGAGGTGGGCGTTAACCTCAACGAGGCTGACCTCGACGTTTTGGGCTCCGCTCGCCGCGTGACCATCACCAAGGAAGACACTGTCATCGTCGATGGTGGCGGCACCGCTGAAGCGGTAGAGGAGCGCCGCGAGCAGATCCGCCGCGAAATCGAGCGCACCGACTCCACCTGGGATAAGGAAAAGCTGGAGGAGCGCCTGGCTAAGCTCTCCGGTGGCGTGGCCGTCATCCGCGTCGGCGCCGCCACCGAGACCGAGGTCAACGAGCGCAAGCTGCGCGTCGAAGACGCCATCAACGCGGCCCGCGCGGCCGTTGAAGAAGGCGTCATCGCCGGCGGTGGCTCTGTGCTGGTCCAGATCTCTAAGGAGCTGGAGTCCTTCGCTGAGGGCTTTGAGGGCGAAGCAAAGGTCGGCGTCCTCGCCGTCGCCCGCGCGCTGACCCGCCCGGCGTTCTGGATCGCCGAAAACGCCGGTCTCGACGGTGCTGTCGTCGTCTCCCGCGTTGCCGAGATGTCCAATGGCGAAGGCTTCAATGCCAATACCCTGGAGTACGGAAACCTCATCGATAACGGCATCATTGACCCAGTCAAGGTCACCCACTCGGCCGTGGTCAACGCCACTTCCGTGGCCCGCATGGTTCTTACCACCGAGGCCTCCGTGGTGGAAAAGCCACAGGAAGAGCAGCCAGCTGACACCGGTCACGGCCACCAGCACTAAACTGGCTACCAACATCACCCGCCCCGCTTCCCGCGAGGCGGGTTTTGTTGTACCTGGACTAGGGCCGTGGAATACATCAAGGTCACCGGTGATACCGACCCCGTTCGCAAGGCCTTCGCCAAGGCCAATGGCATCAAACCCGCACTCTTATTCCGCGAGTTTCGAGGGTGCCTGCCTCAATCGCAACGGCGCGGGTGTGGTCTACGTGGAGCCGGGCGTGATGAGCAGGTGGACTCCGGCCATACCGTCATCCGTATCGACCACAACCTGGCTGTGCTCGCGCACGCGGACTACGCCATCGATTTGGGCCTCGGAGCCGGTTTGGCCGGCGGCCAGGCGGTCTTTAGCGGCACGCCAGCAGACTTAGCCGAACAGCGTGACTCGGTGAAGGGGCGTTTTGCCGACGCCCTCGTCTCCCCCTAACTTTCCTGCCTTAAGCGTTGACCGGCGCGGCGGCGCGGCGACGCTGGCGAAGCTCTACCACGCGTTCGGATTCGCTCATTCCGCCCCAGACACCGTAGGGCTCGGCGGATTGCAAGGCATGCTCGCGGCACAAATCAATGACCGGGCAAGAATTGCAGATGGCTTTGGCGCGATTCTCGCGCTGGGCGCGGGCGCGGCCGCGCTCGCCATCCGGGTGATAAAATACGTCCGAGTTTTCTCCGCGGCAGGCGCCTTGTAGCTGCCAATCCCACAGGTCAGCGGTGGGACCGGGAAGCAAATGAGGCTGAGACACGTTACTAAGCTCCTTTGTAAGGGCGAGAATTCTTGTGTGGCTTCCGCAGCGTCGCGGAAAGCAACCTCACGTAGTGTTTCGCGCGTGGGTAAACGGTGGGTTACCGATTTTTGACTTTTAAGTATTATTCTCGCACTTCCTCTTCCTGCACCATGGTTTACCAGCGCAAACGCCGAAGGTTAACGGTTTGTGAATTTTCTGCCGCTCAGCTTGCATAGGTAATGGGGCTGCGCGTTGCCTTTGCATAAACTCCCCGTGTGCCAATATGGTTAGTTACCGGTCGAAAACATCTCAGAGGGTGCATACGTGAGCGATAGGGAACAGGAGCTAGCGGATCTCGTTCCGCATGCCGTCGACGGCAGCCGTCGAGCGCTGCAAAAAGTCCTGCAGATCATTCACCCGCAGGTCCTGCGTTACTGCCGCGCCCGCATCGGGGGCGGCCGCCAACCCACCGCGGAAGATGTGGCCCAAGAGATTTGCCTAGCAGTGGCTACCTCGATTGGTTCCTATGAGGACAAGGGCCGTCCTTTTATGGCCTATGTTTATGGCATCGCATTTAATAAGGTCACTGATGCTCACCGCGCGATGGGCCGCGATAAGTCCACGCCTACCGAAGAAATTCCGGAAGACTCCGCGCGTGAAGCCACTCCTGAAGAGTGGGCGCTAGAGGCCGACGGTAGTAACAGAATGCGCGCCTTGCTCGATACATTAAGTGATAAGGCGAAAAACATCGTTATTCTGCGCGTGTTCAACGGTTTGTCGGCAGAAGAGACCGCGGAAATTGTGGGTTCCACTCCAGGCGCGGTCCGTGTGGCACAACACCGAGCACTAGCTCAATTGCGAAAGACCCTCCAAGCCGCGCAGGAAACTGCACGCTAAAGGGCTTATAGCCCAATCTCACAGCAGATATTTCATAACAGAAAGGAAGGGGGAGAGACACCATCATGGCTCCTAAGCACCACGGCGATAACGACGACCTAGTGGACCAGCTCCAGCCCTTGGTCGATGATGATGCATTCCTCACTGAGCTTTCGAAAGGCAACGACCCTTCCGACCGTCAGGATGACCTGGCGGGGTTGCTGCTGGAGTTAAAGGGGGACGTCGACAAGCACATGCCTCCGGCCCCGCTGGTAGAAGGCGCTGAGGCGGAGCCTCAGGTTATTGATCTTGGTAAGGTGCGCAAGCGTCGCCGCGGCGGGCCTTTCGTGCATGGTCTCATTGGCGCGGCCGCTGCAACCCTAGTCATTGCTGGAGCCGGTGGCGCAATGCTGCATGCCGGAACTTTTGATAAAGGGGATAAGACCCGCAATGTAGAGCTGGCCGGAACGCTGGAAGAGATGGAATCTCGCGCGGCCGAAGGCGATATTGAAGGTGCTCGGGAACTGATGAGGGATGCCCGAGCCAAGCTGGACGCGGCCGAAGGCAAGGAAGAAAAGGCCATCGCCGCCAACAGTGAGGCGGAACACAAGCGCTCTGCGCACCCGAAGCCCGCCCCGCACACCGTGACGGAGACCGCCACCGAAACCGTGGCGGAAGAAGCTTCCCAACCGGAACAGCAGCCGGAACAGGTTACCGTGACCGAAACTCAGTACGCCACCGAAACCGTGGTAGTCACGGAGCCGGCGCAGCAGAACCCACAGCCCAACCCGAACGTTGAGGATGAGCCGACAACCACCATCGATATGGGCCAGCAGCTGTAGAAGCTAGCGGCCCTCTAGGCCATCCAAGTATCCCAAGGCATAGTCCCAGGGAACATAGCGGGAGGGATCCGGCTCGGCGCCCGGCTCATGTACTGGCGCTAGCTCCCCTTCGAGCGTGGCGCGCATATTTGCGGCCATGATATCCCACTCGTAGAAGTGGTTTTCCTGGCAATCCTCGCACAGGAAGAAGATGCCATCGATGCCGCGCGGGCCGAGGATGGACGCGAATTTCTGCACCAGCGCGAGGTCGTGGATGATGGCGATTCGGTCGTCGTCGGTAAGCGGCATGACCTGCTCGTCCTCCTCCAGGAAGGAGGCGGGGTCATTCGGGTCATCGGCGAAAGGATCGCGGGGCATATTGGCGAAGAAGTTCACGCCTGCGAGCCTATTGAACTTACCCTCCCGAGGCAATTTACCCCTGCCCAAATGGTGTCGTCGGCCGGCAAAGCACTACAGTTGTGGTAGCCGCTAAACCTGTTAAGGAGAGACCTCGATGAGCGAGAACTGTATTCATACTGGTGGAGATGACCCGAACAAGGTAGCCCTGCGCGGCCTGACCTTTGACGATGTGCTTCTGTTGCCCGCCGAATCCAATATCGTGCCCTCCGAGGTCGATACCGGCGCGCAGTTTACCCGCAATATTCGCCTCGGCGTCCCGCTTGCCTCGGCCGCCATGGATACCGTGACTGAGGCCCGCATGGCCGTTGCCATGGCCCGCCAGGGTGGCATCGGCGTGCTGCACCGCAACCTGTCTACCGAGGACCAGGCCGAGCAGGTAGAAATAGTCAAGCGCTCCGAGTCGGGCATGGTCACCGACCCCATCACCGCCCGCCCGGATATGACCATTGGGGAAGTAGACGCGCTGTGCGCCCGCTTCCGTATCTCCGGCCTGCCGGTGGTAGATGAGGACGGCACCTTAGTCGGTATTTGCACCAACCGCGATATGCGCTTCGAGCCTGACTTTGACCGCAAGGTCAGCGAGGTTATGACGGCCATGCCGCTCGTCGTAGCGCGCGAGGGCGTATCCAAGAAGGAAGCCCTCGAACTGCTCTCGGCCAATAAGGTGGAAAAGCTGCCCATCGTCGATGCGAATAATAAGCTCACCGGCCTGATCACCGTCAAGGACTTTGTGAAATCCGAGCAGTACCCTAACGCGTCGAAGGACTCGGCCGGTCGCCTGTTGGTTGCGGCCGGCATCGGTACCGGCGAGGAGTCCTACCAGCGCGCCGCCGCGCTTGTCGACGCCGGCGTGGACGCCCTCGTCGTCGATTCCGCCCATGCCCACAACAACCGCGTGTTGGAAATGGTTTCCCGCGTCCAAAAGGACTTTGGCTCCAAGGTCGATGTCATCGGCGGTAACCTCGCCACCCGCGAGGCAGCCCAGGCAATGATTGATGCCGGCGCGGATGCCATCAAGGTCGGCATCGGCCCGGGCTCCATTTGCACCACCCGCGTCGTCGCCGGCGTGGGAGCGCCGCAGATTACAGCCCTGATGGAAGCTGCCGCAGTAGCTGGCCCGGCCGGTGTACCGGTGATCGGTGACGGTGGCATGCAGTACTCCGGCGACGTTGCTAAGGCCTTGGCGGCCGGCGCCGATACCGTCATGCTGGGTTCCATGTTTGCCGGCACCACCGAGGCACCCGGTGACATCGTGGTCTACCAGGGCAAGCAGTACAAGCGCTACCGCGGCATGGGCTCCATGGGCGCCATGCAGGGCCGTGGACTTTCCGGCGAAAAGCGCTCCTATTCCAAGGATCGCTACTTCCAGGCCGATGTCCGCAGCGAAGACAAGCTGGTTCCGGAAGGCGTTGAGGGTCGAGTGCCTTTCCGCGGCGATATCGATGCCATTGTGCACCAGATTATCGGCGGCCTGCGCGCTTCCATGGGCTATACCGGCTCCGCCACCCTGGCTGAGCTAAAGACCAAGCGCTTCGTTCAAATCACCGCCGCGGGCCTGAAGGAATCCCACCCGCACCACCTGCAGCAAATCGCAGAAGCACCAAACTACCGCTAGGAATATCATGCGTGAATACGCCGAAATTGGCATCGGCCGCGAGGCCCGCCGCACCTTTGATCTAGAGCAACTATCCATCGTGCCGCAACGCCGTACCCGCTCCTCCAAGGACGTGGATACCACCTGGCACATCGATGCCTATACCTTCGACATCCCTTTCGTGTCCCACCCCACCGATGCGCTCGCCACGCCCGAGTTCATCATCGAGATGGGCAAGCAAGGTGGCCTGGGCGTCATTAATGCTGAGGGGTTGTGGGGCCGCCACGAGGACCTCGAAGGCGCTCTAGCTCGCATTTACTCGCAGCCGGGCGATAACTCCATCATTCAGGAGCTGCACGCCGCACCGCTTGACGACGCCCTCCTCACCCAGCGCATCTCCCAAGTCCGCGACTCCGGAGTCACCGTCGCTGTGCGTGTTTCTCCGCAAAATGCTCGTGAGATGGCTCCGAAGGTCATCGCGGCCGGCGCTGAGTTGCTGTTTATTCAGGGCACCCTGGTCTCGGCCGAACACGTGGCTACCGGGGGCGAGCCGCTGAACCTCAAGGAGTTCATCGGATCGCTGGATGTGCCGGTCATCGCGGGCGGAGTTACCGACTACACCACCGCGCTGCACCTGATGCGCACTGGCGCGGCCGGCGTTATCGTAGGCGCTGGTGTGACGACCAACGCCGAGACCGTTGGTATCGACTCGGCCATGGCCACTGCGATTGCCGACGCCGCCGCAGCCCGCCGCGATTACCTCGACGAGACTGGCGGCCGCTACGTGCACATCATCGCCGATACCGAGTTTGAAAACTCCGGCAATATTGCCAAGGCTTTTGCTTGTGGCGCCGACAGTGTCGCTCTCGGCCCACTGCTTGCTCAGGCCCGCGAGGCCGGCGGTAAAGGCTGGTACTGGCCCGCCACGGCCGGTCACCCGCGTTTCCCCCGCGGCTTCGTCCAGTTCTCCGGAGCTGATGCCGACTTGGATGTTGATTTCCTCACCGCCGGTACCCCGGCCGAAGCTGCAGAAGAGTCTGCCGCTCCTTCGCTTGAAACGGTGTTGCACGGTCCCTCCAGCGAGCCCTTCGGCCGCACCAACTTGGTCGGCGCGCTACGCCGCTCCATGGCAAAGTGCGGCTACACCGACCTGAAGTCCTTCCAGAAGGTCGAGCTCGCCGTCCGCCACTAATCGGCAATCTCGAACGCGGCTGTGCTTTCTTGGCGCAGCCGCGTTTTGTCTTCAAGCTTTCTTTTCCTCTGGAGAGGTAGAGCGTGGCGGAGAAGGAGGGTGGTCAGGAAACCAACTGCCAACCGCCTTCCCTCCTCCATGTGGTCTCGCGCGACATCGGCCGCCATTGTCCTGCATCGTGGACTGGGCACACGCGTGCTCCCGCAGGATTGAGTTCTACAACCTTCTTTTCCTCTTTCGCGCGCAGCACTACCGAATTATGCGCTACTTCTGGGTATCCCATGCGCTCTGCCTGCTGAGTGCCGCATAAGGGAGCCCACTCGTCCCACTCGCTTCCAAAGACTTCTGCGGCTGGGAGTGTTACCTCTTGTGGACCTTGTTCATCCAGCGCAGACGTCACCTCGGCCGTAGTTGGGGTGGCGTCACAACCGCATAACAATAGCCCGGTGGTGAGCACAATAGCCAAGCGCTTCATAAGCTATCAGTTTAGTGGGTTAGACTATGGGGCGTGACTAAGCCAAACACTACCCCGCGCCCCGTCCTCGTTGTGGACTTTGGCGCTCAGTACGCGCAGCTTATTGCCCGTCGCGTGCGCGAGGCCAAGATTTACTCCGAGGTTGTCCCTCACTCCGCGTCCGTGGAGGAAATCAAAGCTAAAGATCCTGTCGCGCTTATTCTGACGGGCGGCCCGTCCTCCGTCTATGCTGACGGTGCCCCGGCCCTGAAGCCGGAGCTGCTTGAGCTCGGCATTCCTGTCTTCGGCATCTGCTATGGCTTCCAGGCCATGAACCACGCTCTTGGTGGCACTGTGTCGTCGACTGGCGAGCGTGAGTACGGCCGCACTGATATGAACGTTAAGGGCGGCGTACTGCACGCTGGCCTGGAGACTACCCATAAGGTATGGATGTCTCACGGTGATGCCGTATCTGCCGCTCCCGAGGGCTTTGAAGTTACGGCCACTTCGGCCGGTGCCCCGGTTGCAGCGATGGAGTGCCTGGAAAAGAAGATGGCCGGCGTGCAGTACCACCCTGAGGTGCAGCACTCGCCGCACGGCCAGGAGGTGCTTACCCGCTTCCTGACCGAGATTGCCGGCCTAGAGCAGAACTGGACGGCCGATAATATCGCCGAGCAGCTCATTGCGGATGTCCGCGCGCAGGTGGGCGAGGACGGCCGCGCCATCTGTGGCCTATCCGGCGGTGTGGATTCCGCTGTAGCGGCGGCACTGGTGCAGCGTGCCATCGGTGATCGCCTCACCTGTGTTTTCGTAGATCACGGCTTGCTCCGTGCCGGCGAGCGTGAGCAGGTGGAAAAGGACTTTGTTGCCTCCACCGGCGCGAAGCTGGTGACTGCGGATGAGCGCAGTGCCTTCTTGGAGAAGTTGGCCGGCGTTGACGACCCAGAAGCAAAGCGCAAGGCCATCGGCGCGGAGTTTATCCGTGCCTTTGAGCGTGCGGTTGCGAGCGTGCTTGACGACGCCCCTGCAGGCTCCACCGTCGACTACCTCGTCCAAGGCACGCTGTACCCGGACGTCGTTGAGTCTGGCGGCGGCGACGGCACGGCGAATATTAAGTCTCACCACAATGTTGGCGGTTTGCCAGATGACGTGGAGTTCGAGCTGGTTGAGCCGTTGCGCCTGCTGTTTAAAGACGAGGTACGCGCCGTCGGCCGCGAGCTGGGATTGCCGGAAGAAATCGTTTACCGCCAGCCATTCCCAGGCCCAGGTTTGGGTATCCGCATTATCGGTGAGGTAACCGAGGAGCGCTTGGAGACGCTGCGTGAGGCGGATCTTATTGCCCGCACCGAGCTGACCAATGCCGGCCTGGATGACCAGATTTGGCAGTGCCCGGTAGTACTGCTGGCCGATGTCCGCTCCGTTGGCGTGCAGGGCGACGGCCGTACCTATGGTCACCCGATTGTGCTGCGCCCAGTGTCCTCGGAGGACGCCATGACCGCAGACTGGACCCGTTTGCCTTACGAGGTACTGGAGAAGATTTCTACCCGCATCACCAACGAGGTGAAGGACGTCAACCGCGTGGTCTTGGACTGCACTTCCAAGCCGCCGGGAACCATCGAGTGGGAGTAAAACGGCATGCGTAGAAGGCGCTCAGTCTAGTGCTGAGCGCCTTTTCGCTCGTTTGAGGGGCGTGTTTATTCGCGCGGGGTAAACGGTGGACGCCACACAATGCGCCCGCCCACCCGCTCGAGGCGGCCGCGCCGGGGCGGAGCGTTGGGGTCATCATCGTTGACGCCGTTATGGTAGGCGCAGCACATGACCAGGTTTTTCATATTCGTCTCCCCACCGTTACTCCACGCCTTGAGGTGGTGGACCTGGGAGAGATCGGCCGGTTGGTTGCAGCCCGGCCAGGCGCAGCGTGGGTTTTCTGCAGCGGCCATGATGCGCTGTTTGTCATTGGCCACGCGCGCCGTGCGGTAGAGGTTGACCGGCCCTTCTTCGGGGTGCACGAGCGTGACGTAGCCGGTTTCTCTATCGCCAGAAAAGCCGACGTCGTTGAGTACGCGCCGCAGATATTCGGTGCCGGTAATGGTGGCGCCATTGGTCAGGTCGAGCTCGATATCGTAGCCGTGGCCGTCGCGGATGCGAATGAATTTGTCTAATGGCACGATGGCATTGGTTATCACCTCTGCCCGCGCGGCCGCTGCCTGGTCAAAGAAAATTTTTTCTACCGCCTCGAGCGATTGCTTCCCGGTCGCGGCCAGCGCGGCGTTGAGATCCGCGATGAAACTAGAGGTTCCGGTGATGGCAAGCGTCCAGTAGTCATTGGGGCGTCGGTAAGTGCGCACACCTGGAGTAACGGTGTTGTCTTTCATCTCGCGCAGGCGCCGGCGGGCGTGCTTGAGAATATGGCTCATCGCGCCGGTCATTGCGCAGCACTCCGCGCGTAGCTCCCAGGCCTGTTTCTTGCTCGGGGCGCGGTTAACAATGCGCTCTAGGGCGGTGAGTGTGGCGATAGAATGGGTGTTGCGACGGGCGTCGGCAATAGCACGGCGCTGTAGCCGGGTAAATTTGGTGCGGCCAAAGTAGCTCTCACACAAAAGAAGCAGATCGGCCGCGATGGCATCGGGCGCGCCGTAGTCCATAAGCTCGGACCCGGACATGCCTTGGCACCCGGCGATGATGTCCATGCCGGGGCCTAAGGCAGTGAGGTAGGTCTCGAGTGCGTTCATGCCTGCAACGCTACGACGCGCACCTACACCGGCGCACGGCCGGAGCAACCGCTGCGGCCAGTTGTGTGGATAACCCGGCCTACATACCCGAGGCGGGGCGGAAAAGCTGTGGATAACCCCGAAAAGTGTCGTATAGATTAGGCAAACGCGAGCCGTCGCGTGCCATCCACGTGGGGGAAGACGAGAAAGCTCAGGCCAAAGACCACCAGCCATACCAGGCCGGCACCCCACGCGGGTAGGGCCACGATGGGGGCGAGCATCACCATAAGCCACAGAATCATCAGCGGCACGAGCTGTGCGATGCTAGGAACCAGAGTGACATTGCGCTTGGTGGCATAATCGCGCATCGCGTGGCGGTAGGGGTGGGCAAAGACGAGAACGAAAGCTGCCACGAGGCACACGAGCGCCCCGATTAGTGCAGCAAAAATATGTGCGCGGCTGGCCAAAAGCGCCACGGCCGCACCGATGAGGATGGACGAACCCAAACGCACCCATGGCGGAGTGGGAATGGGGGTGGTGTGCTCGCGCATGGCACCGTAGGCAGCGTTGAAGTTCATGCCGCTAAGGCTACCATTCGAACATACACTTGCATGTGTCCGGGTGAGGGTTCATACTATTCGGGTGAATCAAACGAGCGTTCGCCTAGAAAAAGCGGTGGCCGGACTAAGTAGGTCGGACCGTGTGGCGATGCTGCGTACTCGCATGCGCGCTATGGAGCGTGGCCCGGAAGAGGAGCTGGTAGATACGCTTCCTGGCCTGGCACGTCTGCTTCCTGCGGGCGGCTTGGCGCGCCGGCACGTGGTGCACTGTACTAACTGTCCAGCGCTTGTGGTGGATCTTATCTGTCACCTCACCGCCCGCGGCGGGTATGTAGGTGTGGTGGGGTGGCCAGATTTACTACTCGCACAAGTGGCCGAGGAAGGTGTTATCGAACGTGTGGTAACCGTCCCAGATCCGGGCGTGGATTCCTGGATGGTGACAGGGGTATTGGCGGAAGGACTGGACCTAGTCATCCATCATGGGCCGCCCGGTGAGGTGAGCCCAACCAAGGCCCGGCCGGTGCTGGCGAAGGTGCGCGGCGGGCGCGCGGCGGTGCTGACGGTGGGCACGCGCTTGCCCGGCACGGCGGTGGAGATAGGGGCGCAGGTGAGTGCCTATCGGGGCGTCGGCAAGGGCAGTGGGCGCATTCGCGGCGTGGACATGGACGTTGAGGTGACCTCGAAGCAGGCTAGCGTGCATGGGGTGCTCACGGTGGGCCAACACCGCAGACTGGAGGCCGTATGAGGGTAGCGGCCGTGTGGTTTCCGGATTGGCCCATCCAGGCCGTCGGCGGGCAGGGCCCTATGGTCATTGCGCGCAATCACGCGGTTGCGGTATGTGATAGAGCGGCGCGCCGGGCGGGGGTGCGGCGTGGGATGCGCCTGCGTCAGGCCCAAGCGCTGTGCCCCGAGGCGACGGTGGTGGAGGCCAATCCGGATCGGGATGGTGCGGCGTTTGCGGAGGTTGCGGCCGGTTTGGATGCGGTGGCGTCCTCGGTGGAGGTGCTGCGCCCTGGTTTGGCCATTGTGGACGCGGGCGCGGCGCTGCGCTACCACGGGGAGAAAGCATTAGAGATGCTTGTCGACGCCTCTTCGTACGCCGGCTTCGATTCCACCCTCGGCGTCGCCGATGAGATTGCTACGGCCGTTATCGCGGCCCGGCACCGTGGCATGGGCGCGGTGGTGCCAGAGGGCGGCTCGCGAGAGTTTTTGGCCACCCAGCCCATAGGAGTGCTCGCCGCCGATGAGGCCTTGGGCTTTGATGCTGGGTTTGTTGCGCAGCTCGATAAGTTGGGCGTGCGCCGCCTGGGCGACTTAGCTGCACTGCCGTTTAAGCAGGTAGCCACCCGTTTCGGTGAGTCCGGGCGTCGCGCGCACGAACTGGCCCAGGCTCGTGCGGATAGGCGGGTGGCCCCAGAACTGGCACGCCCAGACCTGGCCGTGGAAATGGAAGAGCGCATCGAGCGCGTGGACGCGGCGGCCTTCGCGGCCCGTCAGCTAGCGTCCCGGCTGCATGCCCGCTTGGAAGAGGCCGGCAAGGTCTGCCTGCGGCTGCGCGTGGTGGCGGAGTTTGGCACCGGCGAGGAGTTGGCGCGGGTGTGGCGCACACAGGAAGCGCTGACGGAGCAGGCCACCGCGGACCGCGTGCGCTGGCAGCTCGATGGCTGGCTCTCGCGTGCCACTGGTGGGGGCGCGGCTATCCGCCGCCTCGCACTGGAGCCGGCGGAGGTGGCCACCCCGTCCGCCACCGGGCTCTGGGGCGGAGAGGGATCGCAGGAGCAGGTCAAACGCGTGATCGCGCGCGTGCAATCACAGCTGGGGGTTGACCGCGTGCTGCAGCCGCGGGCGGTGGGCGGCCGTGGGGTGGCCGAGCGCATCGAGTACGTGCCCTATGGCGAGCAGCGCGACGCACCGCCACAAGGCGAGTGGCCCGGCCGTATTCCGGCACCCCTGCCTGCGCGGCTGGGCGGTGGGCCTAATCATCCGGCCGCGCGCATCCGGCTTATCGACGCCGCTCGTCGCGAAGTATTCGTCACCGCCGAGGCTCTCCTTTCGGGGGCGCCGGTGGCATTGAGCTGGGGAGCTCATCGCTTCCGCGTACTGGGCTGGGCCGGTCCCTGGCCGGTGGATACGCAGTGGTGGACTGATAATCCGCAGCACGTAGCGCGCCTGCAGGTGGTGGGCCAAGCCGACCACGAAGAGCACCAGCGGGCCTGGCTTTTGGTATGGTCCGGCGGGCGCTGGCGGGTGGAGGCGACCTATTAATCGCGAATATCGACTACGAGGCGGGTGGGGTTATCGAGCACCTGCACGGAATAGGGCTTGCGCGAGGTCATGCCGATGACGAATTGGCAGCGGCCCTCGTAGGTACCGCCATTGACCACCTGGGTGACGACTCCCTCTACGGGGGCATCCACCACGCCGATGTGGGGATCGTCCTTCCCCGCCTCGAAGGGGTAGACCACGCCGTCGATATTGACATTGAGTGCGGTCTCGCCGGAGTGGTCAATAGTCTTGCCAGAACCCTGCTGCGTGGGCGTGTCGGCATAGTCTACGAACCAGCCGGGAGAACCGCTGCCGTCGAGTTCAAAGACAACGCGTTCAAAACCCTCGTGCTGGCCGATGCGCACGTTGGTCACCGTGAGCTCGGAGGGGGCCTGCGGCCGGAGGGTTTTCATTTCCATATTGGCCTGGCCTAGTGGATTGAGCCGGGAGTTATCCGCAGATGCAGCCATGGTGGTGCGGTCCGTCTCTTGGGCGGCGCAGCCGCTGAGGGAAGCAGCGACGAGAAGCGTTGCGACGAGACGGACTTTCAACATGCCCCCTAGGTTATAGTTTCGGCCGTGAACTGTATAGCCGAGGGGGTATTTCGTGGCCGAATTGTGGCCAAGGGTGTGAGCTGAAATGCAGAAAGGTTAGGCTTAGGTATATGACCGAGTTCTGTTCAGACATCCAGGTAGAGCCGCTGCCAGGCACGGCCAAGAAGGAATCCGTCTATGTGCTTTTTGAGTGGCCGGGCGGATGGTCGCGAGACGTGCTCGATGGCGATACCTTTGGGCCGGATCTCACGGCGCAGCTTAAGGCCAAACTGAAGGGGGTGGCGGGGCTGCAGCTTATCCGTCGGCCGGGCCGCGACGGCCGCCAGGTAGGCAAGATGCACCGCTGTTACCTGGTGTGGGCCGAGCAGGGAGTGATGGAACTCGTGCTGCTGACAGGGCCAGAGAAAATCCTTGATCTGGATCTGACAGGGCCTGGACGCAATGGAGGCGGCGCAGTGGAAACACCGCTGGTTTTGGTGTGTACGCACGCGAAGCGCGATACCTGCTGTGCGGTCAAGGGGCGGCCGTTGGCCGCGGAGCTGGTGGAGGATTACCCGGATATGGTCTGGGAGACCTCGCACACGAAGGGACACCGGTTCGCGCCATCGGTCATGCTCATGCCGTGGGGCTATTCCTTTGGACGAATGAATAAAGAAGCCGCCGCGCAGATGATTGCGGCGGCGGCGCGGGGAAAGTATTTTTACCCGGTAAATCGCGGGCGCGGTATTTTCGGCCCGCGCGGCCAGGTGGCGGAGTTGGCGGTGGCCCGAGCGCTTATCGACGCCGGCGAGGAGCTCTCCTACGGCCAGCTCACCGCCACTGATAGCGGCGAGGTCAGCCACATTGACGGCCGGCGCTGGCGCGTGACGCTCGAGGAGCGCGAGGTAGAAGGTGTGGTTTCCTCGTGTGGTGACGCCCCGAAGACGGGCCAAGCCATCGTAGCGACCGGCGTGGAGCCGGTCGCGGGGTAGGGCGGCGTCGGCAAGCGGGGGCTAGCGGCGCATGACCTTGGAGGAGAGCCAGTTGCCGAAGAACTGGGCGGCCTGCACCAGCACGATGATGATGAGCGTGGCCACGACGGTGACCTCCCATTCGAAGGCGCGGTAACCGTAGACGATTGCAAAGTCACCCAAGCCGCCGCCGCCGACGTAGCCGGCCATAGCGGACATGTCCACGATGGCGATAAATAGGAAGGTGTAGCCCAGAATCAGTGGGCCGAGGGCCTCTGGGACGATAACGGAGGTAATGATCTTCCACGGCGAGGCACCCATGGAGCGGGCGGCCTCGATAACGCCGGGGTCGATGGACACGAGGTTTTGTTCCACCACGCGGGCTACGGAGAAGGTTGCGGCGATGACCATGACGAAGGTGGCCGGTCCGCGGCCGATGGTCCCGCCCATCACTATGACGGTCAGTGGCTGGGCAAAAGCCAGCAAAATGATGAACGGGATGGGGCGGACGAAGTTAACCAGCAGGTTGACAATGAAATAGACGAACCGGTTTTGCAGGATGCCGCCCGTGCGGGTGGTATAGAGCAGCATGCCTAGGCCAAGGCCGAGGATGCCGGAAACGATGAGGGTAGTCGAGACCATGATGAGGGTATCGACGATGGCATCGGCCAGTGAAGGGCCGAGGCGGTCCCAGTTGGCTTGGGCGAGGGTGGTGACGGTCATCGTGCAATCTCCTCAATCTGGGTGGTGGTAGAAAGCGTGCGGTAGAACTCTTCGATGGCGTTATCGTCGCCGCTGAGCCGTACGGTCAGCTTGCCAAAGGAATGCTGCTGCAGCGTGGTGATGCCGCCGTGGACGACGGCGATGGACACGCCGGCTTCCTTAAGGCGGGCGGCGGCGGTGAAAAAGCCGGATTCCTCGGTGAGGTTGATGGTAAATAGGCGGCCTTCGTGCGCGAGCAGGTCGTCGGTTTCAACGACGTCGGGCTCGTTGCGCAGCGAGGTGGCTACGAACTTGGCGGCCACGGAGGTCTGTGGGTTGGAAAAGACTTCGTAGACGCTGCCTTGTTCCACGACGCGGCCGTTTTCCATCACGGCGACCTTATCGGCGATGGAGCGTACGACTTCCATCTCGTGGGTAATAACCACGATGGTGATGCCAAATTCCTTGTTTACCTGACGCAGTAGGTCGAGGACTTCCTGCGTGGTGGTGGGGTCGAGGGCGGAAGTGGCTTCGTCGGCAAGCAGCAGCGAGGGGTTGGTGGCCAGCGCACGGGCAATGCCGACGCGTTGCTTCTGGCCGCCGGAAAGCTGCTCCGGGTAGCTCTTGCCCTTGTCTCCCAGGCCGACGAACTCCAGCAGCTCTTGCACGCGCTGGGTGCGCTCCTGCTTGCCGACGCCCTGCAGCTGCAGCGGGTATTCAATATTGCCGGCCGCGGTGCGCGAGTTCATCAGGTTGAACTGCTGGAAAATCATGCCGATATTGCGGCGAATGCCGCGCAGTTTCTTCTCGGACATGCCAACGATATTGGTGTCATCAAGCAGCAGCTCTCCCGCGGACGGGGTGTCCAAGCCGTTGATCATGCGTACAAGGGTGGACTTGCCGGCGCCGGAGTAGCCAATGATGCCGACAATTTCGCCGGGCTCAATGGTCATGGAGACATGGTCGAGTGCCTTAACTCGCGCCTTTTTCTGCTTAAAGATCTTGGTGATCTCGCGGAACTCGATGCGGGTGCCGCGTTGAGTGGAATCTGCCACGTGTTTGCGTCCTTAGTTAGGAAAGTGCCAAACCCCGCCGGGGGGTTCCGGCGGGGTAAAAGCAAGGGTGATTAGTCCAGATCTGCTTCGAGCTTATCTAGGATCTTCTGCAGATCCTCCTGGCTGCGCTCCACCTCGACGGAGGTGCCGGCGGAGTCTTCATCGACGCCCTCCTGGACGGCGTCGGAGTGCCATAGCTCGGCAAGCTTCTTGATGTCTTCGTTATCGGCGTCCTCCTCGCGAACGGCGAAGACATTGATGTACGGTTCTGCTTCTTCAGAATTCGGATCGTCTTGGAAGATGGCAGTCTTCGGATCGATGCCGGCACGCTCCAGGAAGGAGTTATTGATAATCGCCGGGGTGCCCTCGCCGTGCGCGGACGTGGTCTGCGCGGCGTCTACCGGGGTGACCTTGACCTTGGACTTCTTTTCATCAATATCCAGCGGGGTGGGCTCCAAGTTGTCCTTATCCTTCAAAGTAATAAGGCCGGCCTGGACCAGTACGTTGATGGCGCGGGCCTGGTTGGTGGAGTCATTCGGGATGGCGACCTCTTCGCCCTCGATGCTGTCGAGAGAGTCGTGGTCCTTCCAAAACAGTGCCAGCGGCACGATTTCGGTGGCCACGATAGGCACCAGGTTGGTGTCATTGCCGTGGTTGTACTCCGCTAGGAACTTCAGGTGCTGGAAGTTATTGGTATCCAGCTCGCCCTGGTCCAGAGCCTGGTTTGGGGTGTTGTAATCCGCGAAAGGCTGGATTTCAATGTCATAGCCAGCGTTCTTCGCTTCCTGCTCGAACGCTACCCACGCCTTCTTGGCGTCGTCGGTGGTGCCCACCTTGATGGACTTGGAATCATCGGAGGAGCAGGCCACCAAGCTGGTGGCAGCGATGGTTACAGCGGCAGTAGCAGCCACTACGCGACGGATCTGCATGGGGATTCCCCTTCTTGTAGGAGTTGAAATAATTTGTCTGTTTAGCAACTTAGCAATCGGCGAACCGCTTTGTCTATTGTCGGCATCACGTCTTACAGGCTTGTATAGAACAATAATTCGATATTACGCTGTGTGGAGTGGAATTTAATGGCGGAAAAGCACTGTCGTGGTCGCGGGTGGAGCGCATTCTCTCTGGCTGCGAATCTGCTGCGCCTGTGCCGGTTAAGCACCTTCATGGGCTAGTGGATTCTGTGCAGCGGGGCCATTCCGCTGTCCCTTTCGCGGAGTTGCACGCGGTAAGTTCGTATAGCTTTCTCGACGGCGCTGCTGAGCCGGAAGAGCTGGTTGGCCGGGCTGTGGAGCTGGGGCTCGAGGGGCTGGCCATTGTGGACCGCGATGGCTTTTATGGGCTGATGAAATTCGCTGAAGCTGCTGCTAAAGCGAATCTCCCGGCCGTATATGGCGCGGAGCTATCCCTCGCGGAGGCTCCAGTGACTGTGCTGGCGCGCACCCCAGAAGGGTATCGCCGGTTATCGCGCCTTATTGCGCACGCACGGATGGAAGCGGGGGAGAAGGATCGGGTGGATTATCCGCCACTAGATGAGGTGGTGCGCGAGCTGGAAGGGGAGTGCTTCTTCCTGGTAGGGCCGGAAGCGTTAGCAGAAATCGATAACCTGCTCGAAAGAATAAAAATAGACAGCATAGTTCTCGAATATTCGTGCAGCATGTCCCCTGAAGACGCGGATCGGCACCGTTTCCTCGATAAATACAATAACTTGCGGGCCATCGCAACCGCACGGCCCGCGGCGGCGACCCGTGACCAAGCTCGGCTCGCCGCCGCCAAGCGCGCCTTGGCTCGCCGCGAATCCCTTGCGGCCGCTGCGCCGCACACCCACCCCATGGGCGCCGGCTGGCTGCGATCCGGCGAGCAGATGGCCCAGCTTTTGCCTGACCGGCCGGAGCTTATTGCTGAAACTGTGCGCCTGGCTCGCGAGTGTTCCTTTACCTGGGACGCGCTTGCCCCGAACCTGCCGAACTTTCCCGTTCCGGAGGGGCATACCGAGATGAGCTGGCTAGAACGCGAGGTGTGGCGCCGTGCCAAGGAGCGTTATGCCTCGCGGCCGGCCGAGATTAAGCAGGCGGCGAAGAAGCAGATTAGGCATGAGCTGGGCGTCATCAAGCAACTGGGCTTTCCCGGCTACTTCCTAATTGTGTGCGACCTGGTGGATTTTTGTCGCCAGGAAAATATTTTGTGCCAGGGCCGCGGCTCGGCCGCTAACTCTGCGGTGTGTTTCGCACTGGGTATTACCAACGCCGAGCCCATCTCCGCGCAGCTGCTTTTTGAGCGCTTCCTTTCCCCGGACCGCGATGGCCCGCCCGATATTGATATCGATATCGAATCCGGCCGCCGCGAGGAGGTAATCCAGTATGTCTATCGCACCCACGGCCGGGAACGAGCCGCGCAGGTGGCCAATGTCATTACTTATCGCCGCAAGGGGGCTACCCGCGATGCCGCCCGCGCGCTGGGGTATCCGCAGGGCTCGGCCGATGCGTGGTCGAAGGGTACCTCCGAACCGCCTGCTGAGGTCTCATCTTTGGCCGAGCAATTCCTCGGCCAGCCCCGTCACCTAGGAATCCACTCCGGCGGCATGGTGCTGTGTGACCGCCCCATCGCGGACGTTGTCCCCATGGAGTGGGCGCGTATGGAAAATCGCTCCGTGCTGCAATGGGATAAGGACGATTGTGCGGCCGCCGGCCTAGTGAAATTCGACCTGCTCGGCCTTGGCATGTTGGAGGCGCTGCACCACATGATTGACGCCGTGCGTGCTACCACCGGCCGCGAGGTGCACCTGTGGGAGCTCGACCTCGCCGAGCCGGCGGTCTATGACATGCTCTGCCGCGCCGATGCGGTGGGCGTCTTCCAAGTGGAATCCCGCGCGCAGCTAGCCACGCTGCCGCGCCTGAAGCCGCGCCGTTTCTTTGACCTAGTGGTCGAAGTCGCGCTTATTCGGCCCGGCCCCATCCAAGGCGGATCCGTGCACCCTTACTTGCGTCGCCGCGATGGCCTAGAAGAGGTGACCTATGACCACCCTGTCTTGGAAAAATCCCTGGGCAAGACGCTGGGCATCCCGCTTTTCCAAGAACAGCTGATGCAGATTGCCGTAGACGCGGCAGGTTTTTCCGGCGCCGAGGCTGACGACTTACGCCGCGCCATGGGGTCGAAGCGCTCCCCGGAAAAGATGGCCGCGCTGCGCAGCCGTTTTTATGCTGGTCTGCGCGAGACCAATGGCATCGAGGGCGAGGTAGCCGATAAGCTCTGGACCAAAATTGTGGCCTTTGCCGCCTATGGGTTCCCCGAATCGCACTCGCAGTCCTTTGCCTCGTTGGTGTATTTCTCCGCGTGGTTTAAATACCACTACCCGGCGGAATTCTGCGTGGGCCTGCTGCGCGCGCAGCCGATGGGCTTTTATTCCCCGCAGTCGCTCATCCAAGATGCCCGGCGCCACGGTGTGCGGGTGCTGCCGGTGAGTATCAATGATTCTGGTGCGCAGGCCCGGGCGACAAGGTCGGGCGAGATTCGGTTGGGCCTGAACCTCATCAAGGGGCTGGGGGAGTCTGCCGCCGAGCGCGTGGAGGCGGCCGCGCCTTTTACTAGCGTGTCCGATCTTTCGCGCCGGGCGGATCTCAGCGTGGAGCAGGTGGAAGCGCTGGCCACGGCTGGGGCGTTGGAGTGTCTGGGGTTGGATCGTCGGCAAGCGCTGTGGCAGGCCGGCGTTGCCGCCACCGAGCGCGAGGGCATGCTGCCTGGCACTTCCGCGCTAGCCGCACCGCACCTGCCTGGTATGTCCGCCTTCGAGCTTATGGCTACCGACGTCGCCTCCACCGGCGTGACCCATAACCAACAGCCCATGGAGCTGGTGCGTGCCTCGCTTGCCGACGTCCTGCCTGCCTCCCAACTTCCCCATGTCCCCGATGGCACCCGCGTGCGCATCGCCGGCATTATTACCCACCGCCAGCGCCCGCGCACTGCGTCTGGCCTGACCTTTTTGGGCGTGGAGGATGAAACTGGCCTGATGAACGTGATGGTTTCGCCCGGATTATGGTCGCGGCATAAGGTTGTGGCCCGCACCGCCCGCGCAATGATTATCCGCGGCATCGTGCAAAACGCCACCGGCGCGGTCAGCGTGGTCGCGGATAAGCTCGAGCCGCTGGACTTTGGCGAATTCCTCTCCCGCGGCTCCCGCGATTTCCGCTAGTTGCCTCAGCTGCGCAGCTCGTCTGCGTTGAGTTTATTGGCCAACTCTTTGGCTACCGCAAATGGAATCCACAGCAGTTGTATGTAGATGAGCTTGGCAAAGAAGATGGCGATATTAGCCCCCGAGGTTGCCTCCTCCGCTGCGACTTCATCCGCTCCGAGGGAGCGCAGGCCGAAGGCGGTGGCACCGGCGACGAGGAAGAGCACTATGGAAATAACCACAGCGGTCTTGAGGCCTGCGTCGCGGGCGTCGGTATGCAGGCGCAGCTCGTACTCGTCCATCTCGGTGGTGGGTGCGTCGAGGTGACGGATGGACTGGCGGAGCCATGTGGTGCAGATGGTGGCCGCAATGCCGGCAATCGGCCATAGCAAGTTAGACAAGCTGAGCGTGAAGAAGTGCAGGGCCGCAGCTACGATGGCCAGGCCGAGGAAAATATCGCCGGCCAAGACCAGGCGCTTGCGGCGAGAAACGGAGGCGGGAATCGGGTTAGCCATTAGGAATTCTTCCTGTAGATTTCAGTGGACATGGGGGAAAATTCCTGGCGGGAAAAAATAGCCTCCACGGGAAGGTCAAAGACCTCACAGACGCGGAAGGCTAGGTCCAGGCTGGGGGAGTGATCCCCGCGCTCAAGCGCGCCGACGGTCTGAGGATTGACGTCGATGGCCTCGGCCAGCTGCGCGCGCGACATGTCCCGCTCGGCGCGCAGTACGCGTACCCGGTTATAAATGGGTGCGGAGGGCTTCTTCTTTGGGGACATAAGTCAAAGTATTGCATAAACCCAACACCCTGGCAAGGGTTGCTACTCGACGCCGAAGATATCCCCTGGCTGGCAGTCCAGTGCCGCGCATAGTGCTGCCAGAGTGCTAAAGCGTACGGCTTGGGCACGATTATTCTTCAGAACGGAGAGATTAACTGGAGTGATGCCGCGCTGGATGGCCCACCAATCGATGTCGAGCTGACGAGGGTACCAATGGTTTTCCGTTAAGGAAACGGTAAGTTGCCCAAGGGCTTCTCCTGATTGTTACTGTCAATAACTATGAGCGAAGAAATGAATCCCGTTTCACCGCGCCTGGTGACCTCGCGCTATATCCACCACCTGAGCTGGATGTTTCTGCTCGCCGCGGCCGCCGCTGCGGCAGGCTTCTGGTGGACCCCGTGGTTCTACTGGGCGGCCGGCATCTTCGTTGCCCTTTTCTTCTGGCTGCTCTGGCTCATCCCCGCCCAAGTGCGCAATATGGGCTGGCTCGAGACCGACGATGAGCTGCTTATCACCCGCGGCAAGCTCTGGTACACCTTCACCGTCGTGCCCTACGGCCGCATCCAATTCGTCGACGTCACCTCCGGGCCCATCGATCGCGCTCTCGGCCTGAAAAAGTTGCAGCTCCACACAGCTTCGGCCAGCACGGATGCCACCATCAAAGGCTTGGAAGCCCCGCTTGCCGACACCCTCCGCACCCGCCTTGCCCACCAAGCCCGCGAACGGATGAGCGGCCTATGAGTCCCCAGCCGAACTTCCGTCGCGTCCACCGCCTTACCCCACTGTTGCGTCTGTGGTCGGTCATCCTGGCCCTCATCGCGGGCTTCGCCCTCAACGCCAACATGGAGGCCCTGCGCGATATCTTTGCCTTTATTACCGGCGAACACCGCGGCGAGGCCTTGCGTGATACCGCCCTTGCCCTCGCCGGTTTCATCGCGGTCTGCGCGGTGGTGTGGCTCGCCTCCGGCCTATGGTGGCGCCGCATGGGTTATCAGCTCGGCGCGGAAGAGCTTTCCCTGCGCCGCGGCCTTTTATCTGTCCAATTGCGCACCGCGCGCTATGACCGCACCCAGGCCGTTGACGTCGTGGAACCCGTCATCGCCCGCCTCTTTCGTCTTGCGGCCGTGCGGGTGGAAACCGCAGGCGGCCAATCATCTGTCATCGAAATCGCCTACCTCAAAAAGTCTGACGCCGAGGCCCTACGCGATGACATCCTCGCCCGCGTTCACGGCGCTCCCACCTCCCAAACCGAGGCGCCGGCCGAGGAATCGGCTGAAGAACCGGCCGAGGAACCAGCTCTCGTGCCCGAGATTCCCATCGCCCGCTCCCTGATTGCGGCCGCGTTGCGCACGTCCACGCTTTTCCTCGTCGGCTTCCTCATCCTGGTTGTGGTTACGCGGCTGCCGCTCTCGGCCGCGCTGCCCATCCTCGTCGGCGCCCTGCCCAACGCCTGGAACGTGCTCGATTCTTCCTGGCGTTATACCGCCCGCACCGACGGCGAGGTACTCAATATCACCTACGGCCTGGCCGATCGCCGCCGCCAAAGCATTCGCCTTGACCGCATCCACGCCGTGCAGATAACTCAGCCCTTCCTCTGGCGGCCACTAGGCTGGTACGAGGTACGGGTCTCAGTGGCGGGGTATGGGGCGTCGGCAAGCGGAAAGGCTTCTGGTTCCACCCGCATCCTGCCGGTGGGCACCCTCGCCCAAGCCCGGCAATTCCTGCCGGCCGACGCCGCGCCCACCTACGCCTCGCCAGCCCGCGCCAAGTGGGTCTCCCCGCTGGACTACCGCCAACAAACCGTGGCACTTACCGGCGGCTACGTCATAGTGCGCAACGGCCGGCTCAATCGCCGCGTCAAAGCCATCCACACCTCCCATATCCAGGAGCTGACCTACCGCCGCGGGCCGATTTCCCAGGCGCTCGGCCTAGCCACCGTCGGCCTCGACCTAGTCCAGGGCCCGGTACGTATGGACGCGCGCAACCTCACGCTTGCCGACGCCACCGCACTCCTTACCCAGCTACGCTCCCGCCAACTGCCGGAGCTTAAACCGCCCCGTTAAATCCCAATTGGCGCCACGCCTCAAATACGGCCGTCGAGGCCGAATTCGACAAGTTCATTGAGCGCCTGGCCGGCACCATCGGAATGCGCACGTGGTCCGTTACGCGCGGATGATTGATGTGCTCCTCTGGCAGGCCGGTCGGCTCCGTGCCAAAGAGTAGGACATCGCCTTCTTGGTATTCGATATCCGTAAACCACTTATCCGTATGCGTGGTAAAAGCGAAGACGCGCGCGCCCGGCAGCGCATCCATGCAGGCCTGGAAGTCCTTGTGAATCTGCACATCGGCCAAATCGTGATAATCCAGACCGGCGCGCTTTAAGTGCTTATCGTCGAAATTGAAACCCAGCGGCTCAATCAGGTGCAGGCTCGCGCCCGTCACCGCGGCCGTGCGAATCGCGTTGCCCGTATTAGTAGGGATGACTGGGTTATCAAAGACAATGTGCAGCTGGCTCATGCCTTCAGTCTAGGATGGTGGCTATGAGCGCTACCAAACTAGATGGCACACTGTACCGCGACGAGATTTTTTCCGACCTTGCCCAGCGCGTGTCCGCGCTGAAGGAGAAGGGGATTACCCCTGGCCTGGCGACCGTCCTCGTAGGTGAGGATCCGGGCTCCCAATCCTATGTGAAGATGAAACATCGTGACTGTGAAAAGCTTGGCATCAACTCCATCCGCAAGGACCTGCCGGCCGATATCACCCAGGAAGAACTAGAAGCCGTCATCGATGAGCTCAACGCCGATGATGCCTGCACCGGCTACATCGTCCAGTTGCCGCTGCCTAAGCACCTGGATGAAAACGCCATCCTCGAGCGCATTGACCCCGCCAAGGATGCCGATGGCCTGCACCCAGTCAACCTGGGCAAGCTCGTGCTCAACGAGGAGGCGCCCTTGCCGTGCACCCCGAACGGCTGCCTGCATCTGCTGCGCCGCTTCGGCGTCGAGCTCAACGGCGCCAAGACCGTGGTCATCGGCCGTGGTGTTACCGTAGGCCGCCCCATCGGCCTGATGCTTACCCGCCGCAGCGAGAACTCCACCGTCACGCTGTGCCACACCGGCACCAAGGACTTGGCCGCTGAGACCCGCGAGGCCGATATCGTCATTGCCGCCGCCGGCCAGCCCCACATGCTCACCGCGGACATGATTAAGGAAGGCGCCGCGCTTCTCGACGTCGGAGTCTCCCGCGTCGACGGCAAGCTCACCGGCGACATTCACCCAGATTGCTGGGATAAGGCCGGGTTCGTCTCTCCGAACCCAGGTGGTGTCGGCCCGCTGACCCGTGCCTTCCTGGTACGCAATATCGTCGAACGCGCGGAAAAGTTGGCGTGAATCTAGATAATCCGCACGACGCCGAGCTCGCGCCCTCCCCACTGCCGCCTGCCGCGCAGTGGGCAGCAATTGGCATCTTCGTGGCCGGCGTGGTTATCTCCGGCGGCTATGCTGTCTTCGAATACTGGCGCCGGGCCACGTTCCTCCTCGGCCTGGCCCTGCTGTGGCTCACCGTGGTCCGACTGACGTGTGATTCCAGCCGCGTCGGCGTGCTGGCCGTACGCTCGCGCCGCTTTGACGCCTGCTTTACCGGCCTGCTCGGCGCCACGATGGCCTTTCTGGCCTTTTCTGTGGACGCGCTCGGTAGCTAGTTATCCACAGGTTTTTGTAGAGCCTTCACCTAACTCGGCCCGAAAGGGTGTGGTTCGGGCGGTTATCCACAGGCTCTGGGCCACCACCGCGCGCCGTTATGCACGGCCGGCTTAGGTTCGGTGCCATGATTTCGAACTACCTGGCTGCCGTGAACTCCCCGATGGTGCTCATCGAGGAGTGCGTTGGGCTGTCGGTAGAAGAGCTCGTCGATAAGGGCTTTAGTGATCGCGAGGCCGCCGAGTTTGCCCGCCTGGCCGATACTTACTTCGGCCGCACCGCCTTTGGTGCTAAACAGCGCGCCGCCCGCCGCACTTCGCTGCCGCTCGACGCGCTGAAAATTATCGAGCACTTCGCACAGAAGATGAAAACCCAGCGGGCGGCCTGGGCATTGCGCGAGGAACTATGTGCCCTGCGCCTTTCCACCAGCGAGATTGATAAGCGCGCCCGTCGCCTAGTGCGCGAGGAGCGTACCACCAAGCGCTCCGAAGGCGTGCGCCTGACCCGCCGCCGCGATGACCTGTGGACCCTGACAATTACCGCCGAGTCCGAGTTGGTTGCAGAAATTAATAACCACGTCTCCACCGTCGCCGATGCTCGTCGCGTCTTTGCCGAGGGCGCCTCTACCTCCACAATCACCACCAATGTGGTGCTCAACCTGAATGAGATGGTGAAGGTCACCCACGGCGAGGACGTCACCTTGCAGCTGACCAACGGCGCCCAGATATCTGGTGCGGATCTTGTCCGCCGCGCGCTTGCCGACGTCGGCCTTATCACCCTCATCCACCCCGTCACCGGTCCCGTCAACCTTTATCAATCGCGGCGCTTGGCTACATGGAAGCAACGCCAAATGGCGATGGCAGAAAACCCGGTGTGCCCGTGGCCCGACTGCCACACGCCGGCGGATGAATGCCAGGTCCACCATCTCACCCCGTGGCTGCTGGGCGGCGATACGAATCCCGAAAACCTCACCATTGCGTGCAAGTATCACAATGCTGTGAACGACGATGACCCGAATGCACCGCCGCGTCGCGGCCGGCTCGAGCGTCGTCCTGGAGAAGGCATCGTGTGGCGCCCGCCTTGGGCGAAGCCACCCGACGATCGCTGAGCCGCTTCGTCCCTTCGCCGCTCCAGCGCAGCGCATAGTGCGCGCTGCGCGGCTTTGGCGATCATTGCTGCCGCGAGTTTTTTAAATCGAGTACTCGGTGGGATCGCCTGCCGCTGCATCAATGCGCGGGTCTGGCTGGGAAAGTCTAAGGAAGTTACGCAGTATGCGATCCATTTGGCGTGACTCGGTAAGGAAGGCGTCGTGGCCTACCGGGGAGACCACCTTGGCCATAGCCAATAGATTTCCCAGATTGCGCGAGATATGTTCTTGCTGGTGATACGGGTACAAGATGTCCGTGTCTACGCCTACGACCATTGTAGGTACCTTAGATGATCCCAGCGCGCGGTTGAGCCCACCGCGGTCACGGCCGATATCGTGGCGGTTGAGCGCCTCGGTGAGAGTGACATAGGAGCCGGCATCGAAGCGGTCGGCCAGCTTGATGCCTTGATAATCCAGGTAGGAGTTAACGGCAAAGCGATTATCGCGGCGGCGGTAAGGCCCGAGCGGGTTCTCGCCGGTCTGTGCCTGAACGCCGAAGCGCTCGTCAATCTCCTGTTCGCCGCGGTAGGTCAGGTGCGCAATGCGGCGCGCGGCCGCCAGCCCCTCGCGCGGGCGCTGGGCGGAAGCGTAATAATCGCCGCCATGCCAGAACGAATCTTGCTCGATGGCCGCGATCTGCGCCGACTGAATGCCAATCTGCCAAGCGGAGGCGCGGGCCGATACGGCAATGACGCAGGCCGCGTCGAGGAAATCGGGGTGCATCAGTGTCCACTCGAGCGTGCGCGCACCACCCATTGAGCCGCCGATGACGGCATGCACGTGGGTGATGCCAAGTTCGTGCAATGCGGCACGCTCGGCCGCAACGAGGTCGCGCACGGAAAGCGCGGGAAAACGCGAACCCCAAGCACGGCCATCGTCTGGGTGCGGGGAAGCCGGGCCGGTAGAGCCGCCGCAGCCGCCCAGTGTATTGGTAGCGATAATGCACCACTTCGTCGTATCCAGCGCCTTGCCGGGGCCTACTAGGTCGGCCCACCACTCGGCCACATTCGAGTCACCGGTAAGCGCGTGTTCGACCAGGATGACGTTATTGGCCCCATGCGGATCGCCGAGGAGGTGGCCGAAGCGGTGGTAGGCAATGTGGGCGTCGGCAAGCGTGGCGCCGGCTTCGGTGTGGAAATCGCCGATGCTAACTAGCTTCATGCCAGCGCGTTAAAGCCCAGCTCGAGGTCCGCGATGATGTCATCGATGTGCTCGATGCCCACGGACAGGCGGATAGTAGATTGCGTAATGCCGGCCGCTGCCAGCGCAGGTTCATCGGATTGCGAGTGCGTGGTGGTAGCCGGATGTACGGCCAGAGAGCGGGTATCGCCGATATTGGCGAGGTTGGAGTGGAGCTTGAGGGCGTCGATAAACGCCCAGGCTTCTTCACGGCCGCCGTCGATGTCGAAGGAGAGGACGGAGCCGGTATAGGCGTAGCCGAGCTTTTCCTTGGTGGCCTTATACGGCGAGGAGTCGAGGCCGGCGTAGTTGACCTTGGTGACCTTGGCGTGGCCTTCCAGGTACTCGGCGACGGCCTGGGCGTTGGCATTGTGCTTTTCGACGCGCAGCCCTACCGTCTCAATTCCATTCAGCGTCAGCCAGGCGTTGAAGGGGGAGATGGCGGCGCCGGTATCGCGCAGCAGGCCGGCGCGGGCCTTGAGCGCGAAGGCTGGGGCGCCGAGATCGGCGTACTTGAGTCCGTGGTAGGCCTCATCCGGGGTGACGAAATAGGGGAATACGGGCTCGCCGTTGCGGGTGACGGTCCAGTCGAAGGAGCCGCCGTCGATAATCGCGCCGCCGATGGCCGAACCATTGCCGGTGTAGAACTTGGTGGTGGAGACCACGACGATATCTGCGCCGAGGTCCAGCGGCCGGGCGAGGGCGGCGGTGGCGATGGTGTTATCCACGATGAGTGGGACCTGGTTATTGTGGGCGACCTCGGCGATGGCCGGGATATCGAGCACATCGGCCACGGGGTTGCCGAAGGTCTCGCCATAGAAGGCCTTGGTATTTGGCTGCACGGCGTCTTGCCAGGAGGCCGGGTCGTCCGGGTCCTCGACGAGGGTGACGTCGATGCCTAGGCGCTTGAGCGTGACGGTAAAGAGGGTGGAGGTGCCGCCGTAGAGGCGCGGGGAAGTCACGATGTGGTCGCCTGCCGAGGCGAGGTTCAAAATGGCTGCGGTTTCAGCGGCCTGGCCGGAGGCGAAAGCGACGGCGGCGACGCCGCCCTCGAGGGAAGCGAGGCGTTCTTCCAGTGCGTCCTGGGTGGGGTTGGTGAGGCGGGTGTAGATGGGGCCGGCGTCGGAAAGATTGAAGCGGTTGGCCGCGTGCTCGGCGTCGTTAAAAACGTAGGAGGTGGTCTGGTAAATCGGCACATTGCGGGCGTTGTGGTGCCCGTCGAGGTTTTGGCCTGCGTGTACAGAGCGGGTAGCGAAGGACCAGTTGGAATTGGAGTTATCGTATTTCGTCGTCATGCTTGGCAAGACTAGACCAAGCGGTATATATAGCGAATGATTTTGTAGAAACGCGCTGGCAGCCGTGAGAATAAAAATAGACCAAGCGGTCGGTGTGGCGCTTGGTCTGGTGGGGTGTCTTTCTTAGTGGCGGCGGTCGTGCTCCTCGAGCTGATTAGCAATGCGGCTAGTATTCGCGCGGGTGTCATTGCTATTGCGCACGAGCTTGACCACGAGGGCGATAATTCCAGCGAGGATAAGGACGAAAACGAGGATGAGAAGGAGCTCAATCGGACCTAAAGACATCTAGTACCTTTCGTTTATGATCGTTGGAATTAAGGTATCACTGCCGTAAAGCGGCCGCGACTGCAGAAAGGCTTTCGCGTAGCTCGGCATCGCTGAGGTGGCCGAAGCCGAGTACGACGCCGTCTTCAGCATCGGCGCCGCCCCAATAATCGCGCAGCGGGGTGAGTTTGATGCCGCGGGCGGCAGCGCGGGGGACAACGGCCGGATCGCACAGTAGGACTGCGTGGAGACCACCGTGGATGGGAAGGAGCTGGGTGCCATCGATGGAGCCAAGCGCTTCGGCCACTAGGTTGCGGCGGTGTTTATAGGTGCGGCGCATGCGGCCGGTGTGGCGTCGTAAAGCGCCGCTGGCAAGGTAGTGGGCGAGCGCGGCCTGGGGGATGGAGCCGACGGGTTGGCCGAAGATATCGCGCACGCGGTCCACGGCCGGGCGCAAGCGTGGCGGGAGGACGAGGTAACCGCAGGCAATCGAGGGGGAAATGACGGAAGAAAAGGTCCCGAGTAGCACGGTGTGTTCTGGGGCGAGTGCGGCCAGGGCAGGCAGCGGCTGGCCGACGTAGCGCAGCTCGGAGTCGAAGTCGTCCTCGATGAGGAGGGCATCGTGCGCGCGGGCCCATTCGACGAGCTCCGCGCGCCGGGCTGCAGGCAGGGAGCCGCCGTAGGGATATTGATGGCTGGGGGTGACGATGAGGGCGTCGAGGTTGGCGGTGGGAACGGTGACGCCGTCGGGGCCGGTGGGGATTTCCAGCAGCGTGTGGCCGAGAGCCTGGGGGACCCGGCGCAGGCTGGGGTAACCGGGTGATTCCACGCCCACCTGCAGCTGGCGGCCGAGGGCGCGCAGGAGTACCGAAAGGCCATCGCGGGCGCCGGCCGTGATGAGGACGCAGGTTGGGTCGACGTTAAGCCCGCGCATGTGGCGCAGGTGCGCGGCGACCTCGCGGGGGAGGTCTCCGGAGGGGTCGACGGCCGCAGCGCGCCACGCGGCCCTCCATTCAGGGGTGAGGATTCCCGCGGTGTCGGGCAGTCCGGGCGTCAGGGACACCAGCTCGGGCTCGGCGGCCGGTATGGGGGCCGGCTCCGGGCGCGGGGCGCGTGCGTGGGGGAGCAGCGGGTTGATGACGGTGCCGGAGCCAACCTCGGCCGTGAGGTATCCCTCGGCCGTGAGTTGCTCGTAGGCGGTGACTACGCTGCCTCGGGAAACGCCGAGCTGGGCGGCCAAGGTGCGGGTAGAGGGAACGCGCTCTCCGGGCAGGAGGACGCCGGCAGCAGCCTGGGCGCGGAGGGCTGCGGCGATTTGCACGGGTAGCGGCCGCGTATCGGAGGGATCGAGGCGGAGAGGCATTCCCTCATCATAAGTGGTCTAATCCAACACGCTGAAAATGGCTCTTGTCTTGTACCAATTGTGTGGGCCACTATGTGACCTATGACTGAACAGGTAAATGAACAAGGACGCGCCACTACGCGCGTGAAGCGAGGACTAGCCGATATGTTGAAAGGCGGCGTCATCATGGACGTCGTCACGCCGGAGCAGGCGCGCATTGCGGAGGACGCAGGTGCGTCGGCAGTTATGGCGTTGGAGCGCGTGCCGGCCGATATTCGTGCGCAGGGCGGGGTAGCCCGCATGTCGGACCCAGAACTAATTGAGGGCATTGTTGAGGCTGTGGACATCCCGGTCATGGCCAAGGCCCGCATCGGCCACTTTGTGGAGGCTCAGATCCTCGGCGAGTTGGGCGTGGACTTCATCGATGAGTCCGAGGTGCTCAGCCCGGCCGATTATGTCAACCACATCAATAAGTGGGACTTCGACGTGCCGTTCGTGTGTGGCGCGACCAACCTGGGTGAGGCCCTGCGTCGCATCACCGAGGGCGCGGCCATGATTCGTTCCAAGGGCGAGGCCGGCACGGGCGATGTCTCTGAGGCAGTGAAGCACCTGCGCACGATTAAGGCCGAGATTGCACGGCTGCGCCACCTGGATCGCGATGAGCTCTACGTCGCGGCCAAGGAGCTGCAGGCGCCGTATGGCCTGGTCGCAGAGGTTGCGGAGACCGGCAAGCTCCCGGTTGTGCTTTTTGTCGCCGGTGGCGTGGCCACGCCTGCCGACGCCGCCCTTGTCCGCCAGATGGGCGCCGAAGGCGTCTTCGTCGGCTCCGGCATCTTCAAGTCCGGCGAGCCCGCCAAGCGTGCGGAGGCCATCGTCAAGGCGGCGACCCTCTACGACCAGCCGGCCGAACTCGCAAAGCTTTCCCGCGGCCTAGGCGAGGCCATGGTAGGCATCAATGTCAACGACGTGCCTGCGCCGCATCGCCTGGCAGAGCGCGGATGGTAGCCACTATTGGGGTGCTGGCGCTGCAGGGCGGCGTCGAGGAGCACCTGCGCATTCTCGATGGGCTCGGTGTTGCTACTCGCCGGGTGCGGGTGCCGCGGGACCTGGAAGGACTGGACGGGCTGGTGATTCCGGGCGGCGAGTCGAGTGTCATCGATAAGCTGGCGCGCAGCTTCGGGCTGGCCGAGCCGCTTCGCGACGCCGCAGCTGCAGGCCTGCCCGTGCTCGCGACCTGCGCTGGGCTCATCTACTGTGCCCGCGAGCTCGATAACCCCGCGCCGGGGCAGCAGACCCTGGGGTTGCTGGATGTGACCGTGCGCCGCAATGCCTTTGGTAACCAGCGTTTTTCCGAAGAGCGCACGGTGCCCGTTACGACGGGGGAGGAAACGCTCGATATAAAGGCGAGTTTTATTCGCGCACCGCTGGTCACCCGCGTAGGCGAGGGCGTTGAGGTCATCGCGACGGTGCCGGGAGAGGGCGGCGACGCGGTGGTCGGTGTGCGCCAAGGCCGCGTGACGGCGCTGAGCTTTCACCCAGAAGAAAATGGCGACGCTCGCGTGCACGCCGCCTGGCTCGATAGCTTCTAAATCTGCGCGCATACCAAAGCCTCCCCGCAGCGAATTGATGAACGCTGCGGGGCGGCTTTTGCCTGGGAAGAATTACTTCTTCAGGCCGTCGATGATTTCGTTGAACTTTGCTACTGGGCGCATGACGGCAGAGGTCTTCTCGTCATTTGGCCAGTAGTAGCCGCCGAGGTCGGCGGGGTTGCCCTGGGCGTCGACAAGCGCCTGGGCAATCTCGTCTGCCTGGGAGGACAGCTCGGAAGCTACGTCCTTGAAGGCGGCGGCGAGATCGGCGTCATCGGTCTGGTTAGCCAGCTCTTCGGCCCAGAAGGTGGCCAGGAAGAAGTGGGAACCGCGGTTGTCGATTTCGCCTACCTTGCGGGACGGGGACTTGCCCTCATTGAGCAGGCGCTCGGTGGCCTTGTCCAAGGTAGCGGCCAGGACGCCGGCCTTCTCATTGCCGTTGGTCTGCTTCTCGTGGCGGAAGGACTCGGCCAGGGCCAGGAACTCGCCGAGGGAATCCCAGCGTAGGTGGTTTTCTTCTTCTACCTGCTGGACGTGCTTCGGGGCGGAGCCGCCGGCACCGGTTTCGAAGAGGCCGCCGCCTGCCATGAGTGGAACTACAGACAGCATTTTGGCGGAGGTGCCCAGCTCGAGGATGGGGAAGAGGTCCGTGTTGTAGTCACGCAGCACGTTGCCGGTAACAGAGATGGTGTCCTCGCCGCGGCGGATGCGCTCGATGGAGGTCTTGGTAGCGGTTACCGGGTCCTCGATGGAGATGTCCAGGCCCTCGGTGTCGTGGTCCTTAAGGTACTTCTCCACTAGGGACTGGATATTGCGGTCGTGGCCGCGCTCTGGGTCGAGCCAGAAGATGGTCTTCATGCCGGACAGGCGAGCGCGGTTGACGGCGAGCTTGACCCAGTCCTGGATCGGGGCATCCTTGGTCTGGCAGGCGCGCCAGATATCGCCTTCCTCCACGTCGTGGGAGATGAGGACCTCGCCCTGGGAGTTGCGAACCTCAACAGTGCCCGCGGCCGGGATCTTGAAGGTCTTATTGTGGGAGCCGTACTCCTCGGCCTTCTGCGCCATCAGGCCAACGTTCGGCACGGTACCCATGGTGGTCGGGTCGAAGGCACCATTTTCCTTGCAGTCCTCGATAACAGCCTGGTACACGCCAGCGTAGGAGGAATCCGGAATGACGGCGAGGGTGTCCTGCTCCTCGTCGTTCTTATTCCACATGTGGCCGGAGGTACGGATCATGGCGGGCATGGAGGCGTCAATAATGACGTCGGAAGGCACGTGCAGGTTGGTGATGCCCTTGTGGGAGTTGACCATGGCAAGGTCGGGGCCGTCGGAAAGCGCGGCATCGAAAGCGGCCTTGATTTCTTCGCCATTGTCCAGGTTCTTCAGGCCCTCGTAGATAGCGCCCAAGCCGTTCTCGCCGTTGAGGCCGGCAGCCAGCAGCTCCTCGCCATACTTGTCATATACATCAGCAAAGAAAGCGCGGACGACGTGGCCGAAGAGGATGGGGTCAGAGACCTTCATCATGGTGGCCTTCAGGTGGGTGGAAAAGAGCACGCCCTCTTCCTTGGCGCGCTTGACCTGTGCGATGAGGAACTCATCCAGAGCCTTGGCGGACATGAAGGTGCCGTCGATGACCTCGCCCTTGAGAACCGGCAACTCCGGCAGCAGGGTCTGCTCGCCGTCGGCGGTCTTAAGGACGATGGACAAGGTGTCCTCGTTTTCCAGGATGACGGACTTTTCATTGTGGCGGAAGTCGTTGTCCGCCATGGTGGCAACGTTGGTCTTGGAGTCCTTGGACCACTCACCCATGCGGTGCGGGTGCTTCTTGACAAAGTTCTTCACGGCCTCCGGTGCGCGGCGGTCGGAGTTGCCCTCACGCAGCACCGGGTTAACAGCGGAGCCCTTGACGGAATCGTAGCGGGTAGCGATGTCCTTTTCTTCCTCGGTGGAAGGGTTATCCGGGTAATCAGGCAGGTCGTAGCCGGCAGCCTGCAGCTCCGCGATGGCCTTCTTCAGCTGCACCAGGGAAGCGGAAATATTCGGCAGCTTGATGATATTTGCTTCCGGAGTCTTGGCCATCTTGCCCAGCTCTGCCAAGGCGTCTTCGACCTTCTGCTCTTCGGTCAGGCGCTCTGGGAACTGCGCGGCGATGCGGGCGGCCAGCGAAATATCTCGGGTTTCTACGTCAATGCCCGCAGTAGAAGCGAAGGCCTCCACGATGGGCTTGAGAGAGTAGGTCGCCAGCAGCGGCGCCTCATCGGTACGGGTCCACGTAATCTTTGCCATGATTCTCCTAATTAACGTTGGAAAATTGCTCAAGTGCCCAGAGTACCGATTTTGTGGGCGGCATGTGGGCCAGTTTGCTGATAGTGATCCCCCATTTGCGCCCCTTGAAAAGGGTTGCGTGGCTAGCATCACCCACTGGCTGGCGGGGTGGAGATATTCACGGCCGCCCGCTGCGGGCATGCTGCAGAAAAACGCGGGGTGTACCCTCACTCTCCATGAAAATCATCTACGAGCTAAGCCCGCGCAGCGCCCATGAACCCCGCATTCGGCGTCGTCCGTTGCCTTTACAAACGGAGATTACCGCTGGTCGCCGCGCTATTGTCATGGTGGCGATGGCGCTTGGTGCCTTTGCCATTGGCACTACGGAGTTCGTGTCGATGGGCCTGCTGCCGCTTATCGCGGATGATTTTGGCATTTCGGAAGAAAACGCCTCGACTCTCATCACCATTTACGCGATGGGCGTGGTGGTCGGTGCCCCGCTGATTGCGGCCTTTACCGGCAAGCTCCCACGCCGTCGCTTGATCCTGCTGCTCATTGGATTCCTCGTGGTGGGAAACCTGCTATCGGTGGTGGCACCGAATTACGCCATCCTCATGGTGGCGCGCTTCATTGCGGGTATGCCGCACGGTGCTTATTTCTCCGTGGCGAACCTTTCGGCCGCATCCATGGCGCCTCCAGGCGGCCGCGGCAAGGCCATGGCCTACGTAGGCATGGGTCTGGCCATCGCCACGGTCATTGGGGTGCCGGCCGCGCAGGCGCTTGGCTCCGCGTTAGGCTGGCAGGCGGCCTACCTTGTGGTTGTGGCGCTGGGCATTATCACCGCCATTGCGTTGTTTTTCCTGATGCCGCACATGACGGAGATGAAACAGACCGATATCCGCACGGAGTTTGGGGCGTTTAAAAATAGCCAGGTGTGGTTCACCGTCATCATGGGCGTGGTGGGCTTTGGCGGCATGTTCTCCGTCTATACCTATATTTCTTGGACCATGACCGAGGTTGCCGGCATGGATCAGAGCCTCATCTGGGTCGTGCTCATGGCCTATGGCATCGGCATGACCATCGGCAATGCCTTCGGCGGCTGGCTGGCGGACCGCAACCTGGAGTTTGGCATCATCTTTGCCTTGGCCTGCCTTATCGTTATCCTTACCGCTTTTTACTTCCTCTCTGGACACGCTATCCCGGCCACGATTTGCTTTGGCTGCGTGGCCTTTATGGGCTCCACACTTGTGCCTTCGCTGCAGCTGCGCTTGGTGCATGTGGCTGGCGACGCCCAGACTTTGGCCGCTGCGCTCAATCAGTCCGCGCTGAACATAGCGAATGCAGCGGGCGCGACCATTGGCGGCGCCGTCGTGGGTGCTGGTTTGGGCTACTCCGCTCCGGCGCTGGCGGGAGCCAGCCTGGCGGCTGCGGGTTGCCTGGTGTGGGCTGCGACGATGTGGGATAAAAAGCGCCTTGCTCGCCATTCATAAACGGACCGATATGCTGGTTGCATGACCCTTACCATCGCGAGCGTTAACGTCAACGGAATCCGCGCTGCGTGTAAGCAGCGCAATGAAAATAATCCCGGCATGAATGCCTGGTTAGAGGCGACTTCGGCCGATATCGTGCTCATGCAAGAGGTGCGCGCTACCCCGCAGCAGGCCGAAAAGGCCTTGGCCCCGGCCCTGGAGGCGGGCTGGCACTTGGCTCTTGCCGACGCCGCCGCAAAGGGCCGCGCCGGCGTGGGCATCTTATCTCGAACCCCGCTTGCTGACGTCGAAGTGGGCTTCGGCTCCTTTAGCGACGCCGGCCGCTGGGTTGCGGCCACCACCCGCGATATCCGCGTTGCCTCTCTGTACCTGCCTTCCGGTGATACGGATTCGCCGAAGTTGGATGAAAAGTACCGCTTCTTGGACGAGTTCCAAGACATTCTGGCGGATAACGCGGCGCGAACGAACCCCGATGGCAGCCCGGCCGAAATGGTGATCGGCGGCGACTGGAATATTTGCCACCGCGCCCAAGACCTAAAGAATAATAAGGCCAATGAAAAGAAGGCCGGACACCTGCCCGAAGAGCGCGCCTTCATGGACCACGTCTTTGGGGCGTTCCCGGATGATAAGCCGCAGGAAAAGAAGAACCTGGGGCAATGGCAGGGCGTCGTCGACTACGCCGGCGGCGAGCCGTGGGCCCCAACCACAGAGCCACAGTGGTTCGACGTAGCCCGTCGCCTCCATCCGGACGAAGACGGCCCCTATACCTGGTGGACCTACCGCGGCCAGGCCTTTAATAACAACGCTGGGTGGCGCATCGATTACCAGGCGGCTACCCGTCCGATGCTGGAGCGCGCGCAGCGCACCTGGGTGGAAAAGGCCCCCACCGTGGAGCAGCGCTGGTCCGACCATTCCCCACTAGTGGTGGAGTACAGCTGATGACGCCACTATTTAGCGTCCTTTACGTAGTCGGCATTACCGCCGAGTCCATGACTGCCGCATTATCCGCTGGACGCCAAAAACTCGACCTATTTGGTGTCACCATGATCGCCTCCATGACTGCGCTCGGCGGCGGCACGGTGCGCGATATGATCCTCGATGACCCTCCATTTACCTGGGTAGAACACCCCATTTATCTGGTGATTGTCATCGTGGCAGCAGTGGTGACGGTGGGCATGTCCTTCCTCATGCACTACTTCCGGCATCTCTTCCTCATCTTGGATGCCCTAGGGCTCGCGGTCTTTTCGGTGCTGGGCACCCAAATTGCAGTCCACCTGGGCCACGGGTTCATTATTGCCTCGGTGTCTGCGGTGATTTCCGGCGTCTTTGGCGGCGTGCTGCGTGACCTGCTTTCAGATCGCATTCCGCTGGTATTTTCCGGCGAATATTATGCCGCCATTTCCCTGCTGGCCGCGGCGCTTTTTATGGCGCTCTACCACGGCGGCCTAGCCGAAGAACCGGCCGCGATCATCACCGCCTCCGTGTGCTTTATTGCCCGCTTGGCCGCGATCTACTTCAAGAAGGGCCTGCCCGTCTTTGAATATCGCGATGCCGAACAGCAGATGGACCCGCGCCTGCGGTTGTCCGCGCGCATCGTGCGCGATGGCGCCCGCAAGGCCAAGCGCAAGGCAGGCGCGGCCACGCGATACGCCAGCCCCATCACGCGTCCGTTGACTAGGCCTTTAAGCCGCCCGTTTAAGAACAAGACACGAGCTTTTTCTACTGCGGCAGAGAGGGCGGACTACGACGATATTTCCAGCAACCGCATCGCGCGCCGCCCGAAGCAACAATCGATTACCCGGCCGAGTGGCCGGCACTCGCCAGGGGCGAGGGGAGTAAACGTGGAGCAGCAGTGGAGCTTTAATAAGGGGGACGTCGGCAAGCGCAAGGCGCCTAAACACAAGCAGTAGTGCTACTATGGGTAGGTCAAAAAATTCAGTAATCTGCAACGGAGAAAGTTCATGGCTCGCGCAATTATTTCTTTCATCCTCGGCGCTGTAATCCTCGGCCTGAGCATCTGGTGGTGGACCGTTGTTGGTCCGTCCTTCGCTTTCCTCGGCCCCATCGTGCTCATGGGCGTGGGCGGCGCGCTGATGGTTTCCGGTTGGGCCATCCTGATGGACGTGGTCAGCCCCACCTCCCGCAAGATTTAAAATCTTTGCGTCGCATTCCCTCTGCCCTCCGGGCGGGGGGGGAATTTTTCGATCCGGGAGGGACACTGCTGGGGGAAGGATGTGGACCGCGCGCCGGAGCTAGGGGGTAGGATAAAGCACCATGACTGCAGACAATTCCACCGTTTCCCGCGTCCTGTCCGGTATCCAACCCACCGCTGATTCCTATCACCTGGGTAATTACCTGGGAGCGCTGAAGCAGTGGATTGACCTGCAGGACGGCTATGATGCCTTCTACTTCATCCCTGACCTGCACGCGATAACCGTAGAGCAAAATCCGGAGGAGCTGCGCAACCGCACCATCGCGGGTGCCGCCCAGCTTATTGCCCTAGGCATTGACCCGGACAAGTCCACGCTCTTTGTCCAGTCGCACGTGCCTGCGCACACGGAGTTGACCTGGGTCTTTCAGTGCCTGACCGGTTTTGGTGAGGCCTCCCGCATGACCCAGTTCAAGGACAAATCCGCCAAGCAGGGATCGGACCGCACCTCGGTAGGCCTATTTACCTACCCGATCCTCATGGCCGCAGATATTCTGCTGTACTCGCCGGATTATGTGCCCGTGGGCGAAGACCAGCGCCAACATCTGGAGTTGACCCGCAACCTGGCCGAGCGCTTCAACAATAAGTACGGCGATATCTTCAAGGTGCCCGAGCCGTTTATCCCAGAGGGCGCGGCCAAGATTTATGACCTGCAGGAGCCGACCTCCAAGATGTCTAAGTCCGGAGCCAACCCCAAGGGTTTGGTCAACCTCTTGGATGCGCCGAAGACCTCAGCCAAGCGCATTAAGTCCGCCGTAACGGATGACTTGGGCTCGGTAGCCTTTGACCGCGAAAATCAGCCGGGTGTGTCTAACCTATTGGTCATCCAGTCCGCGCTGACCGGTGAATCCATCGATTCCCTGGTGGAGAAGTACGCCGGCCAAGGCTATGGCCACCTTAAGGTCGATACCGCAGATGCGCTGCAGGAATTTACCACTCCGCTCAAGGCACGCTTTGATGAGCTGATGGCGGATCGCGGCGAGCTCGAGCGCATCCTGGCCAAGGGCGCAGAAACGGCGCAAGAAATTGCCCAGCCGCTTGTCGACGACGTCTATGAAAAGGTCGGCTTCCTTCCTCGCCTGCGCAAGTAGCAAGGGGGCTGCTTCCCCCGTGCTCCACCCCACAAAGGGACAACAGGACATTTGCCAGTTACTCTAGGTGGGATAAATACTGTGCGAGCAAGAAGGGAAGCACGTGCCTACCACCACGCAATCCTCCTCGAAGAAGACGGACCACTACGGCATCGAACGCGCCAATGCCGACGATCCCGGTGCGGTAGATAAGATCCGCGCCAAGTCCGGATTCGTTGATCATCTGATGCGCATGAACGAGCGCTATGGTGCAGAAGGCGGAAACCAATTTGCCGCCGGCATCACCTATTACTCGGTGCTGTCTATCTTCCCGCTCGCGATGCTGATCGTGGCTACCGTCGCCGCCGTCTTGGCTAATCGCGAGGACTTGCTCAATGACTTGCAGTCCCAGATCACCAGCTCGCTAGATGGCGATATGGGCGATACGGTCAACGAGATTCTCGATACAGCCATTGAGCAGCGCGGGGCCATGTTTGGTATCGGTGGTTTGACCACCCTGTGGTCCGGACTGGGCTGGATGAATAACCTGCGCATCGGCATCTCGGCTATGTGGGGCATCGACTCCAACGAAGGCGGTTCCTTCCTGAAGAAGAAGCTTTCTGACTTGGTAGGTCTCATCGGCCTGATCCTGGCGTTCCTCATCGCCTTTGGCGTGACTGCCGCCGGTTCCTCTGGTCTTACCCAGAAGATTTTTGAGAAGGTCGGCATCGAGTCCTTCCCGGGCATGGATTTTGTGATTTTCTTTGTCGGCTTGGCAGTGGGCCTATTGGCTAACTTCATCGTCATGTGGTGGATGATTATGATCCTGCCGCGCACCAAGGTGCCGAAGAAATCTGGCCTCATCGGTGCGGCCATCGGTGCGGTGGCTTTCGAGCTGCTCAAGCAACTGTCTACGGTCATCATGTCTTCTGCTACCGGCAGCCCCGCCGGTGCGGTCTTCGGTCCGGTCATCGTGATCATGGTGGTCATGTACCTGATTTGGCGCGTGGTGCTGTATATCTCCGCGTGGACCGCCACCACCGCCGAGTCCCTGAAGTTTGCGCACCCGCCTGTCCCAGAGCCAGCCGTAATTCGCGTGCGCAATGAGGTCAAGGAGGGCGCACCGGCAGGCGCGACCTTCGGCATTGGTGCTGCTTTGGGTGCTGCGGCCGTGGGTGCGTTTAGCTTGCTGCGCCGCAAGTAAATCTCCTCCTAAGGGGTGAGGACGCCGCTGCTATTCGGCTTTAAGATAGAACATTATGAACGCCAATGACATCGCACCGAATCTTTATGAAGAATGGGGACTAGACCGCCGCGATGGCGAGCGGGAACTCTTAGTTTTACTGGAGTCCAAGGATTTGTCGCTAGAGCAGCAAGGTCAAGACATCGAGGACCCGCGGCGTGCGCAGCTGCGCATCGCCGCCAGCGTCTTGGGCTCTGCTGCGAAGCGCGCGGAATACGATAAGGCGTGTGAGGCGGGTCTGCGCCCCACGTGGGGTGACTTGGGACAGCTGGGCGCGATAGGCCAGTGGAGCCCGCGGCCGCAGCAACAGCAGCAGCCGCAGCAGTCGCAGCAGGCTCAGTTCTTTCAGTCTGGTCAGGCGGCAGGACCGGGGTACCAAGCGCACCAAGAATCACGATTTGCGCAGACTGCTAGCCCTTACGGGTCGCCGTATTCACGCAACCCCTTTGCCCCGCAGCACAATCCTTTCCCTCCGGCAACGGCGAACGCGGCCGTCCCCGCACCGCTGCTACAACACCCAGCGCCTGAAATCAGTCAGCGCGCCGGTCAAGATGCGCGCATCGGAATGGCCATTTTGGACCTATTCTTTTTCTCACTCATCAGCGGTAGCTTCGGCGGCGCGCTGCTTTCTGGTGGTGTGGATGAACTCTCGACGTTTATCGGTGGTGCCATCATCTTGCTGCTCTACGTTTTGGGCACTGAGTGTTGGCTCGGCGCCAGCCCGGCCAAGCTGCTGATGGGCTACACAGTGCGCGATGTCGATACCAAAGAGCGGCTTAGCCTCACCCAGTCCGCAAAGCGTCAGTGGTGGCGCCTAGTCAATGTTGTGCCGGGACCTGGTACCTTCGCCAGCTGGGTGGGTGCCGGCGTGCACACCTTCACCATTACGGAGAAAAATAACCGCCGCGGCTCCCACGATGAGTGGGCTAACGCCGAAGTAGTGAAAAAGCACCCACGCAAATAGCCAGCAAAGCTACAGCGCCAGCGATGACCCAGCCAAGCCACCCCTGCACCCCAGCTAAAGAGGAGTTTGCAGATTGTGCCTGGGTATCGGGCGCAGGTGTGGGTGCGGGGGAGGCAGGGGAGTCGGCGTCGGAAAGCAGCTGGCCTACGCCATCCCCAGGGGAAACCTTATAGGCCTCGTACAAAAGCTTTTGGGCCTGTTCCCAGGCACGCGGGCCGTGCTCCACGGTGGTATCGAGTAAGACCGCCTGCAAGCGCCGGCCGTGGCGGTCGAGCGCACCGACGAAGGTATGGTGCGCATCATCGGTAAAACCCGTCTTGCCACCAATACCGTCCGGATCGTTGAGGAAAAGCCCGTTATCGTTGCCTAATTGGTAGCCGTCATAATCTCCCCAGCCGGGAAAATCTACGGACTCCGTATCGACAATGCGCGCAAAGGTCGGGTTATGGAAGGCCGCGCGGTAAATGAGGGAAATATCCTTGGCCGAGGTCGACATGCCGGGGGCGTCGAGCCCAGAGTAGCTGGCCGCAAAGGTGGAATTCGTGCCAATCTCGGCCGCCTTGTCATTGACCTTGCGCAAAGTGACCTCGTCGCCGCCCAATTCCTGTGCCAGCGCGTGCGCGGCATCGTTGCCGGAAGCCATGAGCAAGCCCTCAAGGAGCTGCTCCACCGTGTACTTGCCACCGGGACCGATGCCTACCGCAGAGCCGTCAATCTGTGCAGATTCTTCGCCTACCTCGACCTTCTTGTGCAGATCCAGTTCGTCGATGACCACGAGCGCCAGCAGCGCCTTAATGATAGAGGCCGGCCGGTAGCGGCCGTTAGGGTCCTTCATCGCGATAATCTCGCCGGTATCGATATCGGAGACCATCCATGCTGCGGCCACTACATCCTTGTCCACATGGAACCCCGCAGGCAGGGTAGTGCCACAGGCCTCATCGCTATCCACCGGCGGCAGCGGGGTGGGAGAGGCTTGCCCGGGGGCGAGCCGCTCCGAGGTGGTAGTGGCCTTTTCCGGCCGCTCGGCGTGAGGGCACCTATCGGTATCCGGGGCAGTGGTTCGCGTGGTGGTAGGAGTAGTCGGCGCTTCCGCCAGCGCGAGCGGTGGGCCGCTCAGCAAGACGGCGGTGAGAGAACTAGCGAGAATTCTTTTCATGACATGACACATCATAGGCCCGTGCCTACGATGGGACGCATGCATGACGCGCCTTTAATTAGCCCTGAAAACAAGGACTCCGCCGCCGACGTGGTGGCCAAGCTTCCTAAGGTCTCCCTCTTTGAGACCATCAGTTCCACGGCCGCCACGCCGGAGGAGCTGACCGCGACAATCCGCGAGCGTTACGAAGCCTTGGCCGCTGATGGCGTGGTCTATGCGGAACTACACTTGGATCCAGCAGAGATCGGCCTGGACGCTGCCGCGGTTGCCGAAGCCGCCGTCGCTGCTGGGGTCCCTAACCTTGATTCCCGCATCGTCCTCGCTGGTTCGGCCCCAGAGGAAGCAGTGCCTGATGATGCCCCCGTGGTGGGTTATAGCCTGCCACAAAACCAGGCGAGTGCGGCCGCAGATTTCCGCGCGGCTTACCTGCCTACCCAGATCCTGGTGGGAGAGGACTTCGCAGAAGTAGAGCGCGCCGCTCAGTCCGGCGTGAACCGCCTGATCCACCCGGTGAATATGATCGATGACTTCACTGCGAATATCGAAGGCATCGTGCCCGGTAAGGCCTCTGGCTACATTCGCGACCGCCACATTCCACTCGTCTTTACCCCACTGGAGGAGGCCGAGGAGCTGACTGACCACCCACTGCCTCTGCTGCAACAGCTAGGCTTTACCTGCGCCGTGTCCTCCGGACAGTCCACGCTCACCGAGCAATTCCTCGCCTTGAGCGAGACTTTTGGCTACGGGCTGGAAGAATTTTTCGATCTCACCGTCAAAGCAGTGGAGAATTCCTTCGCTGACCAGGAATTACGGCAGCATCTGCTAGAAACGGTTATCCTGCCAGCATACGAGGAATTATCTGATCCGGAGCTTGCTGGCCCGGACACGGAGGAATCCCTCGCTGATGCGGCAGACGCCGCTGAAGAAATTACTGACTAAAGGAGAACTACATGCCTTCCGTACTTTTTGTTGTTACCGCTGCTGAAGAGTGGACTCTCGCCGATGGGACCAAGCGTCCCACCGGCTACTGGGCCGAGGAGCTTATTGCCCCGCACCGCGTCTTCCAAGGCGCAGGCTGGGATATCCACTTCGCCACCCCGGGTGCGAAGGCTCCGGTCGTAGACGAGTACAGCCTGGAGGTACTGCCAGACAACGTGCGTGAGGCACAGGAGAACTACCTGGCAGAGTTGGGCGTAGCGCTGGAAAACCCGATGAACCTGGCCGATGTCAATGAGGAAGACTATGACCTCATCTTCTACCCAGGCGGCCATGGCCCGATGGAGGATCTGGCCTATGACCAGGATTCCGCTAAGCTCCTGCAGGCGCGCATGGATTCTGGTCGCGCCCTCGGCTTGGTCTGCCATGCCCCGGCTGCGCTCTTGGCAGTGGATAACGAGAATTGGCCGTTCAAGGGCTACAAGATGACCGCCTTTAGCAATGCCGAAGAAGGCGAGGAGATGGTGGCCGCAGCTAAGTGGGCGCTGGAGACCCGCCTGCGTGAGCTCGGTGCGGACTACCAGGAAACTGACCCGATGTCCCCTAATGTCATCGTGGACCGCAACCTCTACACTGGCCAGAACCCGGCATCTTCCGAGCCGCTGGCACAGCGCATCTTGCGCGACTTCTAAATGCGCATGCCGCGATTTCTCAAGGCCGGGGCAGCCCTAACCGGGGTTGCCGCGGCCGCTGGGGCGGTGGCATATGCACTAAGTCGGCGGCCGTACCTGCGCGAGGTAGCACCAGGGTTGCGCAGCCCGGTTTTATATCTGCCGATGCACGTGCTTCCCGACGCCACCTTTGCCCGCGCCAGCCGCTTCTTCGCCACCATCGACTTTTCTCGGCCGATCCGACATGCGGTGGACATTACGGAGCTTTCCGCCTCCTTCGATGGCCACGCTTTTAGCGCCCGCGTACTTACCCCACGCAGTGCTTCCGCAGGAGCAGCCGCATCAGGACCGCGCCCCGTGGTGGTGTGGACGCACGGCGGCGGCCATCTCATCGGTGGTCCGGCCATGTATGACCCGCAAAATGCTCGTATGGCGGCCGAGCTGGGCGCGATCGTGGTAGCCCCGCGCTACCACAAATCCACCCAGGAGCCCTTTCCCGCGGATCACAATGAATGCTATGCCGCGCTGCGTTGGGTACAAGAACACGGCGATACCTTGGGCGGAGATACCTCGCGCATCGCCGTCGCCGGTGATAGCGCAGGCGGTGGCCTCGCCGCGGGCCTAGTCCAGCGTGCCTTCGACGAGGGCCACCCGGTCCGCGCGCTCGGATTGGTCTATCCCATGCTCGATCACCGCACCACGGATAAGTCCGGCGCGGTGGGCCAGTTCATCTGGACGGCCGGCTCGAACCGCGGCGCGTGGTCCATGTACCTGGGAAACGATCACCTGGATGTTGACCTGCCGCGCTATGCTTCGCCGGCCACGCGAGCCGATCTCTCCGGCCTGCCGCCGACCTGGATCGGAGTCGGTGGCATTGATCTTTTCCGCGATGAATCCGTCGCTTTTGCTCGAGCCCTCGACGCAGCCGGCGTGGAAACCACCCTCGATGTATGGGCCGGTGCCTACCACGGGTTTGACCAGATTAAACCCAAGGCCCCGCAATCGCGTGAGCTTATCGACGCCCTCATTGACCACCTCCGCCGCCACCTTTAAAGTCACACTCAGGGAGGTCAAGCGGTGAACTACAACACGCACGTATCGTGGGTCGTATTCTTCGTCAGCGCTATTGTGCTCGGCCTGATACTGGGCGGGGTCTTTGGACTAGGGACCCTGGCCCGGTCCATTGTCGGGCTCGGCTTGTTTATCGTATGGCTGCTTTTCGATAAATACATGCGCGACCGGAGCCGACGCCAAGAAAAAGAAGAACGGGGCCACTAAACGCAGAAAGCCGCCCCACTCCTCCCACCTGTTGTGTGGTAGAGAAGAAGTGAGGCGGCACAGACCGTGCGGGTTTAGAACTTGGAGAAGCGCTTGATGAGCATGTCTTCCAAGCCCTTCCACGACTCGGCGTGCTCGTTATACGGCTTAGAGGGGACATAGCCGGCGTGCTCGGTAGAGCCGAGCATGTAGCCCAAGTAGTCCTGCAGGCGGGGGTTGGCCAGCATATAGGAGTTAATGGAATCGTCGCCCGCCCAGTCGGCGGCATCGGCGCATACTTCGTAGCAACGCGCCATCTGATCGGAATCGACAGCCTCTGGGCCCTTTTCAATATCGCGCACAATGCCATTGAAAGAGTACTGGTTATCCGGGTGGACCTGTACCTCCAATTCGCCGGCGTTGGCAGCGGAGACAACCTCTTCCCAAGTGGATACGCGGGCTAGGTCGTGGTCATCGTTGTCCATGATCCAGCGCACCAAGGTCTTCGGAGAATCGAAGGTGAAGATTTCGCCCCACTTGCCCAAGAAGATGGGTTTGCCGTCCAGGTAGGTGCGCAGGGTGTAGACGGACTTGGATTGCGCGGTGATCTTGATGGGATCGATGCCGGCGGCGGCCCACGGGGAGTTGTCGTACGGGTCGGCTGCCTCGGCGGCGGCCTTGCGCTTTTCTTCGGCTTCCTTAGCCGCTGCTGCGGAGGCGGCGGCAGCAGAAGAGATGCGCTCCTTGGCATCGGAAACCTTGGCCGCGTCAAAGTCATCGGTGGAGACCACGCGAACGTGCTGATCCAGATCCTCGATGACTCCCTTCCAATTGCCGGCGATGACGTGGCCCACGCCGGACCACTCGCTCATGCCCTGCTCGCCGGAGTAGTGGTCGGCGCCGCGGGAGACATTGCGCAGAATGGAGTGGGAAGCGAAGAAGATGGTGGTGTGTTCTGCACCGGCGACGTCAGCAAGCGCGGAGGCAATCTCCAGGTTGCGGGCCACGGTGGACACGTTCTGGTGGCTCGGGCGACCAGCTAGCGCCACCGGCATGCCGATGAGGTCATACTCATCGCGCTCGGCTGGGGTAACGCGGTCCGCATCACGGCCGGCAAACTGGTCCCACAGCGGATGGTCCAGCAAATCGTGCTTGGTGCCAGACTCCACGAAGCACAGCAGCTCGGCCGGCGAGTTAAAGGCTAGGACATCCTCATCATCGCCCAGAAAGGCCTGCCATTCGGAGCCACTTTGGCGCCACTTGGGTGCCCAGAGGGTATAAAAATCGCCCTCGGTCAGCGAGAGCTTTACAGGTACAATTGCGCGGGTGCTCATGGCGTTTTAGTCTACCCAACGCCTCAAGTACCGCGCGAGAGCGCATCGGCCTTAGGCCGTGGGGCGCCAAAATCCTTTGAATTGCATGCCCATATTTGTAGTGCGCAGCGGGTTGGTTTGCACCGGATCTCCAGCCTCTACTATTTCGCCATTGCCGGAATACATTGCTACGTGCCCATCCCAGACCACCAGGTCACCGGGCTGCAATTGATCCGCGCTGACCTGCTGACCGATGGCTTGCTGGTCCGCAGTGCGCGGTAACTCCACCCCGGCCTGGGAGTAGGCCCATTGGGTAAGCCCCGAACAATCAAAGCCGCCGTTTCCAGTACCTCCCCATACATAGGGCTGGCCCACTTGGCTCTTCGCGGCGGCGACGGCAGCCTGACCGGCGGCAGAACCACCTTCGGCCGCGGACTCTGGTGTGGGCGAGGGAGAGTGCGCTTCGTGTGCCGTGGCGTCGGCTCCAGCGCCTGCCGCAGGTTGTTCCGGAAGGGTAATGGGATGTGGGGAGCTGGTGGGGTGCGCGGGGGCGTCGGCAAGCGCGGAGTGCACCGGCCGCTGCGCCACCGGTTGTAAAGATTGAGCGGCAGCGCTGAGATCACCCATCAGGCGTTGCACGCGAGCAGTAGCCATGCCCAGGTGCTGGGAGACAAGCGCGCGCAGCTTGGCCATGGCGGCGGCACGCGTGGACGGATCCAGCGAAAGAAGACCCAGCGCGGTGGGAAGTCCCTGGCGCAGCAATTGTGTCGCGATGCCCACCAGATCCCGGATGGTGCCTGTCACTAAGGTGCGGGCTTGGCCGAGCGCAACCGAGATGGTTTCCTTATCGAGGTCGATGTTTTTGGCTGACTCGAGTAAAGGAGCGGGATTGCCGTGGGCGATGGCTGCCAAAGGCGCGGCGGCGGAAAGGTCCGGCACGCGGGGAAGCTCTACCTCCGGAAGCTGCGCCGGTTGCATAGTGGCGATCTGCTTGAGCGCGCTATCGAGCATCTACATCGCCGCCCCAAGATGCTGGCCTAGCGCGGCATCGGTATCTTCTGCCTCGCGCGACATCTGGAAACCGGAGTGGGCTACCTGCCCCATATCGTTGCGTAGCACGCTCATGCGCGCGCCCACATTATCGAGCGCGGCATGCACGGCCTCATTAAAAGCAGTGAAAGCGGAATCTTCAGGCAAAACGGGATGGGGCGGATTCTCCCCTTGGGACTGGGCATGCAGGTCGCGGGCAAGGTGGCGGGCATAGTCGGTATCGATCGTGAAAGGTCTCATGCCCTATTGGACTGCCCAATGGCCCATTTGGTTCCCAAAAAGTTTAAAGTGGTGGTCATGGACATCCACGTAGTAGACCACCCGCTAGCCGCCGCCCGCCTGACACTCATGCGCGATGCGCGCAGCGATAACTCCGCCTTCCGCGCCGCCCTGAAAGACTTGGGCGCCATGCTCGTATACGAAGCATCCCGCGATCTTGCCGTGGAGAACTTTGACTGCGCCACCCCGGTTTCTACCGCCCAAGGCACCCGCCTGCAGGACCCGCCCATTATCGTGCCAATTATCCGCGCCGGGCTGGGCATGGTGGATCCGGCCCTGTCCATGATTCCGGATGCACAGGTCGGCTTTATCGGCATGGCCCGCAATGAAGAGACGCACGAACCGGTGCCGTACCTGGAAGCACTGCCGGAAGATCTCACTGGCCGCACTGTGTTTGTGGTGGATCCGATGCTGGCTACCGGTGGTTCTCTGCTGCACGCATTGCGCCTACTTGCTGACCGCGGCGCCACCGATATCACCGCCATTTGCATGGTCTCGGCACAACCGGGCGTGGATGCGCTGGCCGAATCCGGCCTGCCGGTACGTTTGGTTACCGCCGCCATCGATCCTTCCCTGAACGAAGATGCTTATATCGTGCCGGGCTTGGGCGATGCTGGCGACCGCCTCTACGGCCCGCGCAATATCGACCTTTAAGGTAGTGTTCTCCCTGGAAAGGCGACCGCACTTTCCAGGGGGAGTATATGAGTTTCATTCATTTAATGTGGTCGAGTTATGGCCACGGATTTTCACAGCAATTGCGGCGCGTGCGGAAACGTAGGGGGATTTCGCAACAGGCGCTCGCGGAGATTTCTGGGGTCTCCCGCAGCCAAATTTCCAATTTGGAGCGCAATGAAAATGGCGTGCATGCCATGGCCGACCCGCAGCTGTCTACGGTATATAAGCTGGCCTTGGCCCTAGAAATCCCGCCGGCGGTGCTGCTGCCGGCCGGCGGGGACGTGGTGGAAGGGCATTTGACCGATTCCGCGGTGGCCGCCGCCGAGGACGTCGCGCCCTTCCCACAAGGCTATGTGGACCGGCGTCGGTTTGCCGCCACGTGGAACGGCGCCTTGAGCTAGAGCACCCCGCATCACCACCTGAGTTACTGAACCGCATGGTCTAGTTGTAGACTTTGCACCCAGACGTATTTCAACGACAGGGAAGGCACGCGGATGATCTCGGAATTCATCAACGAGTGGTTCAATGCCCACCGTGCGGAGGTCATTGCGTGGCGGCGCCATATCCATCGCCACCCGGAAACCGCGAACCAAGAGGTAGAAACCACCAACTTTCTCGCCTCAATCCTGCAGGACTACGGTCTGGTGCCCCAGCGTTTCCCACAGACCGGCCTCATGGTAGATATTGGCCCCGATACGGAATTAGGCCGATTAGCTTTCCGTGCGGATATTGATGCCCTGCCAGTTACCGAGGTCACCGGCCTGGAATATACCTCTGAGGTGCCCGGCAAGATGCATGCTTGCGGCCACGATGTACACACCACCGTGGCGCTCGGCTTGGCCTGCGCGTTGGCGGATTTTCAGCGCGTCCACGACCTACCGCTGGGTATTCGAGTCATCTTCCAACCCGCCGAAGAAGTATGGGTCGGCGGTGCGACCGACGTTATTGAATGGGGCGCGTTGGAAGGCGTGCATTCCATTTTTGCCATCCACGCCGAGCCCAAGCTGCGCGTGGGGCGCATCGGTATCCGCGCCGGGGCTATCACTTCTGCTACCGACGTGGTGGAGCTCAATATCAAGGGCCCAGGTGGGCATACCTCCCGTCCGCACCTGTCCGCCGACGTCATCTATGCCCTGGGCAAGGTCATCACCGAACTGCCCGCGCTGCTCTCGCGCCGCGTTGACCCGCGCACCGGCACCGTTTTGGTCTTTGGCCAGGTCAACTCGGGGTATGCACCCAATGCCATTCCAGAGACCGGCAGCCTGACTGGCACCATGCGCACGGCCGATATTGGCATCTGGCGCGATATGCAAAGCCTCTTTACCGAACTGGTGGATCAAATCCTCGCGCCGGTAGGCGTAGAACATGAGCTGACCTATAACCGCGGCGTACCACCGGTGCTTAACGACGACGTCGCAACCGCCCTGCTTGCCTCCGCGGCCCAATCCATCGATCCGCAGACCGTGGTCCAAGCCCCGCAGTCCTCCGGTGGCGAGGACTTTTCCTGGTATCTGGAAAAGGTCCCCGGTTCCATGGCGCGGCTGGGCTGCTGGTCCGGCGAAGGCGAACAGCATGACCTGCACATGGGCGATCTCATCGTGGACGAGCGAGCCATCGGCGTGGGCATCAAACTCTTCGGCGCCGTGGTTGAGCAGTTCATAGGGGAGAATGCGGAGACAGACTAACGCGCTTTAAGGTCCCACACGTTAGACTCGTAAGCGACTTTTAAAGTGGAGCCGATAAAGGAGCAAGTGCGTGTTGAACCAGACCAAGCGAATCGTCATCATCGGCGGCGGCCCAGCCGGCTATGAGGCCGCGTTGGCAGGTGCTAAATATGGTGCAGAAATCACCATTATTGAAGACCAGGGCATGGGCGGCAACAGCGTTATCTTGGACTGTGTTCCTTCCAAGTCCTTCATCGCTGGCGCTAATATCAAGACCGACCTGCGCCGTGCCGAGGATATGGAACTTAACCAGGGCATTGGCCAGGCCCACCTTTCCTTGACCGCACTGAATAAGCGCGTGCAGGATCTGGCAAGCAAGCAGTCCGCCGATATCCGCGCCACTGTGGAGTCCCTGGGCGCACGCGTTATCGATGGCCGCGGCTACTTCCCAGAGGATCAGGAAGCCGATGCCTTTGGCGGTCACAAGGTCACCGCCGTCTTTAACGAGGATGGTCACGAAGAAACCATTAACGCAGATCTCGTCTTGGTAGCTACCGGCGCCACCCCGCGCGTGCTACCTGGTGCGCAGCCAGATGGCGAACGCATCCTTACCTGGCAGCAGGTTTATAACCTCACCGAGCTGCCGGAGCACCTCATCGTCGTCGGTTCCGGCGTCACCGGTGCCGAGTTCGTCTCCGCCTTTGCGGAGCTGGGCGTTAAGGTCACCATGGTTGCCTCCCGCGACCGCATTTTGCCGCATGACGACGCCGACGCGGCCGACGTCCTCGAGACCGTGCTTAGCGAGCGCGGCGTCGAGCTGGAAAAGAACTGCCGCGTGGAAACCGTTAACCGCACTGAGGACGGCAACGTGCTGGTGACCACTCAGGACGGGCGTGAAATTACCGGTTCCCACGTCATTATGTCTATCGGCTCCATCCCGAATACTCAGGATTTGAAGCTGGAGAACGTTGGCGTGGAAACCGCCAAGTCTGGCCACATTCAGGTTGACCGCGTCTCCCGCACCAATATCGCCGGCATCTACGCCGCTGGCGACTGCTCTGACCTTTTCCCGCTGGCTTCCGTTGCCGCAATGCAGGGCCGCGTGGCCATGTACCACGCCTTGGGTGAGGGTGTGTCCCCGCTGCGTCTGAAGACCGTGGCCAACGCCGTCTTCACCCGCCCAGAGATCGCAGCCGTAGGCTTTACCCAGGCAGAAATCGAGGCCGGTGAGGTCGCCGCCCGCACCATCACCATGCCGCTCAATACCAACCCGCGCGCGAAGATGCGTTCCCTGCAGCACGGCTTTGTCAAGCTTTTCTGCCGCGCGACCTCCGGCCGCGTTATCGGTGGCGTCATCGTTGCACCGACCGCCTCCGAGCTCATTCTGCCCATCGCCATGGCCGTGACCAACCAGCTCACCGTAAATCAGCTGGCCGATTCCTTCGCCGTTTACCCGTCTCTGTCCGGCACCATTACCGAGGCCGCGCGACGCCTCGTGGCTCACGACGACCTGGAGTAAAGTTTCCCTCCGGTTCCTTGCACAAAACCGCCCAACCACAGGTAGGCATGGCCATCCGGCATGGTGACCGCGGCAGCGACGTATTGCGCGAGACCTAAAGTAGCTACTTCTTGGGCTTCGGTGGGGACGTGGTGAAGCGCATAGAGCAGAACGAGAATAACTCGCTTATCCGCCCGCTATCCGCTTATAACGGCGAGGAGCAGCGTTCGGTCCCGCCGAAGTCCTTCTAAAACTCACAAGCTCCCCCTCCTCCAGAGACAATTTTCATTCTCAGGGTGGGGGAGCAGCCGTTTTCCACGGATAGTCTAAGGCTGGACGCGCTGTGCTAACTGATGCATCAATAGTGAGAAAACGATGACAGCCAAAGCTGAGAAGAAGAATAGACCCGGCCAAGGGGCGCCGATTTGGACAGTCCCTAGGCTATCAATAAGAATTGCCAGCAGGAGTGCTGCTGCATAGAAGCCGACAAGGATGCCAGCAATAAGCAAGAACCGGGTGAACAGAGAGCGTTGTTTGGCGCTACTGACCACTAAGCCGATGAAAGTGCCGATGTATCCGGTAAGTAGGTGGCCACAAATAAAGCTTCCCAAGGTCGCGATTCGAGCGAAGAGAGGCCTGAGACCGGAACTGCCTGGAGAGATAACCCACGATGAGTACATGTCTACGCCAGCGCGTAGCGCGGCATAAAATGTCAGCCAAGCAATGGCGCCGAATACGAACGCGGCGAGCCATAGGGTCGCGTGCATGCTCATCAGCCACTGCCGTGGGCGCATTCCCAGGCCACGAAGGGCCCGGTATTCAGTTGCGGTGAAGGCGCAGTAGAGGCCCCAAATGAATACGGCGAGAATTCCCCAGCCAGCAGGGTTAGCGCTAATCGTTGTTGGGTCGGTGGGCAGGAAATAAGGCACGCTCCACAGCAACGCGACGATAATGCAAACGGCAATAAGGGTCTTTGTGGCGTTGAGATTAAAGGTCTTCAGCAGGGACATTTTAGGACTCCTCTTGTCGGGTGCGGGCGGATTCAAGGGCGTGGGAAACAAGGGAATCAATGAGCTGGCCGTCATCGAGGTAGGAAACAGTGACGTGGGCGGCAGCTGCGGTATCAGCTGGAAATGGTACTGGGGACCAGGCATGAACCTTGGTGGTCGAGCCTAGGGAGGATTGGTGGAGGGGCAGGGCGTCGGCAAGCGCGAGTGCTTGCTCAACGTCCTTTGCGCTGCCGGTGAGCACGGGGTAGTGCGGCCGTTGGGATTCCAGGTCGGTGGGCTTATTGACCGTGCCGTCGTGCACGGTGATGACCTGGTCAACCAAACCTACGAGGTCTTCCGCGCGGTGCGAAGAAAGCACGAGTAGCCAATCCGGAGTGGCAGCGGCATGGGCGATGATGAGCTCTCGCAGGCGCGTCCGCGTCGGTGCGTCCAGGCCATTGAAAGGCTCATCGAGGAGGGTGACCGGTGTGCGCGCTGCCAGGGCAGTGGCGCAGGCAACCAGTTGGCGCTGGCCGGTGCTTAAAGAGCGGTTCTTGCTGCGCTTATCGACGCCCAAACTATCCAAAAGCTCCTCCGCATACTCCACGTCGAATTTATCGCGGACGTGCTCTGCGGCCCGCAGATGTTGGGCCACAGTAGAACCGGAAAGCAAGATATCGGCGCCGGTGCGCGCGATCGCCACTGACGAGGCGTCGATGCTGCCCTTGGTAGGCAGGAACCCCGCTACCGCACGCAAGAGAGTGGTCTTGCCTGCGCCATTGGGGCCGATCAATCCGTACATACCGGAGTTGAGATCGAGGTGCGGCACGTGCAGGCGGTGCTTGCAGGTGACGTTCTGCAACTTAAGGTGCGTCATGATGGTCTCCTTCGGCTTCGATGAGGTCAGCGATGTCGCTGGCACTTAATCCCAATGCGGCCCCTTCTTTCAGGAGGGGAACGATGAAGTCTTCCCTGAGTGATTCTTGGCGCTGGTGACGAACTTTCTCGCGCGCGCCCTCGCGTACAAACATGCCCAAGCCGCGGCGCTTTTCTAGCAGCCCTTCCTCGAAGAGGACGGTGAGAGCCTTGGCAGAGGTGGTCGGGTTGACGGAGTGGAACGCGGAAAGTTCGTTGGTACTGGGGGCGCGTTCGCCCTCTGGCAGTTCGCCACTGATGATCATGTCCCTAATCCCTCCTGCCAGTTGCTGGTAAATAGGCCGGGTGTCACTCATCCTGCGGCCCCTCTGATTCGTGGCATATGATTCCCTTTCCGGTGTATGGGTTAACCATTTATGAGGGTAACCATATAACGAAAGGTGCCCGCGGTCAACGGTAGGAGTGATATGGGGTGGAGCTGCGGTGTAAAAGCGGGTGTCCCCGCTGTGTAAGTTGTTGAATTAAAAATTTGCAACATTTACAGAATCGCCAACCTTGTTATTACTGGTCGACCTGTAGAAATGTCCGCAAGGTGGCTCCGTGGCTGGTAAGTGTGGCGAATTCGGCGTTAAAAAGGGCAGACATTTGAGGAGTGGCCCTCTAGACTGAGATGCGGATCACCCAACAGGAGGCGTTGCATCGCGGCGTCTTCCGAGCTGAAAGGAACACAGAAGTGGCTAATCCCGCGCTTCCATCGTTCAAAAAGATTCTGGTAGCCAACCGCGGCGAAATCGCCGTGCGTGCATTTCGCGCTGCCTTTGAAACTGGGGCAAAGACCGTAGCGGTCTACCCTCGTGAAGACCGTAACTCCTTCCATCGTGCGTTTGCGGATGAGGCCGTCCGTATTGGTACCGAGGGGCAGCCGGTAAAGGCTTATCTCGATATCGATGAAATCATTCGCGCCGCGAAGAAAGCGGAAGCGGATGCTATTTACCCCGGCTACGGTTTCCTTTCGGAGCGGGCGGATCTTGCTCGTGCCTGTGAGGACAATGGAATTAAGTTCATTGGCCCGACCCCCTCCACGCTGGATTTGACTGGTGATAAGGCTGCAGCGGTAAGCGCCGCGAAGGAAGCTGGGCTGCCGACGTTGCAGGATTCAGAACCATCGACGGACGTCGATAAGCTGGTGGAATACTCCAAGGATTTCAATTTCCCCGTATTCGTTAAGGCCGTTGCCGGTGGCGGCGGGCGCGGAATGCGCTTCGTAGAATCCGAAGATCAGCTGCGCGAGAAGGCTGCCGAGGCCTCCCGCGAAGCGGAAGCCGCATTCGGCGATGGCAGCGTCTACCTTGAAACCGCAGTAATCAAGCCACAGCACATCGAGGTGCAGATTCTGGCTGATAGCCAAGGCAACGTTATTCACCTCTTTGAGCGTGACTGCTCCGTCCAGCGCCGCCACCAGAAGGTAGTGGAAATCGCCCCAGCGCCGACGTTAGACCCAGAGCTGCGTGACCGCATCTGCCAAGATGCGGTAAAGTTCTGCGAACACATCAACTATGAGGGTGCAGGTACCGTGGAATTCCTCGTGGATGAGCGCGGCAACCACGTCTTTATCGAGATGAACCCGCGTGTGCAGGTGGAGCACACCGTGACCGAGGAAATCACCGGCGTCGACATCGTGAAGGCCCAGATGAATATCGCGGCCGGTGCCTCGCTGGAGGATATTCACCTCGCCCAAGACAAGATTTCCATCACCGGGTCTGCCCTTCAGTGCCGCATTACCACTGAAGATCCGAATAATGGTTTCCGCCCGGATACCGGTACGCTGACCGCGTATCGTTCGCCGGGCGGCGCTGGCGTGCGTTTGGACGGTGCAACCTCTGTGGGTGCAGAGGTATCGCCGAACTTCGATTCCTTGCTGGTAAAGATGACCTGTCGCGGCGTCAATTTCGAGCAGGCCGTGCAGCGCGCCCAGCGCGCGCTCAACGAATTCCACGTCTCCGGTGTGGCCACCAATATCGGCTTTTTGCGCGCCCTGCTGCGCGAGCCGGACTTCACTCAGACCCGTGTGGACACCAGCTTCATCAACGCACACCCGCACCTCCTCAAGGCACCGCCCGCCGTCGATGAGTCTGGTCGAATCCTCGAGTACATTGCGGAGACCACCGTTAATAAACCCAACGGCGAGCGCCCGACGGCACTTCGTCCCTTTGACAAGCTCCCCGAGCTGGACTCTTCTGAGCCGCTACCGCGCGGTTCCCGCGACGATCTGCTCGAGTTTGGGCCACAGAAGTGGGCAGAAAAGATCCGTAAGCAGCACGCACTCATGGTTACGGATACCACCTTCCGCGATGCCCACCAGTCCCTGCTGGCCACCCGCGTGCGTAGTACTGCGCTGGTTTCCGCCGCCGAGGCTGTCGCTCGCATGACCCCGAATCTCTTCTCCGTGGAGGCTTGGGGTGGTGCGACTTATGACGTCGCCATGCGCTTCCTCCACGAGGACCCCTGGGTACGCCTAGACATGCTGCGCGAGGCTATGCCGAACCAAAATATCCAGATGCTCCTGCGCGGCCGCAATACCGTGGGCTATACCCCATACCCAGATTCGGTCTGCCGCGGCTTCGTCCAAGAAGCAGCCAAGTCGGGCGTTGATGTCTTCCGCATCTTCGACGCACTTAACGACGTCTCCCAGATGCGCCCCGCCATCGAGGCCGTTCTCGAGACCAATACCACCGTTGCTGAGGTGGCCATGGCGTACTCCGGCGACCTTGCCTCGCCGAAGGAGAACCTGTACACGCTGGATTATTACCTCAAGCTGGCCGAACAGATTGTGGAGTCCGGCGCCCATATCCTCGCCATCAAGGATATGGCGGGTCTGCTTCGCCCAGAGGCTGCTTCCAAGCTGGTCATGGCGCTGCGCAAGGAATTCGATCTGCCGGTGCACGTGCACACGCACGATACCGCCGGTGGACAGATGGCCACTTACTATGCGGCTGCGCTCTCCGGTGCCGACATCGTCGATGGCGCCTCTGCGCCGCTGGCAGGAACCACCTCGCAGCCATCGCTGTCCGCGCTTATTGCCGCCTTCTCCCAATCCAACCGCGATACCGGCATCGACCTGCAGGCGGTTTCCGATCTCGAGCCGTACTGGGAGGCCGTGCGCCAGCTCTACGCTCCGTTCGAGAACGGCATCCCTGGCCCGACCGGTCGCGTGTACAAACACGAGATTCCAGGCGGTCAGCTCTCCAACCTGCGTGCCCAAGCCGTTGCTCTTGGCTTGGCGGATCGCTTCGAGGTCATCGAGGACACCTATGCAGCGGTCAATGAGATGCTGGGACGTCCGACCAAGGTCACCCCATCTTCCAAGGTCGTGGGCGATCTTGCCCTGCACCTTGTTGGCGCGGGCGTAGATCCTGCAGACTTCGCCGCTAACCCGACGAAGTTTGATATTCCGGACTCGGTTAACCAGTTCCTCCGCGGACAGCTCGGTACCCCTCCTGGTGGTTGGCCGGAACTGCGCGATAAGGTGCTCGACGGTCGCGAGGCGACCGGCGCCCAAATCAGCGAAGTTCCTGCTGAGGAGCAGCCGCACCTCGAGTCCGATAATTCGGATGAACGCCGTGCCAGCTTGAACCGCCTGCTCTTTCCCAAGCAGTTCGAGGAGTTCAACGAGTTCCGCCGTAAGTACGGCAATACCGAGGCGCTGACGGATACCACCTTCTTCTACGGTCTGACTGAAGGCGAAGAAAAGGTAGTCCACTACTTCCCAGAAGGCTCCACCGATCGCGCCGATCTCAAGCAGGTCGTGGTGCGTCTCGACGCCGTGGGTGAGCCGGATGAAAAGGGCATGCGTAACGTCGTACTCAATGTCAACGGTCAGATTCGCCCGATGAAGGTTCGCGACGAAAACGCCGAGTCCACCGTCGCCACCGTAGAAAAGGCTGACCCTTCCAACGAGGGACATGTCGCCGCACCATTCGCCGGCGTGGTCAATCCCACCGCCAAGCCTGGCGACGAGGTGAAGGCCGGCGACCAAATTGCCGTCATTGAGGCAATGAAGATGGAAGCTTCCATCTCCGCCACTAAGGATGGCGTGGTCGAACGCGTGGCCATCGGCCAGGCCACCAAGGTTGAAGGCGGCGACCTCATTGCTGTAATCAACTAGTCTGCACACTCAAGCGCCCCGCTTCCCTCGATTTATCTCGAGGCAGCGGGGCGCCTTGGTGTCTAGCAGCGGTAGAAATCAACGATTTCGCCCATCCAAATGACCAGATCCGTCGACGAAATCCTTGCTTTAGATGGACGAAATCGTTGATTCGCGATGATAGCGGAGGTTTGCCTTAGCCAAGGAGGACGGGCAATGCTAACGAGCCGACCAGGATGAGTATCACGAGGCCGAAAAAGACCTTGGCCTGCCACCGGGCATAATTAAACGACATTCCCGTACCGAAGCGCTTATCTACCAGTACCGCTGGGTCATCCGGGTTGTAATACATTACGCCCCATTTATAGAGGTGGTCATTGTCCGGTGATTCTTTGTCTTCATCGGAAAAGGGAATGCCGCGCAATTGCTCGGATAACCGGGATTGCTTGTAGAGAAGAAATACAACTAGACCGATGCTGCCACCAATGGCGAGAATCAACATTGTGATGATCGCGGCGCTGTGGAAGCGTTGATAGTGCGGGATAGGGCCGGTTACCTGTATGAAGGCCATCCCGGCGCTGATGAGCAGAGTAAGTACTCCCATTCCGGTGTTCGTGACAGCGAGGTTGGCTTCGTTACGCAGCCGCGCTTTAATGCTGCGCTCAGAGCGTGGGGACACCTCACTATGCGCGATAAAAGAGCAGATAATGGCAAATAGGCAGAGCTCGCCTAGAGCCACGAATGAGGAGAAAAACACGCTCCCGATTGATTTGTCGCTCCAATTGTCGGCTTCCATGGAGCCATTCCAATGCACGGGAACGGGGTCCGGAATGGCGGACCAGTGGGAAGCGACGATGATTGCACCGGCCGCGATGCACAACAGGGAAGAGAGCATGGTTACCCATGGAAAAGTCGGCGTAGGGAAGCCGTCGAAGTTGGGCGTGCCAATGGATTTGCGGGAAACACGGGCAGCGATGGTGGTTTCCACCTCGTCGAACCAGCCGCCCGCCTTTTTAGCGGCGATGATGCGGCGACGTTGGGAGATGTAGGCCCACATGCCACCGAGCGCTACCACGAGGGAAGGTAGTGCAGCTAATAACGGCAGTTTCCAGGCAAAGAGGGACATGGCCGTTGCCACGATGCCGCAGCTCCACGTGCGTGCCTTGAATCCAGCGAGGGCAGAGGTAACTGCAGGATCGGAAAGATAAGCCTTGGGCACGCGCACTCCGAGCGGTGTGCCAGGCGAGGCCAGGGAGGGGGCTGTGGCCATGATCCAGGTGATAACGAGGGTGGTGGCGGCCATTAAAAGTGTGAAAATCATGGTGATACTTCCAGGTCATTAAGGGTGGAGCTGAGTCGAGCGTGGAGCTCATCTGGGCTAAAGCCTTGGGCGCGGGCGAGTGCGACTACGCGGCTTAATTGCTCATTCAGTTGTTTTTCTTGTGAGGCGGTGCGAGAACCAGGCCTGACGATGGATCCGGACCGGCCGGCGGTTTCTACAAGGCCCTCGGAAACCAAGAGGTCGTAAGCCTTCTTTACGGTGGCGGGGTTAATGCCTATATCTTTGGCAACGCGGCGGACGGGATCTAGCTTGTCGCCATCGGAAAGCTGTCCGTGAGCGATAGCCAAAACGATTTCATCGTGAATTTGTTGAAATACGGGGACGTCAGATTCGGGGTTAAGGGTAATGAACATCTGTCACCTCCAATCTCTTTTCTGTATTACTTATAGTAACACAATCTGTATTGCTAGTTGTAATACAAAATGAGATCCCAAAGAAACCCCAGGTATGTGTGACTTAACGCAGTGACATACCTGGGGTGTTGGGGCAGGGAGACTAGAGGAAAAGAGCTACTGCGATGGCAGCAATACCGTAGCTCCCGCGCATGAAGTAACCGAAGACCTCGGGAGAGAAGGAGGCGCCGAAGCCGCCGGTATCGATGATATTCATGGTGGTCACACGTGCGGGACGGGAGCGCTTAAAGGCGGCGTAGCTAAGCCCCAAACAACATGCTGCGAGCGTGAACAGGGACAGCTTCCACACGGTGGCGATGAAGGCGGTGCCAAGAACGGCAGCACCTGCGGTGGCAGCCAGCGGCAGTCCCCAGTCGGGCCACGCACCATCGACGATGCGGCCGAAGGAGGCGGCGCGGCTGGTAGCGGCGCTGACAATGGTCCAAGCGGCAGTGAATCCAATGAGCGCAAGGCTGCCGAGCTGTGGGGCAAGCGCCAGGGTCAGCCCCATGACGGCGACTGCACCGAGGGGGATGTACCACCGGCGATACAGGCGCCAAGCAAAAAGGAGACTGAGCGAAGCCGTGGCACGCGAGCGCGGGCGCAGGCGCGCGGATTGGGAGGCGATGGCATCGGCAGAAACCTCAGAATCCAGTAGCCCAAAGGAGGACGAGCCGATGGCACGGGTACGGCCCGCGTGAAGGAGCGAGGCGAGATCGAAGGACCGCCAGCCGATGACAAACCGCAGCAGGGGTAGGGTTATCGCCGCATAGAGTGGAAGATGCAGTGACGTGCACAGGGCGAGGCCAAGGAGGCTTATGCCGGCGAGTTGCGCAATAGACAGCTTATCGACGCCTCCCATGCGCCCCCGCGGCCTATCCGCATAGACCCAACGCCCGAGCGAAAGGCTGCGCAGCGGATAGAGCGCCTCGAGGAGAACGATGAGGGCGAGCGAGCCGAACCCGGCACCAATGATTGCGGTGGCAGGAAGGGCGGCAGCCGTGCGCTGCGCGAGCGAGGGCAGAAGCGCTGCAGCATTGTGCCAGGCGTAAACGCTGACGCTCGCGATAAGTGCCGCGATGAAGGCGTAATAGATGGCTGAGGAGGCTGTGGAGAGAAGTTTCATGATATCTCCACCACCTCGTCGCAGGCATCGAAGATGGCTGGAGAATGGGAAGCAAGTACAACACAGCGGCCATCGGCTGCGAGGTGGCGTAGCTCCTCGGCCAAAAAGTCGATCCAGGTGTGGTCGAGGTGGCGTTCGGGCTCGTCGATAAGCAGGGCTTTGGCCGGCTGATAGAGCTGGGCTGCGAGGTAGACGCGCTGGCGCTGGCCCGAGGAAAGATCGCTGACCGCAGAATTCAGGATGGCTTGGTCGAGGGCCCAGAGCTCATGGATCTCGGTAAAGTCCACGCCGGTCCGGCGGGATAGCACACTAAAGTGCTCACCCACGGTGAGGTCGGGGAGAAAGACTGGGTCCCCGACGGAGATGACGGAACCGGCCGCCGCAGCGCTACCGGGCGCGGCACCGTCGATGAAAACGGTGCCATTTAGTGGGGCAATCTCGCCGCTCAACGTCTGCAGCAGCGTAGATTTACCCGCACCATTCGGGCCTTTCAGGCCGTATACGCGACCGACATCAAAGCCGCGATTGAGGTGCCCTAGGGCAGTGGCATGTCCGTAGGCTGCATCTATTTTCAACATCGTTGATAGGTTAGCAGACAGGCGGCTGGCCCTAGGGGGGGCTAAAAGCGGCGGAAGAATTTACCTGGGGCAAGCTCCTCGAAACCAGGCAGGGGCGTGGCCGACGAGATACCAGGAGCGGTCTGCTCGGCCGCGAGGTCGATGGCGTTGCTAATGAGCAGGGTGCGGGCGGCTGGATCGTCGGTGGCGACGACGAGCTCGGGGATTTCCTCGGGATCGAAGGGGGTGAGCCAGGCGGCGTCGTCAAGCGGGTGGGCTAAGGGATCGCCCAAGAAAGCTGGGCCTTTGTCAGCGGCGGGGTAGTAGCGCAAAAGCGCGGCGCCGCGGGGAGCAATGGTGGGATCCTCGTTCGCGGACATGGGCAAGGCGAGGACACCGCCGTCCACGATGGGGGACCACTCAGAGATATAAGAAGGGAAGAGGCCCGCGAGATAGTCGCGGTCCTCTTCCTTGGCCAAGCGCACGCCGAGGGAAGAAGCAGTCATTCTTCCAAGGCTAGCGGGGTAGGCTACTTGATTTCCAGCAGCACGCTGCCCTTGGTGGTAGAAGCGCCTGCTTCTACTGCCAGACCGGTAACGGTGCCGGCCTTATGCGCCTTGACGGGATTTTCCATCTTCATGGCCTCGAGAACGAGGAGGACCTCGCCCTCGGCGATCTCTTGGCCTTCTTCCACGTTGACCTTGATGACCGTGCCCTGCATTGGGGAGGTAACCGCATCGCCGGAAACGGCAGCCTTGGCGCCGGAACCCTTGCGCTTTTTCTTTTTCCGTGGGGCGCCGTTGATACCGAAGGACGCGGGGAGGGCTACCTCGATACGGCGGCCGTCGATTTCTACGGTGTGTACCTGGGAAGGCTCTGCCTCGGCAGCCTCGGCATCAGTGGAATCATCGTGGGCGGGAAGCTGGTTATCCCATTCCTCCTCGATCCACTTGGTGTAGACACCGAAGTTGCCGTCTTCTGCGGTGAAAGCTGGGTCAGCAACGATAGCCTGGTCAAACGGGATAACGGTGGGCAGGCCCTCAACCGTGTACTCGGATAGGGCGCGGGCGGAGCGACGCAGTGCGGTCTCGCGGTCTGGCCCCCAGACGATGAGCTTGGCCAGCATGGAATCGAACTGGCCGCCAATGACGGAGCCCTGGACGACGCCGGAATCCACACGCACACCCGGACCGGCCGGCTCGGAGTATTTCACGATGGTGCCAGGAGCCGGCATGAAGTTTGCCGCGGCATCCTCACCATTGATGCGGAACTCGAAAGCATGGCCGCGCGGGGCGGGGTCTTCCTGCAGGGAAAGCTCGTGGCCCTCGGCGATGCGGAACTGCTCGCGTACGAGGTCGAGGCCGGTGGTTTCCTCGGATACGGGGTGCTCCACCTGCAGGCGAGTATTGACCTCGAGGAAGGAAATGAGGCCATCGGCGCCCACCAGGTACTCAACGGTGCCGGCGCCGTAGTAGCCGGCCTCGCGGCAGATGCGCTTGGCAGACTCGTGGATGGAGGTGCGTTGCTCATCGGTAAGGAAAGGCGCGGGGGCTTCCTCGACTAGCTTTTGGAAGCGGCGCTGCAGGGAGCAATCGCGCGTGCCGACGACGACCACATTGCCGTGCTTATCCGCCAGCACCTGAGCCTCGACGTGGCGGGCGCGGTCCAGATAGCGCTCCACGAAGCACTCGCCGCGACCGAAGGCGGAGGTAGCCTCGCGGGTAGCAGATTCAAAGAGCTCGGGGATTTCCTCTGCAGAGTAGGCCACCTTCATGCCGCGACCGCCGCCGCCAAAGGCCGCCTTGATGGCAACGGGAAGGCCGTATTCCATGGCGAAAGACTGCACCTCATCGGCACCGGCTACCGGATCCTTAGTACCCGGGGCCATAGGGGCCTCGGCGCGCTCGGCGATGTGTCGCGCGGTGACCTTATCGCCCAAGTTGCGGATGGACTCAGGAGAGGGGCCAATCCAGGTCAAACCGGCGTCAATGACGGCTTGGGCAAAGTCGGCGTTTTCGGATAGGAAACCGTAGCCGGGGTGAATGGCATCTGCGCCGGATTTTTCTGCGGCGTCCAAAATCTTGTCAAAGACGAGGTAGGACTCGGCAGAAGTGGTGCCCCCGAGTGCAAAGGCTTCGTCGGCAAGCGAGGCGAAAGGTGCCTGGGCGTCTGGCTCGGCGTAGACGGCGACGGAAGCAATGCCAGCGTCGCGGGCCGCGCGGATCACGCGAACGGCGATCTCACCGCGGTTCGCTACGAGAACCTTTGAGATCTTTTTGGTTTCTACTGCCACGGCAGCAACCTCCTGAACACATTAGGTTGAATACGCAATCTATTCTTGCACACAAAAGCATGAGTTAATTTTCACGCACGCAAGGGGGACATTTTTGAACAAAAATAAACCCACATCCAGTGTGGACATGGGCTTATACGGCTAAACCGAAAAACTAACGCTCAATCGGCATTTTCACCATATTGCCCCACTCAGACCACGAACCATCGTAGACCTGCGCCTTTGTGAATCCCAAAAGATGCGTGAGTACAAACCACGTATGCGCGGCTTGGGCGCCCACGTGGGAATAGAGGATTGTGGCAGATTCAGGCTCCAACATTCCGTAATTGACCTGAAGCTCTTCGGCCGAGCGGAAGCAGGAGTTGGGGTAGGTGGAACGATCCCACTCGAGGTTGATCGCGCTAGGGATATGGCCGTGGCGCATGGTGGTGCCGTAGGCGGAATCGCCATTGGGATCGTGTTCGGTGGCCTCGCCCGCAAACTCTTCTGGGCTGCGGGTGTCTACGAGCGTGCCTTCGGTCTCGCGCACCTGATCTACGAAGGCGCGCAGCATAGAGTCATCGCGGCTTACTTCGGGATATTCGGATGCTGGGAAGTCTGGAACCATGAAAGAGGTATCGCGTTCCTCGGCCATCCACGCATTGCGGCCGCCATCGAGCAGGCGAACGTCCTTGTGCCCGAAGAGGGTAAATACCCACAGGGCGTAGGCAGCCCACCAATTGGACTTGTCGCCGTAAAGAACAATCGTATCGTCGGCGTTAATGCCCTTCTCTCGCATTAGGGAAGTGAATTCTTCTCCGTCGATGAAATCACGGGTAAGTGGGCTAAGTAGTTCCGTGCGGAAGTTAATGCGGGTGGCAGTGGGGATATGGCCAATGTCATAGAGGAGCGAGTCTTCATCCACCTCAATAACGCGCAGGCCTTTGATGCCTAGGCGTGCGGACAGCCACGGTGCAGACACGAGGCGTTCGGGATGTGCGTATTCCTGGAATGGGGGATAGGGATCAACGTCAGCCACTGTCCGCCTGCCTTTCCTATAAGGGTTAATAATTCGCTCCCACCACTTTAACCCGATTTTTCCCGTGATGATCACTCGGGCATTATTCCTGTGGCCTGAGATACAGGTTTTAACCGGTGATTGGGGCCGCCGGCCGGCGGGGTTAAAGGGAGGGGGCAGTTGGGCGCGCGGAGGAAGAAGAGCTGGGATAAACTCGGGATATGGTGCGACAACGTGCTATGAACACCACCTATGAAGGGAACTGCAAGTGCACAAGGCAATTGTTGTATTTGAGGTAGAAGGCGGCTCGGATAAAGGCGCAGATGGCCACCGCAAAGACACCATGCCAATCGTCAATGCGATCAAGGAACAAGGCTGGGAGGCAGAGGTAATCTACTTCCATCCGGACAAGTCTGAAGAGATCTACACTCAGGTTTCTGAAAACTTTGATGCCTATATCTCCCGCGTCAACCCCGGCAATATCCCCGGCGGTGAGAAGGGCTACTTCGAATTGCTGAGCAAGCTGGCAGATGCCGGCCTGGTAGGTATGTCCACTCCGGCGGACATGATGGCCTATGGCGCCAAGGACGCCCTGGTTAAGCTCAATGACACCCCGCTGGTGCCGGACGATACTGCCGCGTACTACGAGGTGGAAGAGCTGCATAATACCTTCCCCACCTCGCTGTCCTATGGCGAGCGCGTGCTCAAGCAAAACCGCGGCTCCACGGGTGAAGGCATTTGGCGCGTGCGCCTCGCGGATACGGATCTTGCCCAGTCCGTTGAGCCGGGGACTGCGCTCCCGCTCGATACCGCTTTGAAGTGCACCGAGGCAGTGGATAACCAGACCCATGACTACAAGCTGGGTGCTTTCATGGACTTCTGCGACCAGTACATTGTGGGCGATAACGGCATGCTGGTGGATATGCGCTTTATGCCGCGCATTGTAGAGGGCGAAATCCGCATCCTGCTCGTGGGCAATGAGCCGGTATTCATTGTGCACAAGAAGCCAGCGGAAGGCGGCGATAACTTCTCCGCAACGCTCTTCTCTGGTGCCAAGTACACCTACGATAAGCCGGAATCGTGGCCGGAACTGCTGGAGATGTTTGATAAGGCGCGCCCCGTTATCGCAGAGAAGCTCGGCGATACCAAGGATGTTCCGCTGATTTGGACTGCGGACTTCATGCTTGATGACGCCCCCGATGGCACCGACACCTACGTCCTCGGCGAGATCAACTGCTCCTGCGTTGGCTTCACTTCCGAGCTGGACATGGGAATCCAAGAAAAGGTTGCCGCCGAGGCAATTCGACGCGTTCAGGACGCGAACGCCTAGCGCTAGCTGTATCCTGCCAAGTAGCCCCACGGGAGACCGTGGGGCATTTTCCTACCATCCCTAAAACATTTTGAGGACCGCATAATGGCTGATAATGACTTCAATTCCGACGGTTTCCCGAAGGATTTTTCCCCGCGCGATTTTTCCGAAACTCCGCACCACCGCGCTGGGGATGCTGCGAAAAACGCTGAGGGAGCCAGCGCTGCCGAGGTGAATGAGACCAAGGAGTTTGGCTCTTTCGATGTAGATGAAACGAAGTCATTTGGTCACACTGATCAGTTTGGTGATTCTGGAAACTCGCGGGATCTTTCCTCTCAGAAGCCAGCCGAGCGGGCTAGTTCGGCTGCTTCTGCGGCATCTCCAAGTACCGGCAACTCCGATTTCTGGGCCACGCAGTCTTCCGCCGCAGGTCAGGGCGCTGCCTCCCGTGCGCATAACCCATTTACGGATTCGGCATCGACGGACGTTGCTGCGAACGGCAACCAATTCGGTTCCGCCCAGTCCACGAACGAGCAACCGGCTTTTGGCGGTTACGCTCAACAGCAGGGAACGGGGCAAGGATTCGGAGAGTTCCCTTCGGTTAGCGCTGCTCCTGCCAATTCTGACCAGGATTTGGATAATAAGAACAGTCGCATGAGCGGTGCTCTCAAGGGCTTGGCCAAAAAGGATGGGCTCTTGGGCGGACTTTTTGAGTTCGAGTTCAAGCACTTCTTGACCATCACCCACGTGAAGGAGATCTATAAGGTCGCCATGATTCTTGGTGGAATCATGTGGATTCTGCACCTTCTCGGTGCCTTCTTATTCGCTACCGGCATGGGCATTTATGGCATCGAGGAGGACTCCGCGTCCGCCATCTTCGGAAGCATTTTTGCTTTCATCTTCCTAGCGGTCCTGAGCACCATCATCTTCTACGCTTTTATGGTGGCTATCAGGCTGTTCCTAGAGGCTATGGTGGCAAACGTGCGGATCGCCCAAAACACCGGCGATATCCTCGACAAAATGGACTAATCTTTTGCGATGAGTGGCTCGCTGAACAAAGCGAGTGGCAATGCGAGAAATGAGGAACGCCCCAGCAGATTGTACTGGGGCGCTTGTCGTAGAGTCCGAGGCCTTTTGCGGGCTGGCTAAAGGCTAGTCGTAAGTTCCAAGCTGGTAACTGGGAAGATCAACCCACATCTTGTTGAATTCCTCGACTTCACCAGAAACTGGTGCAATGGTGTCGCCTTGTGCCTGTAGGCGCACGGTGTGGTGCGCGGTAATGCCCTCCGCGGTGGAGCGGCTGCGCTCTCCCCAGGTGAAATCGACTTGGTCGTCAGAGACCGAGGTGACGTTTTCTACCTTTTCGAAGACGGACATGTCCTTGGCCGGAGCACCGTTGACATAGAGGGCGAGTCCATCAACCATTGAGGCGCCGGTGCCTGCCGGACCTTCCACATCGCCCAATGAACCGCGGAAAATGATCCAGCTAATCGTGGCGCAGGGATCATAGGCGTTCTCGATATCGCCGATCCAAAAGTTGAAATCGCTGCCATCGTCAGCGGGCATGCGCCCAGGTGCGGTGCCAGAGGCATAAACCTTGCGCGGGTCGTTGGGCAGTTCCGCGCATTCGCGGTCTTTGCCCTTTTCCTGTTGCTGCGTGGTGGCCTTTTCACCTTTGTCGGTGGAGTCTGACGGGGATGACGCCTTAGTAGAAGCGGCGTCGTCCGCTCCGGACGCTTCAGTCTCGGCCGGTGCTTGGCTGGAAAAGACTGGCTGTTCGGAGGAAGAAGAATCCTCTTGGGAACCGCAGGCGTTAAGCGCTAGTGGCAGGGAAGTGGCAAGCAGCAGAGCGGCAGAGAATCGCCGTAAGCGGCGAGGAGGCACGGCAGGCATGGCGGCTCTCCAAGTCTAGTCGAGGAGGGTGGCGACGCTGTCTGGGTCGGCGTCGGAAAGCATTTGGCGAATGCGGTCGTACTCATCGTCCTCGCCGATGGCCTTAGCGGCATGGCCGAGGGCGGCGATGGCGCGCAGCACGCCCTGGTTCGGTTCGTGGGAGAAGGGGACCGGGCCCCAGCCCTTCCACCCATTCCCGCGCAGGCGGTCCAGGCTACGGTGGTAGCCCGTGCGCGCGTAGGCGTAGGCGGTGATGAAAGCGGCTGGCTCAGCGCCCTCCTGCTGCTTAAGCTCTTGCTCAGCAAGCAAGGCCCACAGCAGCGGAGAATCCGGATGGGCAACGATGCCGGCGGCGAGATCCGAGGTGGAGTCCGCACCGGGATCGGCTGGCAGCTCAATGGGTTTCGGGGCAAGCATGTCTTTCATTTCCATGCCACCCCACTGTAGCGACGCCGGCGCGCAGCTACCAGAAATCGGAGACGTTAAGGTCAAATGAATACAGCGCGCGGCGCACCACCGGCAGGGAAAGCCCAATAACGGAGGAAGGATCGCCTTCGATGCGGTCAATGAACCAGCCGCCCATTGCCTCCAAAGTAAAAGCACCGGCGCACTGGAGTGGCTCACCGGATCGGGCATACGCTGCGATATCGGCTTCGCTGGCGTGGGCAAAGTGAACCGTGGTGGTAGATGTTTCCACATGGCGCCTATCGCCAAAGAGGAGGCAGTGGCCGGTAAGCAGCTCGGCCGTGCGGCCGGCTTGCTGGTGCCAGCGTTCGATGGTGGCTTCCTCGGCGTGCGGTTTGCCTTGTAACTCGCCGCCGAGCAACAGCATAGAATCGCCGCCGATGACGGGCTCGGTGGGGTAGCGCTCGGCCACCTTTTCGGCCTTGGCTGTCGCTAGGGCCGCCACGATATCGGCCGGTGGGCGGCCGGCGAGCGAGGCTTCAAGGGAGCGCTCATCAATGTCGGCCGGTTCCAAGACAGGTTCTACGCCCGCGCCGCGCAAGATGGACGCACGCGAGGGCGATTGGGAGGCGAGGATGAGCCGCATTAGAAGTACCGCACTGTATGGAAAGCGGAGGGATTATAAATGCGCTGCGACCCAAAGCGCTCGAAGCGCTCAGCCGGGTTGCCCCATTCATTGCGCTCGCCGATAGCACCCGAGTGCTTTGCACTCATCTGCGCCAACACCGTGCGCAGGGCCGCGAGCTCGTCTTCAGTGGGATTGCCCTTTACTACCTTGATTTCAGGCGTAGACATCTCGCCTCCTAAACAGTTCCGTGCTTCTTGGGTACCTGCGCCACGGCCTTGCGCTCTAGCAGACGCAGGCCTTCCACCAGGTAGTGGCGGGTGGCGGAAGGCTCGATGACATTATCGGCCAGCCCGCGCTCCGCAGCGGCATACGGGTGCAAGAAGAGCTCGTCCATCTCTTCTTCCTTTTCCTCAGAGCCATAGATGGCCAGGGAAGCCTGGGAGGCTTGGGTGACGGCAATTTCTGCGGTGGGCCACGCGTAGACCAGGTCCGCCCCCAGGTCTTTTGCACCCATAAATACGTAGGCCGGGCCAATAGCCTTGCGGGTAATTACAGTGAGCTTGCCGACGCTCGCTTCGGCCTGCGCATAGGCAAACTTCGACGCCCTGCGAAGCAGGCCTGCCTTTTCCTCTTCCGGGGTAGGCACAAAGCCTGGGGAGTCCACGAATTCCACGATGGGAGTATTGAAGGCATCGCACGTGCGCACGAAGCGCGCGGCTTTTTCTGCGGCGGCGGAATCCAGTGCACCGGCCAATGCTAGCGGCTGGTTGGCAACGATGCCGACGGTGCGGCCATCGATGTAGGCAAAGCCAGTGACGATATTTTGGGCCGCTTCTGCAGAGAGTTCGAAGAATGACCCCTCATCGACTACAGCCTTAATGACATCGTTTATGTCATAGGCCTGCGCGGCGGTATCCGGGATGACGCTATTGAGATCAAAGTCCGCGACGCTACCGGCATCCACACGCGGCGCCTCTGCGCGGTTATTGGCGGGGAAGTAAGCCAAAACGTCGCGCACGAGGGACAAAGCCTGCTTGTCGTCGCTGGCCACCAGGTGAGCGGTGCCGGACTCTGCGTGGGCTGCGGCGCCGCCAAAGGTCTCTGGCTCCGCGCCGGCCACGTGGCTGGCAGCCTGGTGGAGGGCGGTGCCTTGGGTGACTATAAGGACATCAGCAAACGTCGGCGCGAACGCCGCAATGCCGCTGGTATTGCCTGCGATAACGGAGATCTGCGGAATGAGGCCCGAGGCTTGGGAGACACGCGCCATGAGGCGGGCGTATCCAGCCATGGTGACGATGCCTTCTTGTACACGCGGGCCGGTGGATTCATAAATGCCGATAACGGGAACACCGGTCTTGATGGCGAGGTCATAAATCTTGGTGAGCTTTTCGGCATAAACCTCACCCATCGTTCCATCGAAGATTTCTCCGTCCTGGCTAAAGACGCATACGCGGCGGCCATCGATGGTGCCGTAGCCGGTAACCACGCCATCTGTATAGGGGCGGTCATGCTCGCGGCCGAAGTCGGTGGAACGGTGGCGGGCCAGTGCGTCCGTTTCCACAAAGGAGCCCTCATCGAGCAGCTGCGTCACGCGGGTGCGGGCGGCCGGCTCGCCTTCTCCCAGCGGTGCGCGGGACTCGGCAAGCTTGGCGTCCAGGTCCTCGATCTTGCCGGCGGTGGTTTTCAGGTCAGTCATAGGCCCCCACACTACTAGCGCACCCCGGTCAATGCGGAATGAAAGGCAGCAAGAGCGAGGAGTGAAAATCGTTTATGTGGTACTTGCCACCGCACCGTGGACTAAGCATTAAACCTGGGAATTCCTTGAATGGCACCCCGCTCGCTTACCCTATTGTGGGGGTGGTGACCAGTGTAAACATTTTAGGGCGCTGGGCAGGTGAGCGCTAATTGTTGCACCTCAAGGGAGGTAAAAAGATTAGAAAAGTTTTCATTCAACTATTGATGTGAGTCTTGTAATCCCTTATTATTATCTGAGTCTTCATGAATGTTTCCCCTGTTTTTTAACGATCTATTAAGGACGGTCTTCTGGTGATTAAAAAGGGACTGCGCTTGCTCGCACCGCTCGCCGTAGCGGCTCTCTTCACGCCAGTGGCGCACGCGGGAGATATTCCCCCGATGCCGCAGGCATATCCCATTTCCAACCTCTATAAGAGCTGCAGTGCCGCTGGCGACAATGTCGAGCGCGAATGGCGCTTTGCAGAAACCGGCCGCCGCTACATGAGCGATGGCACCCTGCAGTTCAAAAACACCACCAATCAAGAAGTGCCCTACACCGCCGAGGTAGAAACCGGTACCAATCACGAGATTGATGCCAATTCTAAGGCCAAGCTGCCTTCTGGTTGGGACACCACCGCCAAGTCCGATATTGGTCTGAAGATGACCAATGGTTGGCGCGATAAAGAAACTTTCGGCCCAGTGAAGCTGAAGCCGGGTGAGTCCTTCCGCGTCGAGTACGGGGTCATCGAAAAGGACTTCATCTCCATGTTCGTGGGCTGCAATGATGACCGCCTGGAAAACATCCCGGGTGCCAACGTCATCCGCGGTAAGGGCCCGGCCGAGCGTTACGCCTTTGCCTACATCATTAAGGCAGATGGCTCCGTGTCCGATCTGGCCATGGAAATTCCTTCCCGCTCTCCGGGGGCAAACTCCAAGCCGATCGAGGGTACCTACACCTCCGTATCCGGCCCGAGCCTAGAAAAGATTGCCGATCCTAAAAAGGATGAGATCATGCAGCCGGCCGCGGAACTGCAGCGCGATCCATCCTGGCCAAAGGAAGGCGATAAGTGTGAAGCTGGCGATACCTCCTGGTACCCGCTGGACATCACCGCTGTAAAGCCGACCTACCGCAAGGCCGGCTACTCCACCGACTTCCTCAACTGGTCCAAGGGCGATTATGAATTCGCCCCAGTGACTGACTTCGTCGTTGGCGCCGAGCACGCCCCGTACACCAACTGGCAGGGCAACCGCGGCGATATTCCGAAGGGCTGGCTGGAGTCCGTCGGTGCCGTAAAGCGCGCCTACATGCCGGTCGGCACCGAGCTCAAGCACGTTGACCTCAAGCCAGGCGAGCGCGTGCGCGTGGAGTATGGCACCACCATGACCCGCATCAACTACCGCGAGATTCACTGCGGCAAGAGCGGAAACTACGACCTCACCTCTAACTACAAGCAGACCTCCGCCCCGAGTGGGTTCTGGGCAGAGGCCAAGATCACCGATAAGGCCGGCAATACCCGTACTGAGGACGTCACTCCGGACGAATTCCGCGACCTGCCGGTTCCGACCCAGACCATCTACTAAACCCCACCACACCTACACAAGGAGAAAGTTCCATGTTCAAGTCCAAGATTGCTTCTACCACCGCGGCTCTCGCCGTTGCCTCCGGCCTGATCTTCGCTCCGGCCGCTAACGCCCTACCACAGCGCGACCTAGGCCCAGCTAACCCGACCACCATCGGCGAGCGCTGCTCCAACCCAGGTGACACCGGCCAGACCGTAAAGATCAAGCGCACCTATTTTGATGGCTCCGCCGGTTCCTGGACTGTGTCCAACTACAACGATGAGCCATTGCCTGTCACCCGTTCTATCAAGGAGACCAAGACAAAGACTTGGAACGTGTCTGCTGGCGTCGATTTCAAGCTGTTGGATCTCATTAATTTCACCTTCTCTTCCAGCTACACCGATAGTCAGTCCTACGAGGTAGGCGAGCAGGTTGGTCCGTACAACATTGCTCCGGGCAAGACTGCCGTGCTGCGCGCCGGTTGGGTTGTTTCTGATTTCGAAGGTCAGAAGACCGTGTGTGGCTCCGACCACAAGTGGCAGGCTAATGGCGGCACCTTCACGGCTTCTCTGCCGAAGGAACGCCACGTCGAGGTTTCCACTCGCGATAACAACGATTGGGGCTAAACATGAGCAAGACGTCCATCGCCAGCGCCCTTGCGGCGCTGAGCCTGGTGGCCGCTCCTGTTGCCCACGCCGCTGATTTCGGTGGGGACTTCGAGCTGCCCCAGCGCTGGAACGACGATTATAAGCCGGGCACACATTGCTCGACGCCGGGTGAAAACGGCACCTACGTCACGGCAAAGCGCCGCTGGTTCAAGCAGACCGACGCCACCAGCGTGGCTAATCGCAATGCCGAGGAAGTGCCGGTCAAGCACACCGTCACCAAGGCCCGCACCCAGACCATCGAGGTCTCCGGCTCCGTTGAGGGTACCGGTGATCTGGCCAAGGTGTTGACCAAGACCTATGGCTTCAACTACGTCAGTGAGCAGCACTGGAAGCTAAACCAGGTGGTTGGTCCGTACACCCTGCCAGCGAATTCGCAGGGCAAGCTGGTGTGGGGCTTTACCATGCTCGATACTGACGGTCAGGACGTTCGTTGCAACTCTGACCAGCAGTGGGAAGCCCAGGGCAAGCCGTACTCGGCCTCCGTGCCAGAAGCGCGCTACTCTGAGCTGCGCTTGGAAGACGCCCCTGAGTGGAACTAATCCACCCCATTAAGGAAGCGCCTCGCCAATCTGAAAGGACTGGCGAGGCGCTTTTCTTTCGGCTAGGCGCTTTCGGAAGCTTGAGTCGAGAGGACAGGGGTTAGGCAGGTAGCCAAGCGTAGCCATAAGCGCCGAGCCCCACTGGGCCGAGATCGATGGAACGATCACTGAAGTTGTGCAGGCACAGCAGATCACCGCGTTGGTAGCCAAGGACGGCCTCTTCGCCGGTCTCAACCGGCTCACACGGCGCGGTACCGAGATCAGAGTGGGCATGGCGCTCGGCGATCATGGAGCGCACAGTATTGAGCAACGAGGCGGCGTCTTCAATCTGGGCGGCCACAGACGTTCCGCCTACAACCGGCAGCCGGGATGGCGCATTGATGCTGAAACCGGCGTGTTCGGAATCGTCCCACTGCATGGGGGTGCGGACCGCATAGCGGTCCGGAAGTGTCGTGTCATCGAGCATGCCAATCTCATCGCCGTAGTAGATAAACGGTGCGCCCGGCAGGGTCATCAGCAGTGAAAACATCAGTTCCACCTTGCGGCGGTCGCCGTTCATCAGTGGCATAAGCCTGCGGGCAATACCCACGTGCGCGCGCATATTGTCTTCTGGCAGGTACGCCTGGTACATCAGATCTCGCACGGTATCGTCCACCATTTCCAAGGTGAGCTCATCGTGGTTGCGCAAGAAGGTGCCCCACTGGCACCCTTCCGGTAGGGAAGGAAGTTCGTCGAGGATGGAGTAGACCGGGGTGGCGTCGCCAAGCGCCAAAGCCTGATACAACCGCGGCATGACCGGGAAGTTGAAGACCATGTGGAAGCGCTCGCCCTGGCCGTAGAATTGCATGGTTTCGGCCGGCGGCTGGTTGGCCTCCGCGATGAGCACGGCTTCCGGGTAGTGCGCATCCATGAAGGAGCGAATCTTTTCCACAAACTCGATGGTCTCCGGCAGGGACTCACCGCCTACACCATCGCGCTCAAAGAGATAAGCAATAGCATCGAGGCGCAGACCGTCCAAGCCCTTGTCCATCCAGAAAGACAAAATTTTGAATACTTCCTCCTGCACGGCCGGGTTATCGTAGTTCAAATCCGGCTGGTGGGAATAAAAGCGGTGGAAGTAGTACTGGCCGCGCTTGTCATCCCAAGTCCAGTTGGAAGTCTCCACGTCAGTGAAAATGACGCGGATTTCGGGGTAGCGCTCCGGGTCATCGCCCCAGACGTAGAAATCGCCATAGGGGCCTGTGGGATCCGTGCGGGAGGCCTGGAACCATGGGTGATCGGAGCTGGTGTGGTTGAGCGCCAAGTCCGTCATAATGCGCATGCCACGGCGGTGCAGCTCCGCAATGAGCTCTTCAAAATCCTCCATCGTGCCATAATCTGGGTGGATGGAGTAGTAGTCCGCAATATCGTAGCCATCATCGCGCAAGGGGCTGGCATAAAACGGCGAAAGCCACAGGCAGTCCACGCCGAGCCATTGAAGGTAGTCCAGCTTATCGATGACCCCGCGCAGCGTTCCTACCTCCTTATCACCATCGGCCTTAAACGAGCCGACGAGGGCCTGGTAGAAGACTGCATTGTGGTACCAGCTCATGAAAGGTCCTTTCTTTTGGCCCGCCAGGTTAGGTAGGTAAGAAGGCACAGTACTCCGGCCACGAGACCGGGCCAGATGGAGGGGGAGTCGTGAAAGAGGTTGATGATGGCCTGAATAACCGCGAGGATGCTGAAGAAACCAAGGAAGCCCAGCGCGGTATCCCACAGCATGGCCCTGCGCATTAGGCCTTGACACCACCTGCGGTCAGGCCAGCGACGATGCGGTGCTGGAAGATGAGCACCATGATGACCAGTGGGATGGTAACCAGCGCGCCAGCGGCCATGGTCGCGGCATAGGGGTACTCAAAGGCCGAGGGGCCGGAGAAGCGTGCAATGGCCACGGTCACCGGCTCAGTATCGGTGGTGGAGAGCTGCTTGGCCAGCATGAACTCATTCCACGTGGTGATAAAGGCGATGATCGCGGTGGTAAACAGCGCTGGCGCCGCCAGTGGCAATAGCACCAAACGGAAAGCTTGAGAACGCGAGGCTCCATCTACCCGGGCTGCTTCTTCCAGTTCCCAGGGAAGTTGGCGGAAGAAGCTCAGCAGCGTATAGACCGTGAGAGGAAGCGCAAAGGAAATATTGGGGATGATCATTGCGCGGTAGGTACCAATCCACTCCAGGTTGCCAAAGAGCTGGAAGAGCGGGGTGACCAAGGCAATGGCCGGGAACATGGAGGCGGCCAGAATAATGCCGGTCACGATTCCCTTGCCAGGAAAGTCATAACGGGAGAGCGCATAGGCGGTAAAGACACCGATGAGCACGGCCACCGCGGTGGTAATCAGTGAGATGAGAAGCGAGTTACCGAGCGCGGCAAGGAAGTCATTTCCCTTATCGGTAGCCAAGGCATCGCGGAAATTATCCAGCGTGACATGGGTAGGCCATGGCGTGGTATCAAAGGTGAATCGCTGATCTCGCAGCGCGGTTACCAGCATCCAGTAGAAGGGAGCGAGGCCCCAGAACATGATGAAAATGATGCCGGCGAAGTGTTCGAATTTACGCATTATTTAGCTGCCTTCCTGCCGGAGACATCCGCACCAAGGAAGCGAATGAGGATAAAGGCGACGACGAAGATAAGAAGGAAAATGAGGGTGGAGAGCGCGGAGGCGGAATTGAAGTTGCCTTGGCGCATATCCTCCACCACCAGCTGCGAGATGGTCGCGGTAGGGGAGTTGGAGGAGCTAGAAATCATGATGACCGGCAGGTCATACATGCGCAGTGCGTCCAGGGTGCGGAAGAGTACGGCCACCATGAGCGCCGGGCGCACCAGCGGGAGAGTGATCCGGAAGAACGTCTGGATACGATTGGCGCCGTCCACGCGGGCGGCGTCGTAGACGTCCTTAGGAATCATCTGCAGGCCCGCCAGGATAAGCAGTGCCATAAACGGGGCGGTCTTCCACACATCCGCGATGATGACGGCCAGGCGGGCGTAGAACGGGTCCGTGGTCCAGGCGATCTGTGCTCCAAGCAGCGAGTTGACGATGCCATCCGGGGCAAACATGAACTGCCATAGCTTGGCCGTGACGGCCGTTGGAATGGCCCAGGGGATAAGTACCGCCGCACGCACGAGGCCGCGGCCGCGGTACTCACCATTCATGATGAGAGCCATCAGCATACCCAGGATGGTCTCCAGCAGCACGGTAACGACGGTGAAAAAGAGCGTAATCTTGACTGCGGGCCAGAAATCTGTGGCGATAACCCCCGGTGGGCAGGTGGAAATCTGGCCGGTACCGGAAACGCATCGGTTATTGATCCAGTACAGGTAATTTTCCAGTCCGGCAAAACCGCCTTCCTCAAAAAGCCCCGTCTGCGGGTTGAGGTGCCTATTGCCTTGGAAGGACAGGAAGATGGCGCGGATGATGGGGTAGCCGATGATGACGGCGAGCACGATGAGCGCCGGAGCAATCAGCCCGGCCACGCGCCCGTAATTTTTGCGCTGGGGTTTCGGCGCTCTTGCCGACGCCCCTTTCGGCGTCCCCTTGGACGCAGTCGGCGAAGCTATAGCCACGCTGGTCCGCCTTTCTGTTAAAGAAATGCTGTCTATTGGCTAGATTCTATCCCCAATAGGGGAGTGAAAACCACAAAGGGTGAGGCGGCGGTATGCCCGCCTACCTCACCCGGATTGGGAATTTAACCCTGGGAAGCCGATTCGATGGCCGCCTTCATATCGGCGGTGGCATCATCGACCGACTTGTCATCCGTCAATGCAGCGTAGGCATTGTCCTGGATGGCCTTAGAAATCGCCGAGTAGAACGGGGAAATCGGGCGCGGTGCCGCGTTCTCCAAGGACTCCTTGAGCGCCGGCAGGTATGGGAACTCCTGCTGTAGCTGCGGGTCATCGTAGATGGAGGCCAAGACCGGTGGGAAGGACTGCTCCGCGAAGGACTTCTGGTTGTCTTCGTTGATGATGAACTTCATAAAGTCGAGCGCAGTGCCCTTATTCTTGGAGTTGATATTGATACCGTTGTTGTAGCCACCCAGCGTGGAAACGCCTACGCCGTCCTTGCCCAGTGGGGCCTGGACCTCGACGTCGACGCCGGCATCAACCGCATTGGAGTACATATATGGCCAGTTCACGGCGAAGGCGGTCTTGCCTTCGGTGAAGGCCATATTGGTTTCTTCCTCGGTGGCGGCGGTGGAGTCCTTGGAGATGGTCTCCTCCTTGTACGCATCCACCATGGCCTGCAGGCCGTCTTTGGCTTCCTTGGAATCCACGGTGACATTGCCGTCCTTATCCAAGACAGAGCCGCCCCAGCCTTCCATGAAGTCAGCGGTATTGAGCGCAAGGCCTTCATACTGCTTGAGCTGGGTGGTCAGACAGTTCTTGCCGTCTTCCAGCGCCTTACATGCAGATTTGAGATCTGCGAACTTCTCGGGAGCCTTATCCGCGAGCTTGGTATTGCGGAAAAGCAGCTGACCATTGGTGTTCTGCGGCAGCGCGTAGAGGACGTCGTTATAGGTGGCGGACTCTACGGTGGCCGGCAGTAGCTCATCCGTATTGGTTTCAAAATCACCATTGAGCGGCTGGAGCCACTGGTTGGCAGCGAACTCCGCGGTCCACACGACGTCCAGCGCCATGACATCGTAGTCATCGCTGCCCGCCTGCAGGGACTGCACGAGGGTCTCGCGCTGGGCGTCAGCCTCGCCGGCCAGCTCCTTGAGCGTGACCTTCTCGTCTGGGTGCTGCTCGTTCCACTTTTCGATGATGGGGGTCACCTTGTCCGTGTCATTTTTGCCCATGGCAAAAGTGATGGGGCCGTGCGCATCCGCCCCGCCTTCGGAGGAATCGCCCGCAGCGGAATCGGAGGAGGACGAAGAGCAGCCGGCCAGAGCCAGAACTGCAGTAGTCGCAACGGTGGTGCGAAGCAGGAATCTCTTCATGGAATTCACCTTTCGGAAAACTTTCGGTTCTTTAAACCTAAAATACGGAAATCGAAAGGTGGATAATTTTGACCTATTTAACTCTAAATGGGGGTAGTAAAGGGGCGGCGGGAGGTTGGACTACGTACCTGCGGCACTGTGGCCCAGTGTCCGCCGTGGGGCTAATCCTGTGAGATACGGCGCCCCGTTTCTGGGTCAAAGCGGAGTGCTTCGCGCGGGTTGAATGTCAGTACGACATCTTCGCCGCGCTGTGGTGGGGTACCTTCGGCGCGAGCAACAAAGCGGTTTTCGCCCTCGGTGACGTAGACATAGGACTCGGCGCCCAGCTCTTCCACAATGTCCACCACGCCTTGGAAACCCACTGGACCCTTGTTGATAAACATCTTTTCTGGGCGTACACCTACGCGGCCGCCGTTGTAGTCAAAGATATTCATGGCTGGCGATCCGATGAAACCGGCGACGAATTCGTTTGCGGGGGCGTCATAAAGCTCGCGCGGCGGGGCAACTTGCTGCAGCTCGCCGTCCTTGAGCACCGCCACACGGTCACCCATGGTCATCGCCTCTACCTGGTCGTGGGTGACGTATATCGTCGTCGTACCCAGTCGCTGCTGCAGGCTGGCCAACTCGGCGCGGGTCTGGACGCGCAGCTTGGCATCCAGGTTGGATAGTGGCTCATCCATGAGGAAGGCCTTCGGCTCGCGCACAATGGCGCGGCCCATGGCCACGCGCTGGCGCTGGCCACCGGAAAGGTCCTTGGGCTTGCGCTTGAGGTAATCGGTCAGACCGAGTGTCTCCGCAGCTGCGTGTACCTTGGACTTGATGTCGGCCTTGGGCAACTTTGCCAGCTTCAAAGCAAAGCCCATGTTTTGTTCTACTGTCAGGTGTGGGTAAAGCGCATAATTCTGGAAGACCATGGCGATATCGCGATCGCCTGGCTCTAAGTTGGTCACGTCCTTGCCATCAATGGTGATGCGGCCGCTCGATGTCGGCTCTAATCCCGCCAGTGCGCGCAGCGTCGTGGATTTACCGCAGCCCGAAGGACCAACGAGCACCAGAAACTCGCCGTCCGCGATTTCGAGGTCCAAGTCCTTTACCGTGGGCGCGCTCGCGCCAGGGTAGGTGATATTGACCTTTTCAAAAGTGACCTTTGCCATGCGCAACACACTAGCACCATTGGTGGCCGGTATCCTTAAGACTTATGACTGCACTTGATTTGGAACGCATTCGCACCGCATTGGCCGATGATTTCACCACCATCGATTTCGTGGAAAAGACCGGCTCCACCAATACCGACTTGATGCAGGCCACCAACGTTGCGGATGGCACCGTGCTGCTTGCCGACGAACAACTTTCCGGCAAGGGACGTCTTGGCCGCTCTTGGACCGCGCCGGCCGGTTCGCAAGTCATTTTCTCTGTGCTTTTGCTGCCGGAATCTCTCGATCACTTGGGCACCCTACCTCTGGCCGCGGGCTTGGCGGTCACCGATTCCATCGAGGGCACCGTGCTCAAGTGGCCGAATGATGTGCATATCGATGGCAATAAGCTGTGCGGCATCCTCGCTGAGGCTGGACCCGTGGGCCAGGCTTTCAAAGCCGCGCCAAAGACCGAGCTCACCAAGGTGGAAGTGGGCGAGGCTGAACTTAATAAGGCTGAGGTCAACAAGGCGGAAGTAAATAAAACCGAAGTCAATAAGGCGGAGCTCAATAAAGCCGTAGGCGGTGCCGCGCCCTCTGCGCGCGTCGTCGTAGGAATGGGCATCAATGTCACCTTGACCCGCGAGGACCTGCCGATTGAAAAGGCCACCTCGCTCGCGCTCGAAGGCCGCGATACCGACCGCACCGAGCTCGCCATTAACGTGCTGAAGAACCTGCGCCGTCGTATTGTGCAGTGGGAGAACCACGATCCGCAGCTCCTGCGCGATTACCGTGCGGTGTGTTCCTCACTGGGACAACAGGTGCGCCTAGAAACTCCATCCGGCGATGTTATTGGGCACGTGGATGAAATCGGCGAGGACGGCCGCATCATGGTCGCTGGTGAGTACTATTCCGCGGGCGATGTCACGCATCTGCGCCCACAGCAGTAGACCGCACAAGAGACACGGGAGGTAGCATCCATAGCTATGGGATTAATGAAGATGGGCCAAGGCGAGATCAAGCGCGCAGATGTCTCCGCGCCTTTTCGCGCATTGATTTTCCCTTTTCTCGAGCTCATCCTCATTACCGGTCTACTGTGGATTGCCATCGGTTGGTGCGATGTCCAAGCAGTAGACCCGATGCTGCGCAATGGACTGGTCGCGGTGTGGGCGCTGTTGGGAATCTGGCGCTTTGTCATCCCGCTTTATAAGGCCCGTCGCAAGCGCTTCATAGTGACCAATAGGCGCGTCATCGCGCGCGAGGGGCGCACTATCGATTCGATTCCGCTGCAGGATATTCGCGGTGCTCGAAAACGACGCGGCGGAGTGTCTCTAGCCATCCATGGTTGGGACCGCGCCATGTATTTCCCTAATGTTGCTAAGCCCAAGCGCGTGGCTGAGATTATTAATGATCGCCCTTGGTTTTAACCTCAGTGGTGTGCAGCTGGCTATCCAGGTCTTCCGGCGAGAGGTTGGCGCGGCTAAATTCCTGCGTCAGCGGCAGGCGCAGCTCTAAATCAGAGGCGGGGCAAAGCTCAACCGTTGCCTTATCTACTACGTAGTCCAAAACGTGCCCACCGGAGGTGCGGGCGGCGTCGATAAAGTGCACGTGACAGCCTGGCACCGAAATTCCTTTTTCATAAACGGGGGTGCGGAAGCCGCCGATGACTCCTTCGACGTTCTGAAAGTGCAGCTCTTTATCTCCGCCGACGGCCTCTGACATCGGTGGGTAGGGTTTTTCCTGCTTGACCACCGTGCGGGTGGTGACCTCCTTAAAAGTGCCCACGATGCGCACCGCATACATGTAGTTGGCGGAAGGCTCGAGCCTATCGATAAAGGCGGAGAGCTGATCGCGGCGCAGGCCCGCGGGGGCGTCGGCAGTAATGCGAGGAACAAAATTGGTGGCTACCGCATAGGGGGTGCGCTGATCCAAATCTGCAATCTGTGCGGAACCATCGCCCCGCAGTTGGTAGCAGGTGCCGTCCAAAATGATCATCTCACCGTCGAGGCCATCGAAGGTGCCCAAGCCGAAGTTTCCCTTACCTAGCAGCTCTGAAATGGTCATTTCGCCGTCATAAATGCCATCAAGCAAAGCGGTCATGAGTGAATTTTGGAAGATGGTATGACGAGTGAACATAGTATCCAGGCTAGTATTGGGGGACGTGAGTGACTTAAAGCCTATTGTAACTGTTTGTGGCGACGGCCAGCTGGCCCGCATGATGCAGCCGGCCGCCGCGGAGCTCGATATTCACCTGCGGATTCTAGCCAGCAAGCCGGATTCTTCCGCGGCGCAGGTCACCCCGGACGTGGTGCTGGGGGACTATACCTCCCTGGAGGAGCTGCGCGGCGTGGCCGAGGGCGCGGATGCCATTACCTTCGAGCACGAGCATGTGCCCAATGAACACTCCGCCGCGCTTATCGACGCCGGTTTTAACGTCCAACCTCAGCCCACCGCCCTCATTTACGCGCAGGACAAGTTAAAGATGCGCGAAAAGCTTGCCGCATTTGGTGCCCCCGTGCCACGCTTTGCTGCGATCGACTCGGTGGCCGATGCCCGCGCCTTCTTCGACGCCGTCGATGGCCGCGTGTGCCTCAAGGCCCGCCGCGGTGGTTACGACGGCAAGGGTGTGTGGTTCCCCACCGCTGATAATTGCTTTGAGCTGGTTTCCGAGCTGCTCGAAGCCGGAACCCCTCTCATGGCTGAGGAAAAGGTGGACCTGACCCGTGAGCTGTCCATCCTCGTTGCCCGCCGCCCCTCCGGTGAGGCCAAGGTGTGGCCGATTACCCAGTCCCGCCAGGAAAACGGCATTTGTGCCGAGGCAATTGCACCAGCCCCTGGCCTCGCACCGGAACTCGCCCAGCGCGCTTCCGAATTGGGTCTCACCATCGCCGAGTCCCTCGGCGTGACCGGCGTGCTGGCCGTCGAACTCTTTGCTTTCGACGGCCCCGAAGGCGAGGATATCTCCGTCAACGAACTGGCCATGCGCCCGCATAACACCGGCCACTGGACCCAGGATGGCAGCGTTACCTCCCAGTTTGAGCAGCACTTGCGCGCGGTGCTCGACCTCCCGTTGGGTGCAGTCGACACGCTTGCCCCCGTTACCGTGATGGCCAATGTCTTGGGAGCCGACGAAGATCCTGCCATGCCCATGCCGGAGCGCGTTCGTGAAGTAATGAAGCGTTACCCGCAGGCCAAGATTCACCTCTACGGCAAGGATCACCGTCCCGGCCGCAAGATTGGCCACGTCAACGTTACCGGTGAGGACACCGACGAGACCCTGACCATCGTCCGTCAGGCAGCGCACTTTCTCGTGCACGCCGAATGGGCATAAAACTCTGCTTGTAGAAAGGACAGCATGCAACCACACGTAGGCATCATCATGGGTTCTGATTCTGATTGGCCCACCGTTGAACCCGCCGCCCAGGTCCTCGCAGACTTTGGCATCCCCTTCGAAGTTGGCGTGGTCAGCGCTCACCGCACCCCAGAAAAGATGCTCGCATACGCAAAAGAAGCCCATACCCGCGGCCTGAAAGCGATTATCGCCTGCGCCGGTGGCGCCGCGCACTTGCCCGGCATGGTTGCAGCGGGCACGCCGCTGCCAGTCATCGGCATCCCGCGCGCTTTGAAGGATCTCGATGGTCTCGATTCCCTTCTTTCCATCGTGCAGATGCCTAGTGGCGTGCCGGTCGCCACCGTTTCCATCGGCGGTGCAAAAAACGCCGGCCTGCTTGCTGCGCGCATCCTCGGGGCAGGTGACCCCGCCATCCAGGACAAGATGATGGATTACCAAAAGCGCATGGCAGAAGAGGTCGAGCAGAAGGATAAGAACCTGCGCGACAAGCTGCTGGGAGAGTAGCTCTTAGGAAAAGAAGTAAATAAAGCAAGCACGTTTAGCCACAACCGCGGAGGTTTCGGCAAAGCGTGCTTGTCTTCTGCGCGGTGACGTCGACGAACGCTAGAAGGGCACGCCGGAGCGCAAGATGACATTGGCAAACGGCGTGGTGGAACCGGTGCGCACGACAAAGGAGGCGCGGGCAACTTCGCGTTTGAGGTCGTCATGGGAGACCTCGGTGAGGGGTACTGCGGGAAGCAAGGAACGCACCTCGGTCGGGGTGGAATCGGCGATGGTGGCGGCTTCGACTACGACTTCGTCGAGGAGGGCGGCCAGCGTATCGGCAAAGGTGGGGATGCCGAAGGTAAGCGTGAGGTCGATGACTGGAACATCGTGAGGAATGGGCAGGCCGCAATCAGCGATGACAAAGGTATCAGTGTGGCCAAGGCGCGCAACGGCACCGGCGAGCGCGGGATTAAGGAGACCGGACTTACGCATTGGTGACCTCCGGCAAAGTGGATGCGGTCGTGGGGTAGGAGGGCTGCGCGCCGTTACCGGTGGCGGCGAAGGCGCCGACGCGGGCGGCGAATGTAGCGGCATCGACAAGCGAGGCTCCAGCGAGGAGCTGGGCGCAGAAAGCACCAGCAAAGGCATCGCCGGCGCCGGTGGTATCCACGGCAGTCACGCGCGGGGTGGGGATATCCGCGCCGCCATCCGGGGTAGCAACGTAGGCGCCGTGGGCGCCAAGGGTCAGCACAACGGAACGGAAGCCTGCCTCTACCAGGCGGTGGGCGAGCTCGCGTGGGGCGCCTTCAGCTGGCAGGCCGAGCTGGTCCAAGATAAGCCCGGCTTCGTGTTCGTTGGCGAGTAGGGGATCGGCCTGCAGAAGCGAGTCGCGGTCGACCTTTACTACCGGAGCAAGGTTAACCACCACACGGCCCTGGGCCGCTTCCACGGCGGCTTGGAAACCAGAGGCTGGGATCTCGCCTTGGAGGAGCACCACGTCGGCATCGGCGATGGTGGAGGCGCGGGCGGTGACAAAGGGGGCGTCGACAAGCGCATTGGCGCCGGGGGAGATGACGATGGTGTTCTCGCCATCGGCCGAGACGGTAATGACGGCGAGGCCGGTATTGGTATCGGCCTGCTCTACAGCGCTCAGATCGATGCCGGAGGTGTGCATATAGTGCATGGCGGGCTCGGCATAAGGATCGGAGCCCACCGCGCCCACAAAGGCCACGTTGGCGCCCAGCTGCGCCGCCGCAACTGCCTGATTGGCGCCCTTGCCTCCAGCTAAAATCTCGCCGCCGGAGCCCAGCAGGGTTTCGCCGGGCTGCGGGTGGCGCTCGGCGTGGACGATGAGATCGGCATTGATGGATCCGACGACGGTTAGCTTGCTCATTGGAAATCCTCTACATTGTCGCGGGTGACGGTGATGACCTCGACGGGGACGTTCTTCTCCGCCGTGCCACCGTGCAGGAGCGCTGCGGCTTGTTCGATGGCGCGGGCACCGAGCTCTGCGGGCTGCTGGGCGATGGTAGCTTCCAGCTTGCCATCTTTGACTGCCTTGAGGCCATCGAAGGTGCCGTCAAACGCCACCACCTTGACCTCAGTACCGGCGCGCGAGCCCAGGGCTTCGACCGCGCCGAGTGCCATTTCATCGTTCTCGGCAAAGATAGCCTTAATATTCGGATTGGCCTGCAATAGGTTGGTGGCAACGTTGAGGCCCTCTGTGCGGTCGAAATTCGCCGATTGCTTGCCGACGACCCGAATATCCCCGTACTTCGCAATCTGCTCTGCAAAGCCTTTGCCGCGCTCGCGCGAGGCGGAGGTACCGGCGGTGCCCTGCAAAATGAGGATGTCTCCCTTTTCCCCGATGGAGTGGGCGAGGGTATCTGCCGCCTGTGCGCCGCCGGCAACATTATCGGAGGCCACCATGGAGTCCAGTTCCACGCCGTTGACGTCGCGGTCCACGCCGATAACCGGCACGCCGTCATCCTTGATGCCGCGCACGGCCGGGGCGACGGCATCGGAATCGGTGGGATTGACCACGACGACCTTGGCTCCCATCGAGGTGGCGTTTCCTAATTGATTGACCTGCTGGGCGGGGTCATCGGAGGCGTCCTGGATATCCAGCGGAACGCCGAGCTCCTTGGCCTTATCTTGTGCGCCGTGGCGCAGCTCAACGAAGAAGGGGTTGGTCTGTGTCGACAGCGCTAGCGTGATGCGGTTGCGGTCTTCTTCCGAACGATTGCAGGAGGCAAGGCCAAGCGCAAGCGCAGGAACGAGAAGGGTGGCGATGAGCTTTTTCATGGTGGGTGCTCCTTAGTTGGCCGTCTTATTACGGATAACGTCGAAGCCGACGGCCAGTGCGATGACCAAACCAATGACGATCTGCTGCCAGAACGAGGAGACATTGAGCAGATTCAGACCGTTGCGGATAACGGCCAAAAGAATCGCGCCGATCAGTGTGCCGGTGGCCTTGCCCTGACCGCCGGAAAGCGAGGCCCCGCCGATGACGACGGCCGCGATGGCATCCAGCTCGTAGCCGGTGCCGGCCTGCGGCTGCGCAGATTCCAGGCGGCCGGCCATAACCATGCCGGCCCAGGCGGCAAAGAAACCGGAGAGCGCGAAGACGGCGATCTGGATGCGCTTGACCGGCAGGCCCGAGAGACGGGCGGCCTCGAGGTTGCCGCCGATGGCGTACATGGAACGGCCGAGTACCGTGCGCTCTAGGATGAACCAGCACATGAGCCCGGCGATGACCATCATGATGATTGGAACTGGAAAGCCCGCGATATCGCCGCCAAAGGCGTTGACGGCTGGGGCGGTTTCAATGGGCGAGCCTTGGGAGATGACCAGGGTAAGTCCGCGGGCGATGGACATCATGGCCAGCGTTGCGATGAAGGACGGAATCTTGCCCCACGCGGTGGCCATGCCGCAGATGGCGCCGGCCAGCGCTCCTACGATAAGGCCGATGAGCAACGTGAGCCAGCCAGGTAGACCAGCGGTGGAGAACATATAGGCCGAGACCATGGCACCGAGCGCGGCGACCGAACCCACCGAAAGGTCGATGCCAGCGGTGACGATGACAAAGGTCATTCCGAAGGCCAAGATCGCCACCGTGGCGGCCTGGATGCCGATATTGAGCAGGTTCGCCACGGTAAGGAAGTACGGGGTAGCGATAAAAAGCGCGATGCACAGGGCAATGAGGCCAACGAGAGCGCCATTATTCATGGCCCAGTTAACTACTCTATTTTTGGTCATGCTTCATCCTTGGGGTCAGTTCCGGCAGGTGCGGCAGCAGCGGCGGAAGTAGCGGAGGTCACATTGGATACGGCGAAGGCCATGACCTCGTCTTGGGTGGAGTCCTTGGGGAGTTGGCCGGCGAGTTGACCACCGGACATGACGAGGATGCGATCGGACATGCCGAGCACCTCGGGTAAATCGGAGGAGGCCATGAGCACGGCGCCACCGTCTGCGGTGACCTCATTAATAATGTTGTAGATCTCCACCTTGGCGCCGACGTCGACGCCGCGGGTGGGCTCATCGAGCAGGAGGACTTTGGAGCCGGCGAGCACCCAGCGGCCGAAGACGGCCTTTTGTTGGTTGCCACCGGATAAGTTCCGGATGGGCTGCGAGAGATCGGCCATGCGGATGCGCAGTTTTTCCGCTACCGCACCGGCGCGGCGGCGTTGGCCGCTGCGGTCTGCAAGCCCTGCCTTGGCAGTGGGGTAGAGGGTAGCAAACCCCAGGTTATCGCCCACGGAGGCGTCAAGGACGAGCGCCTGGGACTTGCGGTCTTCCGGGATATGGCCCACGCCGGCGCGGATGGCCGCACGTATATCGCCTCTGCGCAGCTGCGTGCCGCCAACGCGGATGGAGCCGGAATCGTAAGGATCGGCGCCTGCGATGGCGCGAATGAGCTCGGTACGGCCAGCACCCACGAGTCCGGCTAGGCCGACGACTTCGCCGGCATGGACGGAGAAGGTGACGTCGTGAAAGGCGCCGTCGGAAGTCAGCTCGGAGACTTCTAGTAGGGCCTCGCCGTGTTCAGGGGGAACCTTGCGCGGGTATTGATTTTCAATCTCGCGGCCGACCATGAGCCGGACCAGCTCGTCTTCGTCCGTATCGGCAGGGACTTCGGCAATGAAAGAACCATCGCGCAGCACGCTAGTGGTCTCTGCAATTCGCGCTAGTTCCTCCAAGTGATGGCTGATAAAAATCATGGCCACGCCCTTGGCCTTGAGCTCCTCAAGCACGGCAAAGAGGGCATCGACCTCCTTACCGGTGAGCGCGGCCGTGGGCTCATCCAGGATAAGAATTCGTGCGTTCATGGACAGCGCCTTGGCGATTTCTACGAGCTGCTGCTTGGCGACGCCGAGCTCACCCACCGGCATATCCAGGTCCACGTCCAAGCCGATGAGATGCAGCGCGGCTTGGGCCTGTGCCTTGAGGTGTTTGTGCTTGACCAACCCGAAGCGGCGCGGGGTGCGCCCGAGCATGATGTTCTCGGCCACCGACATGGTGGGAACGAGGTTGAGCTCTTGGTGGATGGTGGCGATGCCCAGCGCCTCGGAGGCCTTGGTGTCGGGGATTTTAACCTCTGCGCCATCCACCACAATGCGGCCGGAATCTGGTTGGTGGACACCGGCAATCATCTTGATGAGCGTGGATTTTCCGGCGCCGTTTTCACCCAGCAAGGCTTGGACCTGACCCCGGCGGACGGTGAGATCCACGCCTTTAATGACTTCTACCTGGCCAAAGGATTTGGTTACGCTTTCTAAGCGCAATACGTGGTCACTCATGGCGTGGCCTCATCGAGGTGGTGGGCGGTGGACATGCGTGGGATGTAGCGGGTGTCTAGCACTTCGCCTTCTGGCTGGCGCTTTTCGTTAATAGCCGCGATGAGCTTAGCCGTGGCGGTCTCGCCCATCCGTGCAACATCCTGGTCCACTACCGAGATGGGAGAGGGCTGAAAGCGCAGGTAGATAAAATCATCGAAGCCGACAAGTGCGATTTCTTCTCCGATGCGCTTGCCCGCATTATGGCAGGCCTCGAGTGCGCCGGCAGTCATCATGGAATCGCCGGCAATAAGCGCGGTGACGCCCTCCTGCAGGAGCGCGATGGCTCCCTTATAACCTTCGCGGTGGCGGTAGCTGCCGTGGTGGATGTGGGTAGGCATCCCGCGCGTGGCGGCCTTAAATGCTTCGAGTCGCTGCCGGCCGGTGGAGGTTTCCTGCGGGCCGGACAGGTAGCCGATATGCGTGTGCCCCTTCTCCTTGAGCTGTTCCACGGCCTGTTCGATTCCCTTGTGTGGATCTGATAGCACTGCGGGAATCTGGCCCAGGGTCCGGTCAATGAGCACCAGTGGCCGGTAGGTGCGCGCCTGCTCGAGTGCTTCTTCGGCGCCTTCGAGCGGCACGGCGATAATGCCGTCTACCTGGCGTTCCATGAGGGCATCGAGCGCCTTGACTAGCCGCTGTGGTTCCTCGCCGCAACTGGTAATCATTGTGGCTAGACCCTGTTTATCGGCGGCCTCTTCAACGGCTGCCGCCATTGCGGCGAAATAGGCATTATCCAGGCTGGGGATGACTAGACCGATGGCATTCGACCGGGAGCTACGCAAGGCGCGGGCCTGGGCGTTGGGCCTATAGTTCAGCTTGATGGCCGTGTCCTTGACACGTTGGCGCGTGGATTCAGAGATAGCAGGGTTGCCCGAGAGTGAGCGGGACGCGGTAGAAATGGATACTCCAGCAGCAGCGGCCACGTCTTTAAGGGTGGTTCCGGCCATGCTGACCTCCTTGGGTTTTAAGGCGTATGAGCCATCGTCTGGCCCTACGGGGTGCAATCGATTGCATGCTCGAGTTAAACCTAAGGCCTTTTCTATCTTTCTGTCAAGGTGTGGCGAGTCTATGCTGGTATCCATGTCTGACCCGCTCCTCGTGTTGGGTTCCCGCGTAACCCACGGCTATCCCGGCGCTATGTTGCGTTCGCGTCTGGATAAAGCGCTGGCCCTTTATCATGGCCAGCAGATTATTGTCTCTGGTCGCGGCGAGGCAGGTCCGATGGCCACTTATCTTATTGAGCGCGGCGTACCTGCTGAGCGAGTAGTGGTGGAGCCAGACGCCACGAGTACCAATGAGAACCTGGAAAATGCACACCGCTTGGCCCCGCACGCCGTTTTGCAGGTGGTGACCAATGATTTTCATGTCCTGCGCACAACGCTGTGGGCCCGGCACCTAGGTATTGCTGTGCGCGTGCATCCCGCGCGCACCCCGTGGCGGTTAATGCCGCGTAACTATCTGCGTGAAGTTCTAGCTACCCCGCACTCCGCAGCGCGAATAGCGTGGCGGCGGGTGTGTAGATAGCACTGCTGCTTAGTTGGGGGGCTGTTGAGTCCCTTCCAGGTGTCCTCAACCCCCGAAAGAGGTTAACTGCAGGTTAACTCCATGGCGGTGAGCTGGTGAAACGGTAGATATACGCTCCTTATTATGCAAACGATTGACCGGCGCTTTGCCGTGCTCCTAGGCTAAATCCAACGAAAGTTATAGCCAGAAAGGTCTTTGTTATGACCAGTGGAGGAGCGGCTGGCTCTGACGCTGAATACCCCAGCGTCGCCATTTCTCATGGCGATTACGCGGCCGAGATTGCTCTGTTCGGCGGTGCAATCAAGGCGCTGACCTATCGCGGTGCGCCTTTGGTGGAAAGCTACGACGGTAAACCACCGCTCATGGCCGGGGTGGTGCTGGCGCCGTGGCCCAATCGCACCGAAGATGGCTGGTTTGAATGGCAGGGGAGCGCCCACCAGCTAGAAATTACGGAGCCGGAGCGCAATAACGCCATCCACGGCTTCGCGGTGGACTGGTGGCGGGTAAAAGAACGCACAGAAAGCCGAGTGATCCTCGCTTTTGACATTGAGCCGCGGCACGGTTGGCCATGGGCCATTCAGCTGGAGGCTACCTATGCTCTCGATGAGCAAGGATTGCACCACCAGCTCACCGCCCGCACCGCGGACCCCGGCGAGGTTCCTTTCGCCTATGGGCTCCACCTCTACCTCTCCCCTCAGGGAGCTGGGGCGGAGGAAGCGGTGCTGAGCGTGGACGTCGGCAAGCGCCACGTGCTAGACGCGCGCAACCTGCCCACGGGTAAGACGGAGCAGGTGCGCATTGTAGACCAAACCATCGCCGAGGTGGATTGGGACGATTGCTTCCACGGTGAAGGGCCGCTGACGGCCATATATACAGCCGGTGGAAAAGGCGTGCGGCTGGAGATGGGCGAGGGCCTGAATTGGGTGCAGATGTTTACCCCGGCCGACTTCCCGCGGGAACAAGGCCCAGGCAAGGCGCTTGCGGTAGAGCCCATGAGCGCGCCGCCGAATGCGCTGCGTAGCGGGGAAGACCTCGCGCGCTTGAGTGCTCAAAATTCGCAGACTTATACGCTGCTGCTGGCAGCAGAAAATAATAACTAGAAAGGTCAGCCATGGAGACTGCTGAATCCGTATTGAGGCTCGATGCCTCTTGGGTGGATTACTTATTGGTAGCCATCTACTTCCTCTTCGTTCTAGGTATCGGCTGGGCCGCCAAGGCCAGGGTGTCTAGTTCCATCGACTTCTTCCTCTCCGGTCGAGGATTGCCCGCCTGGGTGACCGGACTGGCCTTCGTCTCGGCCAACCTAGGCGCGGTAGAAATCATCGGTATGTCCGCCAATGGTGTGGAGTATGGCTTCCAAACCATGCACTACTTCTGGATCGGTGCCATCCCCGCCATGGTCTTTTTGGGCATTGTGATGATGCCGTTCTACTACGGCTCCAAGGTCCGCTCGGTGCCGGAATTTATGCGCAAACGTTTTGGCAATGCCGCGCACTTGGTCAACGCGATTTCCTTTGCCGTAGCCCAGCTGCTCATTGCAGGTGTGAACCTGTACCTGCTGGCCACCATCGTAGAGGCCCTATTGGGCTGGCAGATGTGGGTATCGCTCTTGGTCGCCGGGTTTATTGTGCTGTCCTATATCACCTTGGGGGGCCTTTCGGCCGCCATCTATAACGAGGTGCTGCAGTTCTTCGTTATCATCGCCGCGCTTGCCCCACTAACCATTATTGGGTTGAACCGCGTGGGCGGCTGGAGCGGGTTAAAAGACGCCGTGGCCAATGACTCTCACTTCCACACCTGGCCGGGCACGGACATCTCCGGCTTCGAAAACCCGGTGTGGTCTGTCATCGGCATCGTCCTAGGCCTAGGCTTCGTGCTCTCCTTCGGCTACTGGACCACCAACTTCGTAGAAGTCCAGCGCGCCATGGCCTCGGATTCTATTTCCGCGGCCCGCAAGACCCCGATTATCGGTGCCTTCCCCAAGATGTTCGTACCTTTCCTGGTGGTTATTCCGGGCATGGTTGCTTCCGTGTCCGTGGCTGACTTGATGGAGGAGCGCGCCGAGCCGAACGACGCCATCCTGCTGCTCATGCGCGACCTGCTACCCAATGGCCTATTGGGTGTGGCAATTGCCGGTCTCTTGGCGTCGTTCATGGCCGGCATGGCGGCAAATATCTCGGCTTTTAATACCGTCATTTCCTATGACATCTGGCAGACCTACGTGGTCAAGGACCGCGAGGATGACTACTACTTGAAGTTCGGCCGCATCGCTACGGTTATCGCCACCGCTATTGCCATCTTCACCGCGCTTTTGGCACAGAACTTTGGCAATATCATGGACTACCTGCAGACCCTGTTTGGCTTCTTTAATGCGCCGCTCTTTGCCACCTTCATCTTGGGTATGTTCTGGAAGCGCATGACCCCGCACGCTGGTTGGTCCGGACTGGTGGCCGGTACTGGTTCCGCCATCGTTTTCTGGTACGTCGCTTCTTTCACGGACATGATTAATCTTCCAGGCCAGGGCACCGCCTTCGTCGCGGCCGGCGTGGCCTTCGCCGTGGATATCGTGGTCTCCATCGTGGTTACCTTGTTTACCCAGCCCAAGCCGGATGCCGAGCTGGTCGGCTTCGTTTCCTCCGTAACCCCCAAGGACCACTTTGAGGACTACACCGAAAAGTCCTTGCCGTGGTACCAACAGACCGTCCCGCTGGGCATTATCTGCCTAGTTATGGCCGTAGCACTCAACGTCATCTTTGCCTAAGGAGCCCAACATGTCTGAGAAAAAGCGCGCGGGCGCATTCGACCTGCGCAACGTCATCGCCGCACTCCTCGGCCTCTACGGCCTCATCTTGCTCGGCTGCTATTTCTTCCTTGACCCAGGCATTAACCCAGATACCGGGCAGGCCAAAAACGTCAGCGATAACCTATGGGCAAGCCTTGCTTTGCTGGCCGTGGCCGCCGCCTTTGTGCTGTGGGCACGCCTGAAGCCCATCACCATCCCAGGAGAAGACTAATGGTTGAGATTACCTCCGCCACGCTTGCCGACGGCCGCGAGATCCTCTACTTCGACGATCAACCCCACCCTGATCGCGTGCTCGTTGATTCCCGCGATATCCCTACCGTCGCCCCTGCTTCCGAGATGCGCCGGGATCCCCTGACAGGAGACTGGGTGGCCTTTGCCGCCCACCGAATGAACCGAACCTTCCTGCCACCGGCCAATGAGAACCCGCTAGCGCCCACGCGCGAAGGCCAGCTGCCCACGGAGATCCCCAGCCCTAGCTATGACGTGGTGGTCTTTGAAAACCGCTTCCCGTCTTTTGCTACCGCGGCCGACATCGAGCACCCCGAGGAGGATAACCTGCTTGGCATGGTGCCGCGCCTTCCTGCGCGCGCCCGCTGTGAGGTGGTCTGTTTTACCGAGGATCCCGCCCTTTCTTTTAAGGATTTGCCCGAATCCCGCATTCGCACCGTAATTGAGGCTTGGGCTCACCGCACCGCCGCGTTGTCCCAGATTGACGGTGTGCAGCAGGTTTTCCCCTTCGAAAACCGTGGTGAAGAAATCGGCGTGACCCTCCAGCACCCGCACGGCCAGATTTATTCCTATCCATTCCTCTCGCCGCGCCTGCGCTCCATCGTGGATTCCGCCCGGGCCTACGACGGCGACCTCTTTCAGGATCTCCTCGATCGTGAGCGCGCCGCCGGCACCCGCATCATTGCTGAGACCGAGCACTTCACCGTCTTCGTTCCCGCCGCCGCCAAATGGCCGTTGGAAGCTATGGTCTTGCCCAATGAACAAGTCCCTGACTTCGCCGCGCTTAGCGACGCCCAACGTGCCGACCTCGCACTCTTGCTTAAGAAGCTGTACTCCGCGGTGGACCGCTTCTTTGATGGCGTGGACAAGACCCCCTATATCGCCGGCTGGACCCAAGCACCGGTGGACAAGGCACTGCGCCCAGGCATCCGCATGCACCTGCAGCTTTTCTCCCTCATGCGTTCGCCCGGCCGCATGAAGTATCTCGCTGGCTCCGAGTCTTCGCAGGCGGTGTGGATTAATGACACCACCCCGGAGCGCATTGCCGCCCGGTTCAAGGAGATCTGGGATGCTTAACTGGATTGAGACCCGTACCGATGAGGAGCTCGCTGCCGCTGCGCGCGCCCTCTTCGCCTCTGCCTTCCCGGATTCGCCCGAGCCCGCCGGCGTGTGGGCCGCTCCCGGCCGCGTGAACCTCATCGGCGAGCATATCGATTACGCTGGCGGCGCCTCCATTCCTTTCGCGCTGGAGCAAAATACCGCCGTTGCTGTCGCGCCTCGCAGCGATGGGCTTATCCGCATAGCTTCCGAGTTCGACGGCTCCATCGCCCATGCGGAGGTGCCGCTCGCCGATGTTCGTCCGGGCCACCCCGCCGATTGGTCCGGCTACGTTGCTGGCACCGTGTGGGCCGCTACCGCGGCGGGCACGCTGTCATGCACGGGCCTTGATATCACTATTGTCTCCGACGTCCCCGTCGGCTCTGGCCTGTCTAGCTCTGCCGCCCTCGAGTGCTCCACGGCCGTGGCCGCGTATGAGCTCGCGCACGGGCATTCTCCCGATGACGCTGCCCGCAGCCAGCTGGCGCAAGCCTGCATTCGCGCCGAAAACGAGGTGGTCGGCGCCTCTACCGGTGGATTGGACCAAAACGCCAGTCTCTTTGGCCAGCGCGGCAAGGCCCTCTTTTTGGACTTTTCCACTGGCGCCGTCGAGCGCGTGCCTTTCAATATCGAGGCCCAAGACATGGTGCTGCTCATCGCGGACACCAATGCCCCGCACACGCTTTCCGACGGCCAATACGCCTCCCGCCGCGGCATCATCGACGCCGTCCAATCTGCCGCCGGTTGCTCCATCCGCGAGATCTCGAATGCCGTGGACTTTGCCGCCACCGTCAATCCCGCCGAGGCGGAACTCTATCGCCGCCGCGTGCACCACGTGGTGGAAGAAACCAACCGGACCCTAGATGCCGCTACCGCGCTGGCATCTTCCGATCTAGATACATTCCGGCGTCTTATGCGCGAGAGCCACATCTCTCTGCGCGACCTTTATGAGGTCACCACTCCGGAGCTCGACTCCGCTTTTACCGCGGCCGGCGAGCTGGGCGCTCGCATGACCGGTGGTGGTTTCGGCGGCGCGGTTATCGCGCTCATCCCGCACTCCTCCGTCGAGTCCACCGCCCAAGCCATTTATGATGCTGCGGTTTCGCGCGGCTTTCCGGAACCTACCTTCTTGGTTGCGCGTCCGGGTGAAGGCGCCAGGCGCTTGGTCTGACTCCGCGGCCCGGCTCGGCTTAGCCGCGACCCTCCCAGCGCGCCTCTTGTCGTTGGGTCCATACTGATCAGGCTGATCTGAAGGCCGGGCCGCCTCAGATCGGCCTTAATTCCCTCAATTCGGCTTGATCAGATCAGCCCCAAAGCCCTAAGCGTTCGGGTCACAACGCCAAGAGAGCTTTCTGGATCCCCTCGCGCAGAGTCTCGCGAGACTGCTTCATCGGATGCGCAATCGCGCGCAACCCCATGTACGCAATCTGGTCGGCCGCCCGATTCAGCGGATCACCCGCATGCCCAAGTACACGGCGAATGTCGACCTCGCATTGGCCTTGGATATCGCCCCAAGCTTGCTGGAATCGGGACCGCGCACCCGAAGACACCCCTCGCCACGTGCGCCCCGGCCGCGACGCTTTAGAGCCGCGCTTATGCACAATCTGCTCGACCGCCTCCAAAGCGGCTACGGAATCGGACTCAATAACCGCCTTGCGCGCACCCACCTTGAGCAGGTATTTCAGCGCGAGCGTCAGTGCTTCGAGCTCGAGCTCATCCGTGCTCGCCTTGGTTTCTCGAGTTCGTAACCGGTAGTCGCCGTTGCCCGCAACGAAGCACATCGACCCCTTGAATACGGTATCCGAGGAAGCGTCGGTGGCTATGCGAACCACGTCGCCCTTGGACCATGAGGAGGCGCGCGAGAAGTTCGGCCACCAGTGTGCTTTCGGCGTCTCTACCTGTGCCGCTTGCTTCTTTTTCGGTGCTTCACCCATCTTGCGCGCCTTCCGTGCAGTAAGGCCGGCTTGTTTTCGGCGCACGGAGCTCGCGCTCTTCGAAGCCCTATTTTCTTCCGCAAAGCTTCCCGTCACCGTGAAACCGTCTGCCGTGAGTGCCGCTCGCAACGCATTCTGCCTGCGACCAGTGACAATCCACACCCGTCCGTCGAGTCCCTTGAGTGCGCGTTTGACCTCCCGTACGGCGATATCGACGATATCGCCCTTCTTAGTCTGGCCGCGGCGCACAAAACGCGTCTGCTTAGTATTGACCGCGATGACCCAGCCTTCGATGGTGCCGTTGGGGGCGGAATCCCAACGCTCGTCCCAGAGCGCGACCGCAACATGGATTGGTGCCGAGACCATGCCCGAGGTGATCTTGCGGGTACCGTAGGTGCGCGATTGCGTACCGGTAAGTTCTGAGAGCTCGATGGGTTCCATTATCTCTAGTAAAGCACGGTTAACCGCGCTGCTGAATTATCCCCGCACACCACCGCATTGAACTACTTCCCCTTAGGTCGAATGTGATCGAGCCGATCTGAGCACAACCCGCCCTCAACTCAGCCTCAACGCTCTCAATTCGGCCCGATTACCTTGGACCTAAAGTTCCGCCTCTCACTGAAGGTTCTCGGAAGTTCACCTTCCTGAGCCCCATGATGCGTGCTCCGCCCCTCCAGTAGTGAAGATGAAACCATGATTACAGATCACTTCATCAACCTTCGTTACGCCGGAGCCGAAAGTCCGCACCACTTAGCCCTCCAGTGCGGTGAGCTCACCCAGATAGCGCCCTGGGTCGCCGTTCCCACGGCCACCTGGAGGCAATGGGTGCGCCATAAACAACAATTCGCCAAAGTAGTCGCTGCCGGGTGGAGCACCCACCGCGCCGTCCTCATCAGTAAATCGGCCGCGCGGCTGTGGGGAATGTGGGTAATTTCCAGGAAAGGGGAGGAGGTGGAGTTAGCGGTGCCTTCGGGAAGCGTTCCCCCACGCAGGCTCACCGCGAAGGGCTATCGGTACCGCCGGGTAAAGTCCCTCCAGGAATCCACGGTGACGGTAGCAGGTGTGCGCACCACGCATCCCGCCCGCACCTGCCTCGAAGTCGCCCGGCTACACGGCTTCCCAGATGGCCTGGTAGCTACCGATTCTGCTCTCAGGCAACACGGCGTCACCACCTATGACTTGCGCGAAGAACTGGCAAGAATGCAGCGCACTAGGGGACAAGCAGCCATGCGTAAGGTTATCGAGCACGCGTATGGCGGATCGGAATCGCCCTATGAGTCCTATCTGCGAGCCCTCATTATCGAGCGTTTTCCGCAGGTGAAAATTGAGCCGCAGAAACCGCTGCTCGGGAAGTATCGGGCGGATCTCTGTCTCGATGGCTGGCTGGTGGTCGAGGTCGATGGCGATGCCAAATATGACGGTACCTACGGCAAGGAGCCCGTCCACGTGGTCAAGCAGCAGATAAAAAGGCAGCGAGCGCTAGAAAACCGCGGATACGTGGTGCTGCGCTTTGGTTCCAGCGAGGTGAAAGCGTCGGACGAGGCATTGCGGATAATCGCTAGCCACTTGGGAAAACGCGGCAGGAAAGTAGCCTAGATCACCCCCGCGCCACCCCACAAAGCATAAAGTTGTTGAACAAAAGGCATAGCAACCCTTAAGATGATGCGCATCACAAATTTAATGCGACCTGCATCACGAAAGGTAAAATCTAGTGAGTGCTGAGACATCACACGCCACTCCGGCGCGGGCGGAGGACAAGACCCCGCCAAAGGGCCTCGGCGCCATGGCCGGTGCCATGTTCCTCATGGCCACCTCCGCCATCGGTCCGGGATTTTTGACCCAGACCTCGGTCTTTACCGTGCAGATGGGGGCTTCTTTCGCGTTTGCGATTATGCTGTCCATCCTCGTTGACATTGCCATCCAGCTCAATGTGTGGCGAGTGCTGTGTGTAAGCGGCATGCGCGCAAATACCTTGGGTAATACCGTTCTCCCCGGCCTGGGCTGGGTCCTCGCCGTATTCGTTTTTATCGGCGGCGCGGTCTTCAATATTGGCAATATCGCCGGTTCGGGCCTCGGTATCAACGCGATGCTGGGCATCGATGCGCGCATCGGCGGCGTCATCGCCGCAGCTATCGCCGTCTTTATCTTCCTCTCCCGCAAAGCCGGCATGGCACTTGACCGCCTTGTTGCCGTCCTCGGTGCGGTCATGATCCTGCTCATGCTCTACGTCGCGGTGGTCAGCCAACCACCGGTGGGCGAGGCACTAAAGAATACCGTCGCGCCAGGCGAGATTGACTTCTTCGTCATTACCACCATCATCGGTGGCACCGTGGGCGGCTATATCACTTTTGCCGGCGCGCACCGACTCATTGATTCTGGCCACACCGGCGTGGAAAACGTCAAGAACATTACCTATACCTCGGTCAGCGGCATCGTGGTAACCGGCATCATGCGCATGCTCCTCTTCTTGGCGGTGCTCGGCGTGGTAGCCACTGGGGTGGCGCTTTCCGATGACAACACCGCGGCCGATGCGTTCTACCATGCCGCTGGCGAGTTCGGCCTGCGTGCCTTCGGCGTAGTCCTCTTCGCTGCCGGTTTGTCCTCCGTTATCGGTGCGGCCTATACCTCGGTGTCCTTTGTGACCTCCCAGGAGACCTCGACGCGCACCCGTAATATCCTCACCATCGTCTTCATTGTGGTGTGCACGGTGGTCTTCGTGGCCATTAACTCCGCTCCGCAGAAGCTGCTCATCTTCGCTGGTGCCATCAACGGCCTTATCCTGCCCATTGGCTTTGCCCTCGTGATGTGGGTGGCCTGGCGCCGCCGCGACCTTTTGCATGGTTATAAGTACCCCAAGTGGCTTCTGGTCATTGGCGCCTTGGCGTGGGTACTGACCATCTTTATTGGTTTCAAGGCCTTTTCCGGCATCACCGAACTATGGGCTTAATGCGGACCCCGGAGCAGGTGCGCGAGTATGCGCGCACCCATGAAATGGCCACCACCGCTGGCCATGCCCGTGGCTTTATGCAGGCTAATCTGCTGGCGGTGCCGCAGGAATACGCCTTCGATTTCTTGCTTTTTGCCCAGCGCAACCCCAAGCCGTGCCCAATTGTGGGCGTGCTAGAGGCGGGGCAGTACACCTCCGAGCTACTTCCAGGTGGAGATATCCGCACCGATATCCCCGCCTACCGTGTCTTTGAAAACGGTGAGCACAGTGCCACGCTTGGCGACGCCACCTCGTACTACACCCCAGACATGGTCAGCTTCCTTATCGGCTGCTCCTTTACCTTTGAAACTGCCCTGCAGGATAACGGCATAGAGGTCGCGCACATTGCCCAGCAGCGCAATGTTCCGATGTTCAAGACCTCGATTCCTACCACCCCGGCCGGGGTCTTTTCCGGTCCCATGGTGGTGTCCATGCGGCCTATCCCGGCTGCACAAGTCTCTGATGCCGTGCGCATTACCTCACGCTACCCCTCGGTTCATGGCGCCCCAGTGCACGTAGGTGACCCAGCGGCCATCGGCATTGCGGATCTCTCGTGTCCAGACTTTGGCGAGCCGGTAGAAGTACCAGACGGCTGCCTACCGGTCTTTTGGGCCTGTGGTGTCACCCCACAAGCCATCGTGATGGAATCCAAGCCGCGCCTTGCTATCACGCACGCGCCGGGGCAAATGTTGGTGACAAATGCCCGCGATCAAGATTTTCTCATTCCTTAATCCTCGAGCACGGCGAGGATCTTGTCGCACGTATTCATAAGGCTGTCATGTGCAAGCGTGGCAGCCTCATCCCGTTTTCCATCTGCGATGAGCGTGGCCAAGGTGATATTTCCTTGAATATGGTCCGCATGTAGTTGCGGGTAGCGCGGGATGGCCAAGAGGAAGGTAAGCCGCATGCGGGCGAGTAGATTATCCATCTGCTCATTCAGGGTGGGGGAGCCTAGCGCGGCCACCAGCGTGCGGTGGAAGCGCTGATTGATGGCGGAGACTTCCTGGTGCTCGCCGCGCGCCGCGTAGTCGAAGGCAGAGGAAGTGAGGGTGACGAGTGAGGGGGCGTCGGCAAAAGCGCCCCAACGCACCGCCGCCGGTTCGATGGCTGCGCGGGCGGCGAAGAGATCACGGATATAGTCTGCATCTGGCATTGCGAGGAAGACACCCCGGTTGGGGATGCGCTCGACAATGCGCTCCGCGGCGAGCCTCGTGAAGGACTCACGCAGGGTATTGCGCGAGCAGTTGAAGCGTTCGGCTGCCTTGACCTCGCTGAGGCGCTCGCCGGGCTGGAATTCGCCTGCGGAAATGGCTTCGCGCAACGCGGAGGCGACAGACTGGGAAAGCATGCTCACAACTGTACTAAAAAGTTGTGCACCTCACATTGAATATGAGGTGTACAACCCTACACGAGCATTAATCGATGGTCGCAATAACCTTCGAGGAATCCAGACGGTCTCCCTCAGCAGCCAAGAGCTTGATGGTGCCGCCGCGCGGCGCCTTAATAGCAGATTCCATCTTCATGGCCTCTACGGTGGCGATGCCATCGCCTTCGGCTACGGTATCGCCGTCCGCGACGTTCCACGCCACAAGGTTGGCCTCGAATGGGGAGGTGACTGCGTTGTCATCGGTGGACTGCGCACCAGCCGAAGATGGTGCCGTGGATGCAGAGCCGCCGGCCGAGGCGGCGCCCGGTGCGGCAAGGAAATCTACTGGAACGCCAACGTTGACCAGCTTGCCATCGATCTCCACGGCAACATTGCGACGCTGGGTGTAGATGGCTTCGACCTTTTCCACCTGGTTGGCGGCAGATGGGCGGTAGTTGTGGTCAACCCAGTCAGTAAAGACACCAATCTCGGAAGCCCCCGCGGCAGCGGCATCCTCTGCCGGAGCAGCGGTACCGATGAGCGCGGGCTCATCCATCATGTCGCGGTGGAACGGCAGCACGGTGCGCACGCCGGTGACGGTGAATTCGCGCAGGGCAAAGCGGGCGCGGGCCAAGGCGATCTCGCGGGTCGGGCCCCATACCACCAGCTTGGCAATCAGCGAATCATAGTAGGGCGGGATGATGGAGCCAGAGCGTACCGCGGAATCAACGCGGATGCCCGGGCCGGTCGGCGGCTCGAAGGAGACAATGGTGCCAGGGCACGGAGCGAAGCCATTGAGGATGTCTTCGGCGTTGATGCGGAACTCAAAAGCATGGCCGTGGGATTGTGGATCCTCATCGAAGGACAGCGGCTCGCCGGCCGCGATGCGGAATTGCTCAGCGATGATATCGGTACCGGTGACCGCCTCGGTAACGGGGTGCTCGACCTGCACACGGGTATTGACCTCGAGGAAGGATATGGTGCCGTCTTCGGAGACGATGTACTCGACAGTGCCGGCACCGACATAGCCCACCTTGGCGCAAATGGAGCGGGCGCCTTCGATGATGCCGTTGCGTTGGGCGTCGGAAAGCGCGGGTGCTGGGGCTTCCTCAACGAGTTTTTGGAAGCGGCGCTGGGTGGAGCAATCGCGGGTGCCGAGCACGCGCACATTGCCGTGCGTATCGGCCACTACCTGGGCCTCGACGTGGCGCGGGTGGGTGAGGAACTTTTCTACGTAGCACTCCGCGCGGCCGAAAGCCTCCATGGCCTCGCGGCCAGCGGAGTTGAACGCGCCCTCGATTTCTTCCATATTGTCTACGACCTTCAAGCCGCGTCCGCCGCCGCCATAAGCGGCCTTGATGGCAATGGGCAGACCGTGCTCTTCGGCAAAGGTGCGGGCTTCTTGCCAATCATCGATGGGATCAGAAGTACCAGGTGCCAGTGGTGCGCCGACCTCTTCGGCCACGCGGCGGGCAGCAATCTTGTCACCGAGTAACTCAATATGCTCGGGCGAAGGGCCAATCCAAATCATTCCGGCTTCAGTCACCGTGCGGGCAAAGTCGGCGTTTTCGGACAAAAAGCCATAGCCTGGGTGAATAGCATCTGCACCGGCACGCACCGCGATATCAAGCAGCGCGGGTACGTTCATGTAGGTATCGGCAGCCGTATTGCCCGGCAGCGCATAAGCTTCATCTGCTACCTGGGTATGCAAAGCACCCGCATCTGCTTCGGAGTAAATGGCGATGGACTTAATGCCTAGGTCGCGGGCGACGCGGGCGATACGCACGGCAATTTCGCCGCGGTTAGCGATGAGGACGGTTTTAATCTGCATTTTTATCTCCAGTGTTCAAGGCTTGAGGTGCTACGAGTTCAAAGTTCACGCGTGCGCCGGGCGGCAGCTGCGCGGCAATATCAATATCTTCTTCCAAAACGGTGGCGATGACGGGGTAACCGCCGGTCACAGCGTGATCGCGCAGGAAGACTACGGGTTTGCCATTGGGCGGGATTTGGATGGATCCGGCGACCATGCCCTCGGACGGAAGTTCGCCGTCTTTAACGCGCTCAATCGGCTCATCGCCATCGAGGCGCAGGCCCACGCGGTTGGAATCCGAGGTAACGGTCCATTCGGCTGCGAGGAAGGCGGAGACATTATCGCCAAACCAGTCATCGCGGGGACCGAGCACGCAGCGCAAGGTAGCGCGGGTCTTGCCATCGGAGCTTTCACGCACCCGCAATGGGTTAGAAAGCTGGGCATCGGTCATGCCGGTAGAGCGAGGCAGCACGCCGATGACATCGCCGGTGGTCACTGGGTCTGGGCCGAGGCCCGACAGGACGTCGGTGGCTGCGGAGCCAAGCTCGGATTCGGCGATGATGCCGCCGCGGATAGCCACGTAATTGCGCATGCCTACCGTTGCGGGATCCACCGTGACGGTTTGCCCGGCCGTGACCAGCACGGGGCGGGCGAGGTGAACCGGCATCTCACCGAGGCGCACACGGGCGGTCGCGCCGGTGACGCAAATGACGGTATCGGTAAGCGCGTGGAGCTTGATGCCGCCAATATTTTCCAGCACGGTTGCTCCGCGCGGGTTGCCCACGGCCACATTGGCGGTCGCGGCGGCGGCGCGGTCCGCGGCACCCGATGGGGTCACGCCGAGGTCGCCCACGCCTGGGCGCCCCAAGTCTTGGTAGAGAGTGAGTAGGCCGGCATCGATTACCTCCATGCGCGGCAGGCGGGCAGGAGCGCGTTTAGAGCGCGCAGAGTGATCGACTAGCTCCGGTAGCTTCTCCACGCTGCGGTAGCGCACGCGGTCGCCCGGCTGCACCAAGGCTGGTGGGTTGGCATTGGAATCCCACATTGGCGTATTGGTGGTGCCCAGCAGCTGCCAGCCACCTGGGGAGACGCGTGGGTAAACCGCGGAAAACTCGCCTGCAATGCCTACGGCACCGGCCGGTACTGCGGTACGGGGGTTGGAGCGGCGTGGCACGGCGCGGGCCAAGGACGGATCCGAAGGCGCGCAGTACGTAAACCCTGGGGCAAAGCCGCCGAAGGCGGCAGTCCACTCGGTGGAGGTATGCCAGTTGATGAGTGCCTCGCGCGAGAGGCCAAGTAGGTCTGCGGCCTCATCGACATCCTCTCCGTCATAGAGCACATCGATTTCTACCGTGCGCGCCTCTGCGGTCGCGGCTGTGGCAGGGGAAAAGTGTTGCAAAAATTCCGCCGCATCGCGCGCCGAATCGGGTGCCTCAAAGGTCAGCAGCAGGGTAGTGGCGGCCGCGATGCAGTCCACCTGATTCTTCAAAGGCTTGGCAGACAGCGCAGCATGCCAGTCCATGACTTGGTTTAATCCCTCCAAGTCAATGAGCAATGCGCGAGTGCCCACAAAATTAATGTTCATTAGATGAAGCTCCGAATCTCGATACCCTCAGCCCGCAAGCGCTCCACTACGCCGCGTAGCAGCTTCACCGCGCCGGAGGAATCACCGTGGGTACATACGGATTGCGCATCTACCTCGAGCTTCGTGCCATCCACGGCGGTAATCGAACCGGTTTGTGCTACCTCGAGCACTCGCTGTACCACCTCATCGGCGCTACCCAGCACCGCATTGGCTTCCTTGCGTGAGACGAGCGTGCCATCGGGGTTGTAATTGCGGTCCGCAAAAGCCTCACGGATAACGGTGAGCCCGCTCTGCTTGGCGACGTCCACTGCTACGCCCCCAGGTAGCAACATTACCGGCAAGTCACCAAAGGCCTTAATGCCCTTGATGACGCCCTCTGCCTGCGCCTTATCCTTCACGATCGCGTTATACATTGCGCCGTGCGGCTTCACATAAGAGACCGTGGTGCCATTAGCGCGCGCTAAAGCATCAAGTGCGCCGATTTGGTAAGTCACCTCATTGGCGAGTTCGTTCGGGTTGTAATCAATAAAGCGGCGACCGAAGCCTGCGGCGTCGTTATAACCCACGTGCGCGCCTACGGTCACGCCGGCCTCTGCGGCTGCCTTAAGCGTGCCGGCAATAGAGTGTGGGTCACCCGCATGGAACCCGGTGGCCACGTTTGCTGAGGACACCATCTCCAGCATCGCCGCGTCATCTGCGACTGGGTTGCCTGCAGTGGTCTCTCCCAAATCCGCATTAAGATCGATATGGAGCGCGGACATTCAACACCGTCCTTAAGATTGTTGAACAATTCGAATGGGCTTAAGTGTAACCCTCGACACTGCCATTTGTGAAGCTGATTACGTTTGCGTTACCCGCGTGTACACCCCCACCCGTATACGGGAAACCGCCCCGTCTCGGAGAAGGGAACCGAGACGGGGCGGCATAGCTCGCTAGAGTCCAAGAGTCCCTAGGCTCTAGCTTTATAAATCTTTAGCGTCCGTAGTTCTGGACGGCGTAGAGCTTGCCTTCAGCGTTGATGGCAACGCCAACGCCGATGGTCTTGGCACGTGGGTCCAGCATGATCTTGCGGTGGCCCGGGGACTCGTACCAGAGCTTTACTAGCAGCGCATCGGAGTAGTCGCCCCATGCCTGCAGCACGTTTTCACCGCCGGCCGGGATATTGGCCGGGTAGTAATTCCAGTGCTGCGGGCGGTGGCTGAGCTTATCGGCGCGAACCAGCTGATTGGCCCAATCCTGAGCCAGGCCATTGAGCGCACCATTGGCGCGAACCGGACGCAAGCCGTGTGCCTTGCGGTAGTCGTTGGTGTAGTTGATGATGTTCTGGACGCGGCTGGAAGCTGGAGCGACCGGTTTTGCAGCGGCAGCCGGAGCAACGGGCAGATTGGCGGAAGGTACCGGAAGGTTCACGCCACCGAAGCTGCTCAAGGAGCTCGATGCCTCTGCAGGAGCTACGCCAACGCTGAGGGCGACGGCTGCTGCAAGCGCAGGAGCGACGAATTTCTTGGCAGAGAAGTGAACTTTGGGGGTAAACATAAGCGGTGCCTTTCTGCTGGAACCTAGCGGGTATCACAAGGGTGGGAATCGCGGGGTGTTCACGGCGAATTTCCGTTCCTCCTCACTTAAAATTTAATCAATTACCACGGGGTAAAAGCCAGCTGACCAGCAATTATTAGGATTCCTAAAGGTGATTTGCCGGAAAACTAATTACTTCTTAGTTATTTCTCGATTTGAGCTAGGAAACCCCTAAATTCCCTCAGTGACGGCGTTGAACGCCTCGCCCCACGGGGGTAATTTCCAATCCATATCTCAGGTTCCCGGAGAAATGAGGTTGATTTAAGGTATATGGGCCTAGTTTTAAGCCAGCCACCGGCGAAACTGGCCGGTTTCTTGCTAGAGCCTATGAAGAACCTTGTGGTTTCTGGTTGTCATAAGAGTTATGAGATTCCACCATGTCGGCACATAGTCTCGCCGGAGCCTTTTAGGCGCATTGCCCCGTCCGTAGGGGGCAGCAGAATCGCGGTATCTTCGCGCTGTTTAGGCATAAAAAGAGCGCTCAGCGGAGAAATCGCTGAGCGCTCGCAAAAGTAAGGCTTTTTAAGCCTGGCTGGTCGCGGCCGCCTTGTTAGTAGAGGGGGCGGGCGAAAGGGCCGAGGAAATGATGTCGGCGGCTTCCTTCCGGTTCCGTGCTCCGTGGAGTTGGGCGCGGAAGTCTTCCTTCATGATGTTGCGTGCGAGCTTGGATAATAGCTTGAGATGCTGCTTTCCGGCATCGTCGGGAACGGCGATAAGGAAGGCGAGGGTGGTTGGGTCCTCGCCCTCGGCCCACGTGACACCTTGGGGTAGGCGGGCGAAGGCAAGGGTGGGTACCTTTACCCCGGCAGACCGCGCGTGAGGAATGGCTACGCCGTGTCCCACACCGGTGGAACGGGTAGATTCGCGCTGCAATGCGGCGCTAGCGACCGCTTCCGCATCGGACATTCGCGGAGAGGTGAGCTTCACTAGGGAACGAATGACCTCTTCGCTGGAAGAGCCCAAGTCCTTATCCAGACTGATCGTGTCCACGGCTACCAGCGGTTTATCCTTGCGCTGCGTCAACCCCACTAGCAGAAGGATAAGGCCCGCGCAGACCGCGATGCCGGCGAGCATGGCGATAAAGAAACCTACGACATTGTCTACGGCGCCGAGCACCGCGACGATTGGCCCGCCGTGCATTACGTGGTCTTGCGCGCCAAATGCTCCGGCAAGTGCACCGGCTACGGCACCACCAGCAACATTGGCGGGAATAACTTGCAATGGGCGTGCGGCAGCGAGCGGAATAGCGCCCTCAGTAATGCCGAAGAATCCCATGAACAATGCCGCGATGCCGGCATCATTTTCCGCTTTGTTAAACCAGCGGCGACGCAGAAGCGTCGCTACGCCCACGGCAAGAGGTGGCACAGCAATGGCGCAGGCCGCCATGCCCATCGGCGCCGCGTTGCCAGCCGCGATCATGCCGCCGCCAAAGAGGAAGGCTGTCTTATTGAAGGGACCACCCATGTCGAAGGCAATCATGGCGCCAAGGATGAGGCCCAACACGATGACGGAGGATCCCTGCATGCCGGCGAGGTACTCAGTCATTGTTTCGAACGCAGCCGAGACCGGTGCGCCAATGAGCAAGATAAAGATAAGCCCCACGATGAGGGTGGTGAAAATCGGGATGACAATGATGGGCCAGATCGGTGCAATGAATTTGTGCACTGGAATCTTCTTAATGGCCAGGGCCACATAACCCGACAAGATACCGGTGACAATGCCGCCCAAGAAGCCGGCACCCGTTTCAGACCCATATAGTGATCCGGTGGTGGCGATGAGGCCAGTGATTAGGCCAGGCGCAAGGCCCGGTCGGTCCGCGATGCCCACAGCGATGTAACCGGAGAGAACTGGAACCATCAGTGAAAACGCCAGAGAGCCGAGTTCATTGACCGTGTTCCAGAAGCTATCTTCTGGAATCGCCATGCCCTCAGGCGTTGGGGTGCCACCGATAGAGAGGGCTACCGCAATGAGCAAACCGCCGGTAACCACGAACGGGATCATGTGCGAGACGCCGTTCATCAGCGCTTTGTACAAGGTCTGGCCAATACTCTTTTTGCGGGGCGCTTCTTCTTCCTTGTTGTCTGCGGAGCCTTCCCAGCGCGCAGCACTTAAGGACCTGCTTAATAGTTCCTTTGGGTGTTTGATGGCCTCGTCCACGCCGGTGGCCTCGAGGCGTTTGCCATGGAAGCGGTCTTTGGAAATTACAGTATCGGCACCAATGACAATGGCATCGGCGTCTTCGATATCTTGCTTGCTAAAGGTTCCTTCGACGCCGATAGAACCGTGAGTTTCAATCTTGATGCGGTAGCCCAGTTCTTGGGCTGCGGCCTCAAGGTTCTCGGCCGCCATATAGGTATGCGCGATGCCCGTCGGACACGCCGTGATGGCGAGGATGAGGGGCGATGATTCTGAAGTGCTCATGAGTCTTATTAAACGGCAAACGTTTGCGTTGGCACAATAGGGGATTGTCATCTAATGCGCCGGTACGCTGGAAGCACCCGACCGCAGAAAAGGACGCCACGCCGTGAGTAAAGCATCGCCGGATAATATCTTGCTCTACCTGCCGCAAAAGCAGGAAGACCAAGTACGCGAAATCTTTGCCGGCCTTGCCCAGCGCGGCTTTCCCGTCCAACATCAACGCCCGCACATTACTGTGACCTTTTCACCGCACATGCAGCCAGAGGTCGTGGATTTAGCGGCGCAGCTGCTGCCGCCTGTCATACCGGCAGATTTCCGGCGGGTAGGAAACGTCATTTTCGGCACCAAGCGCAAGCAGACGGTGGCTTGGCTACTAGAAACGACCGACGAGCTAGAAATTGCCGCGCGAAAAATCAGTGCCGCCAATCCGGACGGCCGCGGGCCGCGGTGGACCCCGCATCTGACCATGGGATTGCGCCTGCCGCGCGAGGAGGTTCCTGGCTATATCCACGCAATGGATGAGCTCACCTCAGCGCATTTCAAGGAGCTTAGCGCTGTAGAAGCCGCCTATTGGCGGCCGCGCACGCAGGAAAAGACAGTACTGGCCGAGGCCTAGAGCAGGGCTTGTAGAGCACGGGCAACGCGCAGCACGGTCAGGTCCTCGCCCGGCTTGCCGACGACCTGCACCGCATCACCCACGCCTTTTTCCTCTTCGCCGCGCAGCGGCACCGTAATCGCCGGCCATCCAAGCACATTGAAAGGCTCGGTCCAGCGTCGCAGGCTCGCGGCCGATTCCGCGGTATTCTCCGGGGTGATATCGGACCACTTGAGGGGGCCGGAATCGAGGGTAGGGGTAAGAATAATGGGGGCATCGCCAAGCAGGGCAAGAGCCTTTTCGCGCAGCTCTTTCACGCCCTGTGCGGCCGCGTCATAATCTTCTTGGCTGATATTTTCTCCGCCCAGCACTCGCTGCAAAATGACATCCTGGTACCTTTCGCGCTGGTCCAGCAACGGCCGGTGGACATCATAGACCTCTTTCAAGCGCATCGGCTCGTAGAGCTCGGCCGTGGCGGCGATGGTGTCTTCCAAGTCCACTCCCTCGGCGAGCTTAAAGTCCGAGTGCTCTAGCGCCGCCAAAAGATCTGCGAAGCGCTCTCCCTTGGCCTTGAGTGCCGTGACATCAAGAGCAGAAACATCCTGCGCCGCGGCCGGTTTCTCATCTGCGGTAGCAATAAAGGCCTGCTCAATGAGGTCAATTGAGCTGGCAAAGAATCCAATGCAATCAAAGCTCGGGGCGAAGGGGAAGACACCTTCTACTGGAATGAGCCCGAAGGTGGGTTTGAACCCCAGCACGCCCTGGCAAGCAGCAGGCACTCGCACCGAGCCGGCGCTATCAGAGCCCACCGTAAGCTGCAGCGCGCCGCAAGCCACCAAAGCGGCAGAACCAGAGCTCGAACCGCCGCCGCAGATTTCGGGATCGCGTGGGTTGATAACGCGACCGTAGGCCGAGGCATCGCCCAAAATGCCATAGGAAAACTCCTGCAGGTTCGCCTTCGCTACCGGCAGCGCACCCTTCGCCGTCAAACGCTGCACCACTGGTGCATCCTTAACCGGTGCGCGCCCAACTTTGACCTTGGTGCCGCAGGTAGTAGCTACGCATGCCACATCCACGATGTCCTTGAACGCCACCGGTTGCCCCATGAGCGTGGGTGATTCATCCACCGCGTGCTCATCAAACGGGATGACGGTAATCACCGCGTTAAAATCCTGCTGGGCTCGGTGCAGGCGATCAGAAAGTGTAGCCATAACGGAAGCTAAGTCCTTTCAACGTCGGCGTCCTCTGCTGTTTACTATGTATTAGAAGAATGCAGATGTTACTACCGTACATCAGGAATCGGTGAACAATCTCCCGTTTCTAGGCAAAGCACCGCTTGCATGGTGTTACCCAGCAAAAATCCCCAGTGCATCCCATACCAGCCAGCCTCCTTCGCGGAGGGTGAAGACGAGCTGGTTCTCTCCTTCCTTCAGGGTATCTTCGGCGAGAGCAAACTCGATTGCTGCCGGTCGCAGCGGGGTCGGTTCCCCGCTGGCATCGCCTTGGCGCGAACCTTGCGTTGCGCCTTGCGGGAGCTCTATTTGTTTATGAAAGTCATTAATCGTGACGTCGAGAACACCGCCGAGCTTGGTGGTATCAATGAGCCACAGTGCCAGTGCCGCCTTTGAGGCAGGCTTATCCAATTTCACCGTCCACTTCAGCGTGTAGGATTTGCTGCCGGCCCATTTATCGCCGGGACCGGGGAGGAGATAAGGGACGTCGGCAGGCGTAGCATCCGGTCCAACGGTGATCGTCTGGTCTGGGTGCGCAGTGACGATCTTCTTGTAGTCCTTTGGCGAGTACTGGAACTCTGTGCCTTTTCGATCAAAGGAACCAATCGTGGCTAGCGCTTGGCCAGCAGTAACCGAAGGCAGGGAGGTAGACGTTGCCTTGCCAGAAGGAGCGGACTCGGTACCGGAAGCATCTACTACCTTGACGTAGTAGGACCACTTTTCACCGGCGACGTCGCGCCGGGAGTGGTGGAAAAAGGGGAAGATGGTCTTGCCCAACAGCACGTCTACACCATTGGGATCGGTGCCGATGACACGGTAGTGATCCAAGACGACGTCCCAGGAAACAGGCTCCCAAGTGACGTAATTTTCCATGAGCTGCGGTTCTGCCTGAATGTTAGCTACGGCCGGTGGAGCAGCACTCGCGGTAGGAGCTGGGGTAGAGGACCCTTGGTCAGAGGAATGTTTGCGGGAAGAACCGTGGCGAGAGGAAGAAGAGGAAAGCGAGCTAAAAAGTCCCATGATGAATTGTCCTTTCGGGGTTTAGAGGGAGCGCAGCGTGTGCTCGCCGGCATTGGTACGGAAGGAGAAAGCAGTCTCGCGCGGGGCGGTATCATCGCGCTCAATCCAGGGCACGACGACGAATTCGGAATCGAGGTGCTCGCGGGTAGCGTGCACTTTGATGTAGCCACGGCGCTTATCCATGGCCTTCACATATGGCTTTTCCAACCACTCGGTGCTCTTGGAACCGGCAAAGCCATCGCCATCGGAAGCAATGGAGGTGGCGACCAATTCCACGCCGACGGGCTGGCCCGATTCGGATTGAATCTCGGCAGCGCAGTGTTGGTGAATATCGCCGGTAAAGACAACGGGATCGCTTACCTTAGATAGGGACTCGATAAGGCGGCGGCGCGCTGTTGGGAAGCCGTCCCATTGGTCGGTGCTATCGGCGATTGGTACGACGACCACGCTATTGACCACCACGTTCCACTGTGCCGGGGAGGTGGCGAGCTTATCGTTGAGCCACTGCTCCTGTTCCGCGCCCAAGATGCTGGCATCCTCCGCGGATTCCTCGCGGTATTGGCGGGTATCGACCAGGTTGAAACGCATTAGCCTGCCCACGTCGAAGGAATCATAAATGCGGTTATTGGGGCCTTCGGGAAGCGCGGGCGGGGCGACCGGAAGATTCTCATAAAAGGCACGGTAGGCAGCTGCGCGCTGGTAGAGGAAGTGCTCGGCCTTGGTGCCAATCTCGGACCAATTGCCGGCGTAGTTATTTTCTACTTCATGGTCATCCCACACAATCGCCATCGCGGCGCGCGCATGCGCGGCCTGCAGGTGCTCATCAGATTTGAAGAGCGAGTAGCGCAGGCGATATTGCTCCAGAGTCTCCACCTTTGCCTTGAAAACATCGGGCACGCTTGCGCCCTGGCGCCACAAATTATCTCCTTCCACAATGCCGTATTCGTAGATATAGTCGCCCACGAAAATGGTCATATCCAGATCCGGCTCCTGCGCAATATGCTTCCACGGGGTGAAATAGCCGTGATACCACGCTTGACACGAAGCTACGGTGAAGGTGAAATCATCCACCTTCGCGCCGGGTGCGGGCAGAGTTTTAAACCGACCTACTGGGCTTACCTTGCCATCCACGCGGAAGCGATAAAAATACTCAGTTGCCGGCTCCAGTCCAGTGACCTGCGGATGTACCGAGTGTGCCAGCTCGCGTTGGGCTAAGGCCTCGCCCTGCTTGACGACGTCCCCAAACCCCTCATCCTTCGCAACTTCCCAACCCACGCGGACATCGCCACCGGTCATGCCGCCGTGACCATCCTCGGCCAGCGGTTCTGGGGCTAGGCGGGTCCACAAGATCATCGAATCGTGCCGCGGCGTACCCGCCGCTACGCCTAGGCCAAAAAGCTCCGAATCCTGCGGCAGATCACCACCTCGTGACGATCCCCATGAGCTCAGGCTCGACTGCGCACCCGCCTTTGCCGGTGCACTAATACCCGCAGCCACCGCCACGGCCGACACGCCTGCAATCTGCAGGAAGTTGCGACGATTGAAAGAAGAACGACTATTTGAATAAGGCATACAAAGCTCCACAAAAGGTTTAAAAGGAACTTTTCGAGCCTAAGTAGCCGTGGTGAATCGCTGGTTAAATCAGCATGAAATCTATGGACTCCAAGGATCGTTCTCGCGGCAGTACTCAGCCGAATGTTCTGCCTGGCAGTTAAACCACCACTTCTGGTTTTCAGCGCGCATCTGCTCAACCTCAGCGGAACGTGTCATATAAGCCGGGATGCTGGGATCATAATCCGAATCTGAGCCGCCAGTCCCGTTGCCTACCGGGGAGGAGCACTGAGACGGATCGGAGACGTAATGATCTGTTTGTGGGCACCGGTAGGGGTATTTTGCCATTTGCTCGTCGCGGAGGTTTTGGCATTCTTGCGCCCAGCGGATAGTTCCATCGCTGTACAAACCGTTGGTGGTCCAACTACCGCCGCCATAAACGCACTCGGTCAGGGTGGGTTCTGAGGTGGATTCGGTGGTGTTCGCTAGGGGAGCGTCGGCAAGCGAAGGCTCAGCTTCCGCTGTCGGTTGCGGCTCCGAAGAGGACGGCTCGGGCGCAGAGCTTGTGGAACTAGAGTTGATAGTTGAACTATTGGCCGTGCTGGAGGAACTAGTTGCGGTTGCTCCTGCCGGCTGCGAATCCGGAGAGGAACAGGAAGCCAAAGAAAGCATCACCGTTATGAAAGCGACGAAGTAGGAGAGAGTTTTCATAATCTATGGATAGTAGACAATGAGAAAATATCTGGAGCGCAGGATTCATCAACTACATTTAAAGCCATGACTTCCATCACCTCCGAGCCCCCAAAGCTCCAGCCCAGCTCCTATATCCCGTTGATGTTCGCACTGCTTACGGCGGTGTTTGCCTTCCAGCTCAATGCATCGATGCTTTCGCCAGCCTTGGCGACGATGGAAGACGAGCTAGGCGCCACCACCGCGCAGATCGGCCTGACACAAACGGCATTCTTTACGGCCGCGGCACTATTTTCGTTGTTTCTGCCGCGCTGGGGTGACCTCATCGGACGCAGGAAGATCCTCGTTGGCATGATGGCGGTAGCTGCGCTGGGGTGCGTGGTATCAGCTATTGCGCCGAACGTCGCTGTGTTGCTTATTGGCCGCATCATTCAAGGCGTGGCAGGTCCTACGGTCCCACTGTGCCTGATTATGCTGCGCCAGCAGGTACTCAATGAACAGCAGTACGCCCTGTTGCTGGGAATTGTGACCTCGGTAAACGGTGGTATTGCCGGCGTGGATGCGCTGGCCGGCGGCTGGCTGGCAGGCAACTTTGGCTACCGCTCGGTCTTTTGGACCATGGCAGTTCTGTGCGCCATTGCAGTAGTAGCGGTGCAGGTATTTACCAAGGAGTCCACGGCCGCCGAAACCCCGCGCATGGATTGGGCAGGAGTTCTACCTCTGGCGGTGGCGCTGGGTTGCGTTCTCACTGCGTTCAACGAAGCCGGCAAGCTTGCTGAGGCCAATTGGTTCCTCGTCATCATCCTTCTCCTCATCGGTGCCGCCGGCTTCTGGGCCTTCTGGAATGTGGAGAAGAAGGTCGCCGATCCGCTCGTACCGGTGGCCTACCTCAAACAACGCCGCACGTGGGCACTGCTTTCTACCACGCTGCTCACCATGACCGGTGTCTTTGCCGTGATGAATGGCCTTATCCCTAACCTTGGCCAGGATGCAGACGCCGGCGCCGGAATTTCTGCCAGCACCATTTCTTGGGTCACACTTACCCCGTACGCCCTCGCCGGCTTAGTCTTCGGCCCGATTGCCGGCTGGATGGCCTCCAAGTTGGGCTATAAGTACGTCCTGCAAACCGGCCTCGTAGGCACCGTCGTCGGCCTGATTATCTCTATTTTCGTAGTGGGTGCTCCGAACGCGTGGGCCCTGCTTCTCGTCTCTATTTTCCTGGGCGTGACCTACGCGGGCATTGCCAATATCATGCTCAATGGCTTAGGAATTGTGCTCTCGCCGGCCGATAACCAGGGCTATCTGCCCGGTATGAACGCCGGCGCCTTCAACCTGGGCGCGGGCCTGTCCTTTGCAGTGCTGTTCGCGGTTTCCGGGTCTTTCGAGCATGGTTACCGCGCGGGCATGATTGCCGGCGTCATCATTCTGCTTGCAGCCCTAGCTTTGTCCTTCCGCATTCCACGACCGGAGTCCATCGGTGACACCGTGGCGGCCGTCAACGCCCGAAAGTAGGCTCGTGGCATGACGCGAAAAATCATTCTGGACTGCGACCCCGGCCACGATGACGCGGTGGCCCTGCTTCTAGCCATGGGCAACCCCACCATCGAGCTGCTGGGAATTACCACCGTGGGCGGCAACCAGACCTTGGATAAGGTCTCCCATAATGCCCTGGTGGTCAAGGAAATCGCTGGTCACCCGGAGATTCCCGTTTATGCCGGCTGCGACCGCCCACTCGTGCGCCCCGTCGAGGTTGCCGAGGCCATCCACGGCTCCACCGGCATGGACGTGGAAGGTGTCCAACTTCCGGAGCCAAGCGCCGCGCTTGCCGACGCCCACGCCATCGACTTCATCATCGACACCATCATGTCCCATGAGCCCGACACCATCACCCTGGTGCCCACTGGTCCGCTCACCAATATCGCGATGGCCGCGCGCAAGGAGCCGCGCATAGTCGAGCGCGTCAAGGAAGTAGTCCTCATGGGCGGCGGCTACCACGAGGGCAATTGGTCCCCAGTCGCCGAGTTCAATATCAAGATCGACCCCGAGGCCGCCCACATCGTCTTTGAAGAGCCTTGGCCTGTGACCATGGTGGGCCTCGACCTCACGCACCAAGCACTGGCCACCCCGGAGGTGGAAGCCGAAATCAAGGCTTTGGAGACCCCAGTCTCGGAGTTCGTCGTCGGCCTTTTCGGCTTCTTCCGCAAGGCTTACCAGGCCAACCAAGGCTTTGATAACCCACCGGTCCATGATCCGTGCACTATCGCCTATCTCATCGATCCGGATATCGTCCAGACCCGCAAGGCACCTGTCCACGTCGAGCTTGCCGGCGCCCTTACCACTGGCATGACCGTCACCGATCTCCGCGAGCCTGCCGACGCCTCCTGCCACACCCAAGTCGCCACCACCCTCGACCACGCCGGCTTCTGGCGGCTGGTTACCGACGCCCTCAAAAACCTCGCCTAGGCCACCTTCACCCCGCGAGCCAGCCAACTTTCAGCCACGTTATCGCCCCTTAACCCTCAATTGGGGGGCATAGCGTGGCTGCTTTCCTTGGCAGAGGCTCCCAACGGATGATTTATGCGAAATCATGTAGTCGCTGAACCAATTCAGCTATTGAGCCATCCTTAATTTTCTGGTGGAAGTTATTTCTGCCGAGATTCGTGGTTACCTTGATGTGCTTCGTCCAAACATCTAGGCCTTGGTCGCAATGACACAGATCGCACCGGTTGTGCCAGGGATGAGAACGGCGCAAAATAGGTCAGCGCTGGGGTTCAGCCTAAACTCGAAGGTAAAACCCCAACCCTAGGAGCCACCATGAAGCAGCACGCTTTCCGCCACGTCGTTGTCATGGGAGTATCAGGCTCGGGCAAGACAACGGTGGGGGAGGCGCTCTCGCCGCTGGTTGGGCTGGAGTATCGCGATGGCGATGATATGCACCCGCAGGCCAATATCGACAAGATGGCGGCGGGGATACCGCTCGATGATGCGGACCGGGAACCGTGGCTGAAGCAGATTGGTCAGTGGTTGGCGGATAGGCCGGATGGTGCGATGGTGGGGTGTAGTGCGTTGAAGCGGAAATACCGGGATCTGATTCGCGAGTATTGCCCGGGCGTGGTGTTTGTCCACGTGCACGGGGATTTTGATGTGCTGTATGAACGCATGCAGCATCGGCCGGGGCATTTCATGCCGGCATCGCTTTTGCAATCGCAATTCGATACCTTGGAGCCGCTGGAAGATGACGAAACCGGCCGGGTCTTTGATGTGACACGGCCGGCGTCGGAAATTGCGGGCGATGCCGCAGCATGGATTAAGACGGGAGCTTAAAGTCGGCGCTAGAAAGCAGCTGCGGCGCCGTACATGACCAGTACTAGGGCGAAGCCGATAACAGAGATGAGCACCTGGTTGACAGTCCAGGTCTTAAGCGTGGTCATGGTGTCCATGCCCATGAGGCGGCCGACGAGCCAGAATCCGGAGTCATTGACATGGGAGCCAAAGACGGAACCGGCAGCGGTTGCAACAACGATAAGAGCGAGCTGTAGTTCGTTGAAGCCACCAGCTTCCACGGCTGGGACCATGAGGGCGGCGGCCGTAGTTAGCGCAACGGTCGCCGAGCCCTGGGCCAGGCGCAGTGCCACGGCGATGAGGTAGCACGCCAGGATGACGGGGATGCCGAGGCCGGAAAGGGAATCAGCAAGCGCATCGCCAATCCCGGAGGTACGCAACACGCCACCGAACATACCGCCGGCACCGGTGATAAGCACGACCGAGCAGATGGGGCCGAGGGAGGAATCGACAAGCTTTTCCAACGCGGTCTTTTCTACGCCACGGCGCAGGCCCAAGACCACGAGCGCGACGAGGACGGTAATCAGCAGGGCAATGGGGGTCTGGCCCAGCATGACAAAGAACCGTCCCCACGCGGCGTCGGCGTCGATGGTGCCGTAGGACGCCAAAGCATTGAGACCGGTGTTAAAGAAGATGAGCACCATGGGGATAAGCAGGATGGAGATTACCGTGGCGGCAGAGGCGGGTTTGTGAGGTTGCTCGTCCTCCGCGAGGAGGGGACCGGCGATGGCATCGGTTACCTTGATGGGGAATTTCTTACCGGAGAGCAGGCCAAAGCGGTAGCCGGAGATATACCAGGTGGGCAGGGCAAGGATGAGGCCGACTAAAAGAACGAGACCCATATCGGCGCCGTAGAATTCGCTGGCTGCAACAGGGCCCGGGTGCGGCGGCAGGTAGACGTGCATAACGGAGAATGCGCCAGCTGCCGGCAGACCGAAGGCAAGGACAGGGCCATTCAAGCGGCGAGCGACGGCGAAGATGACTGGCAGCATCACAATCAGGCCGGCATCGAAGAAAATGGGAAAGCCCATAATGAGTGAAGCGAGGCCGAGCGCAAGGGGTGCTTTGGATTCGCCGAAGCGGCGGACCATGGCGTCGGCAAGCGATTTAGCGCCACCGGAAGCCTCCACCAGTCGGCCGATCATGGCGCCCAAGCCTACGAGCAGTGCCACCGAACCTAGGGTGGAGCTAAAGCTCTCTGTCATGGTGGGCACGATTCCGTCGAGGGGAATGCCCGCAGCCAGCGCCGTGAGTGCCGAGACCACCAATAGTGTGAGGAAGGCGTGAAGCTTGAAATAGATGACCAACACCAAAATTACGGCGATGGCGGCCACCGCAATGCCCAGCAGCGGGCCGGTCGACAGGGTGGGTTCCCACGTATCCATGGGCGGACTCCTTTTCTAATGCAAACCTTTGAATAACAGCAACGTTAGCAGCAGCTCTGCTTACCGACGCCCCCTTCCCCTAAATGCGACCAACCCGACACCCCTGCTGGGGTTGGCATATAAAAATTCCCTGGGAGCCAATGAACTGGCCCCAGGGTTTAGTGTTGGATACTGCATCCTGCGGGTTTACGTGGCAGGAAAACGGATTTTAACTGACGGCGGCATTTAGTTTAGACGTTCACCAGTGGTGGTGCTGAACAGATGCACATGGTCTGGGCTGGGAGAAACATAGAAAGTATCGCCCACCGCATAGCGGCTGCGGGCATTGACTAGGATTCCTGTCTGACCGCCCATGCGGGTAGAGGACTTAAGGATGCCATCGGCGGAGCGGCTGCCCGCGGCGCCGTTAAGGTCGCCATAAACGTAGGTCTGGTTACCCAGTTCCTCGATATGCGCGACAGTAAACTTTGCCCCACCGTTGCCGGTATCGCTTAACTGCCAGTCTTCAGGGCGGATGCCCACGGTGACAGTCTCAACGCCATCGAAGTTGTAATTGGCCAAGTTGATGCGGGTAGAGCCGATACGCAGCTCCGAGGAGTTATGGGATAGGTCGTAGATATTCATCGCCGGGGAGCCAATGAAACCGGCGACAAAGACGTTCTGCGGGCGGTCATAAATGGTACGGGTGGTATCCACCTGCTGTAGGACGCCGGCGTTGAGAACTGCGACGCGGTCACCCATGGTCATCGCCTCCGTCTGGTCATGGGTGACGTAGACGGTGGTGGTGCCAAGACGGCGCTGCAGGTTAGAGATCTGCGCGCGGGTGGATACGCGCAGTTTGGCATCCAAGTTGGACAAGGGCTCGTCCATGCAGAATACGGCCGGCTCACGCACGATGGCGCGTCCCATGGCCACGCGCTGGCGCTGGCCGCCGGAAAGATTGGCGGGCTTGCGGTCCAGCAGATCTTCCATCTGCAGGATTTTCGCGGCCTCTTGCACGCGAGACTTAATCTCGCTTTTAGGGACCTTGCGGTTTTCCAGTGCGAAAGACATATTCTGCGCTACGGACATATTGGGGTAGAGCGCATAGTTTTGAAAGACCATGGCTACGTCGCGGTCCGAGGGGCTCACGCCGGTGACGTCCTTACCGCCGATGCGAATGGAGCCGCGGTCGGTGGGTTCGAGGCCGGCGAGCATGCGCAGGCTGGTGGACTTACCGCAGCCGGAGGGGCCGACAAGGACCAAGAATTCGCCATCAGCAATATCGAGGTTGAGGCGGTCAACGGCGGGGCGTTTAGCATCCTTGGAGTAGATGCGGCTTGCGCCATCGAAGGTGACAGTAGCCATGGTTACCTTTCAGAATGTAGTGAGGGGAGGAGGGCGCCTGGGGGAGCCTACTTATTGATGACGGTCTTGACCTGGTTGTCATAAATGGACTGCAGGGTCTTTTGCAGGTCTGTAAGCACCTTGGTGACGTCATCGCGGTTGGTGACAATCTTTTCGAAAGCACCACCAATCTCCTGGTCCGCGCCGGGCAGGAAGACACGGGCATTATCCTGCGGGCGAGTCTCCGGAAGTTGCTTGATGGCGGTTTCGAAGTTCGGGTTTTCTTCCATGAACTTCTTCTGGTCCTTGTTGTCTACCGCGGTGGAGCGCACCGGCATATAGCCCACGTTCTGGGACCAGTAGCAGGTGTTTTCCTCATTGGTGATGAAGTCGATGAGCTTAATTGCAGCCAACTGGCGGTTCTTGCTGATGCCAGCTGGGATGGCAAGGCCAGCACCACCGGTAGGGCAGGCGCCATCGCCAGTAGGGTTAGGCAGGAATGCAGTACCGAGCTCGAATTTAGCGGTATCGGTCAGGCCTGCCAGGTCACCGGTGGACAGCACAGTCGCGGCTGCGCGGCCGGTGCCGAACTCCATGGCCATGTCATTGCCCACGTAGGAGTAGCCCTTCTTTTCATCGGTGATGTCTTTGAGCCACTCGACGGCCTTGATGGTCTTGTCATCGGTGAACTTCAAGTCCCACTCATCGGAGTAGGCACCGCCCTTGGACCACAGTGGGCCTTGGAAGATCCAGCCCAGGTAGTCCACGGCATCGCCCCAGCCAAATGGCTTCATCTTGGAATCGGCCGCGGCGAGCTTCTTGGACCACTCGTCCATCTCATCCCAGGATTTCGGACCGCGGTCTGGCAGACCGGCCTTCTTCCACGCGTCCTTGTTGTAGTAGAACAACGGCGTGGAACGAGCGAAAGGAAGCGCAAAGTGGCCGCCGTCGTAGTTGTAATCCTCGTAGAGTGGCTGCACATAGGTAGACAGGTCGATGCCGGCTTCTTTCGCCAGGTCATCCACGTTGGCGATCTGGCCGTTGATGGCAAAGTTGTACCACCAGACGTCGGAAAGCACCACGATGTCCGGTAGATCTTGGCCGGTGAGCGCGGCGTTGAATTTCTGTGCAGCCTCTTCGTAGTTCTTGCCGGCATCAACGAGGTTGACCTTGATATCAGGATTCTCCTTTTCAAAGCGGGAGATGATTTCCTTCTCAATGTCCTTAGACGTGCCCGGGTGGTTGGACCACCAGGTCAGTTCGGTGACTTCACCATCGCCGCCTTTGTCTTTACCGCCTTGTGGGTTAGTAGAAGAGGTGCCGGCGCAAGCGGCGAGAGTGGTGGCAGATGCGGCTGTGGTAGCAAGGGCGAGGAATGTGCGGCGTAGCATGTAGTTCTCCTGAAAAATCCTGGTTAAGGGGGGAAATAAAGTATGTGGAAACGGCGAGCGTGGGTGGGGTAGAAGTCCTTCTATCCCTTGACGGCGCCAGTGGTCAGGCCTTGAATCATGTACTTTTGCAAGGCTAGGAAGATGATCACCATCGGGATGATGGTGAGGATGGTGGCGGCCATAACCGGACCCCAGTTGGTCACGCCATCGTTGTTTTGCAGCATGGTCAGACCCACCTGCAGTGGGGCAACGTCCTCAGTATCGGCCATGAGGAATGGCCACAGGTAGGTATTCCATTCATTGACCATGGTGATGACGGAAAACGCGGTCAGCGTTGGCCAAGAGACCGGCAGGAGCACCTTGGTAAGCAGGCGGATGGGGCCGGCGCCGTCCATACGGGCGGCTTCCACCAGCTCATAGGGCAGGGATAAAAAGTGGTTGCGCATGAGGAAGGTGCCGAAAGCCACGCCGGCCAGCGGCACGATGATGCCCACGAAGGTATTGCGCCAGCCCAAGGAATTGACCAAGGCGTAGTTAGAAATGACGGTGATTTCGCTGGGCACCATGAGTGAGGAAATGACCAACAAGAACACCAGATGGCGGCCTGGGAAGCGCAGGATGGCCAGCGCATAGGCAGAGATGACACCAAGCACAATCTTGATGATGGACAGCACCGCGGTAATTACTACCGAGTTGCGCAGGTAGGTCCAGAAAGGCACGCGAGTGGTGGCATCGGAGTAATTCTCAGTCTCCCATACCGGCGGCAGCCAGTTGATCGGATCTGTATAAATATCGCCCTTGGCCTTGAAAGAGGTCATGAGGATCCAAAAGAGCGGGAGACCAATAAGGAGCAGTACCGCGAGGATGCCCAAATAGCCGCCTACGAGCTTGGCGCGACGGGTGGTGGGGGATTCATCCGTGACCATGTGAAGGGTTGAAGTAGCCATAGTGGGTTAACCTCGCTTATCCATGATGCGTACCTGGATCAGGGTGATGATGAGCAGGATCAGGAACAAGATGGTGGCGGCAGTCGCACCGTAGCCGGCGCGGAAGTTGACGAAGGTCTCGTTATAAATCTGGAAGACCAACGTCTGCGTGCCATTGCCCTGTGGGCCGCCACGGGTCATGACGTTGATGATGTCGAAGACCTGCACGGAGTTAAGAAGCACCGTGATGGAAAGGAAGAAGGTCGTATTGCGCAGCTGCGGCATGGTCACACGCCAGAATTTGCGCCAGCGTCCGGTGCCGTCGATAGCGGCGGCTTCATCCAGTTCCTTGTCTAGGCCCTGTAGTGCTGCCAAGTAGATGACGAAGGTATAGCCCAAGTTTTTCCACACGAAGGTGAACGTCACCATAAACATCGCCCAGCCTGGCACGGCATAGAAATTCGGGGAGTCGATGCCGAACCAGCCCAGCATGTCCTGGATGAGGCCAAAGTTCGGGTCAAAGACGAATTGGAAGGCGATACCAATGGCCGCGCCAGAGATGGCATAGGGCGCGAAGACCACCGAGCGTGCAAAGTTGCGGCCCTTAATGTTCTGGTTGAGCAGTAATGCCAGCGCTAGACCAATGACCATTGAGCCAATGACCGCAAAGAATGTAAATACCACAGTGTTGAGCACGATGGTCTTCGTATCCTCGCGGCTAAACCACTCCACATAATTGTCCAAGCCTACAAAGGTGGAGGTAGGGCTGGAAATATTCCAATTGAAAAAGGATAGCCGGATATTATCTAGCAGCGGCCGGTAAGTAAATACAGCCAGCAGGATCAGGTTCGGCGCTAAAAGCGCTGCGGCCAGCAGCCATTCCTTGTGGCGATTGCGCGCTGCTTTGCGTAGCAGCGCCGCAGAATCACTGGGGTTTTCCGTGTGGGCGGGACGGGCGATGGTAGTGCCTGAGTTGCCGCCACTGAGAGAGTCTTCCTGAAAGGTCACTCGGTCAATCTAGGGCGGATGGGTGAAGCCCAGATACATGGAAAACAAATAATCGGTGAATTATAAATGTCCGATGGGTTAAAGGTGGATACGTCATCGAACTTTCTGAAAACTCCAGCTCAGAGTGCCATGGCGCCTGTCTCTTTGCCATAAAACTATGGCTGGCATTACAAAAATGCCTTGCTTGCCGACGCCCACCTTTCTCCCGCCCTTCTACACTGGCACCCATATTCCACCGCGATTCCACAAGGAGGAAGCAATGTCTGTCCGCACTGTCTGCAGCAACTATGACTCCGTCAAAGTTTGGCAGGAGCCACTTTATAAGGACCTGCATCAGCACCCGGAGTTATCAATGCAGGAGGAGCGCACGCTTGGCATCATCAAGGGCAAGCTTGCTGACCTCGGGTTTGAACAAGTGGATGTAGGCGGTGGCGTGGTTGGCATCTTAGAAAATGGTGCCGGGCCAACTGTCTTGCTGCGCGCGGATTTTGATGGCCTACCAGTCAAGGAGGACACTGGCCTGGATTATGCCTCCACCGATACCGCCCTTGACTCGGATGGAAACCCCATTTCCGTCATGCACGCCTGCGGTCACGATTCGCACGTGGCCAGCCTGCTGGGCATGGGTGCGCTCATGGCGCAGGCCACCGACCAGTGGTCCGGCACCCTGCAACTAATTTTCCAACCGGGCGAGGAAATCGCTGCCGGTGCCCAGTCCATGGTGGATGACGGTCTGGTAGATAAGGTAGCAACTCCCGATGTTGTCCTAGGCCAACATGTTTTTGCTAGCCAATTTCCTGCTGGCACCGTTGCTCTTGCCGCAGGACCCTTTATGTCCACCGCGGTAAGTCTGGATGTCAAGGTTTATGGCCAAGGCTCGCACGGTTCCATGCCACACCTCAGCGTCGATCCAGTGGTGCTGGCCAGCTCCATTGTGACGCGCCTTCAGACAGTCATTTCCCGCGAACTAAGCCCTTCCGAGTTTGGCGTGTTGACCGTGGGTGCTATCAATGCCGGTTCGAAGGCAAATATCATTCCTTTTGAGGCTAACCTGAAGATCAACGTGCGTGCCTATAGCGAGCAAGTACGCGATAAAATCTCCGGCGCCATCGAGCGCATCGTCAACGCTGAGTGCCAGGCTGCCGGTAGCCCTCAGCCTGCTGAATTTAACTATCACGATGCCTACCCGCTTACCAGCAATGATGACGAGACCACGGCGCGGCTCCAGAAAGCCTTCACATCCTACTTCGGCGCCGACCGCGTTCTTACCGCAGAACCCCTCACAGCCAGTGAGGATTTCTCCACCATTGCGCGTGCCTTTGGGGTTCCCTATTGCTTCTGGGTATTTTCCGGCCGCGAAGAAGGAAAAGATGTTCCCAACCACAGCCCGCACTTCGCCCCACTGCTCCAACCCACATTGCGCACTGGCACCGAAGCACTTGCTGCCGCTGCATTGAGCTATCTGGGCAACGACTAAGCGGGAAACTGTACATGGCCGCACGGCTTTTAAAAGGTGTGTGGCCATTGCTGCTGGCATCCGGGCTGTGGGGGAGTAGTTCATAGCCGCCAGGTCTGGTGAGTTTTCTCTATGCAAGGTTTTCCTGCGTCCACCGTTTCTTAGTGCATTTAACCGGCAGACCCCTAAAACAGCTCCAACGCCCGGGCCTCACTTGGGGCCGCAGGGCGCTGGAACTGGTTCTCTCTATCTCTCTTGCGTTCTCTCAAACGCATGAACTTAAGATAACTTTCTAGCCTGCTACAGGCCTGCGTTTTACCTGTGAGTATTGTGGTAATGGGGTGGAAATCGGCTAATAGACGCGCAAACCTGCCCACGGTGTAAAGGGCGGCGACCTCTAGGCCGATGAAGAACTATTCATAGGGGTGCGGTTCTGCGTAGGATTCTAGGTAAAACTAAAAGTGTGTTCTCGGGCTTCGGTTGGGGTCGAGAAGCCTTTAAATAGGCGCTAAAACCGTGTCAGAGGAGGAGATGTGTCGCAACAATTTGATCCAGAATTGCACCGGCAAATGGGCGTGGAAGCGGATGTTGTCTTGCGGGTGGGAATGCTCCTAATGGGTGCCGGCACTTCTGGTTACCGTGTTTTAAGGGGGATGAAACGCAGTGCGCGTGCTTTGGGGTTTGACCACTTAGATGCCACAGTGGGTTTGACGCAGATTACTTGTACGTTCCACCGCGGGGAATATTTCAGGACAGTGATTGCCCGGCAACATTCTCCTGCGGTTGATGCTTCGCGGATAGAAGCCTTAGAAGACCTGACCCATAATCGGCTCTATGCGGGGATTACTGCCCAAGAATTGGCGGCAAAGCTGGATGTTATTGAGTTTGGAGTCAAAAAACGCTGGAGCGGTTTAGTTCTTTCTTTTGCCGCCGCGATCGCGTGCGCGGCGTTTGCGTATCTTAACTTTTTCCCGCTAGAAGCGGTGGGGTTGGTGGCTCTAGCGGCGTTTGCAGGCCAGTTTGTGCGGTACACGGTTCTCCACCGGCACGTCCATCAAATCGGGGGAGTAATTGCTGGCGGGGCAACGGCAAGTATCGTTTTCTTCCTTTTAACGGAATTTTTTGGTGCGATAGGCTCAGTGGATCCGAGTGAATTGTCCTCGGGCGTGGTAGCAGCGGTTTTATTCTTGATCCCCGGGTTTCCTCTTTTCTCTGCTTTGATCGACATTGCGCGTTTTGATTTGGATGCAGGAATAGTCAGGTTAGGGTACGCCTTCACTGTTATATTTACAGCGACTTTCACTGTCTCGATGGTTAGCTGGTTGACACAACTTACCCCTGATCCACCCGCCCCTGCACAGGATATGAAGTGGTTTTTGTTGGCGCCGGTCGCAAGTTTTCTGGGAATTGCTGGCTTTGCCTTTCTATTCAACTCTTCCCGCCGCATGGTTTTGGTCGCAGCGTGTGTCGGAACGGTGGCAAACGAGCTCCGTTTGATCCTCATTCACGCAGGTACAACTATTTTCTTTGCGGCATTCGTGGGAGGACTATTGATTGGGCTGCTAGGTGCGGTCGCTTCTAAAAAGGCGCGCCTTCCTCGTATTACAACGACCGTTCCGGCTGCAGTAATCATGATTCCGGGGGTGACAATGTTCCGAGCAGTGTTTTATTTGAATGACGGTCAAATGGATCAAGCTTTGGCAAACGTTGCGACAGGAATGATGGTGGTTGGCTCCATTGGTGCCGGATTGGTGTTTTCTCGCCTGCTAACTGATAAGGATTGGGCATTGGGCCGACTTATTGATTTTGATAAAAAGATTCCGCAGAAGCCCTCTACAGCATGAAGTTAGGGTTTTAGCTGGGAAAACGCCTGTGGCCCCACTTCCTTTCGGAACTGGGGGCCACAGGCGTCTCTCTCACTGTTTCCATATATCGGCATGTGCCGCCCTGTGGAAACTGCAGGGGGTTCTCTCTATCTCTCTCGTATGCGCTCTCTCAAACGCACGATCTCAGTATGGGGCACTGTGCTGTAGTGTCCATGAGGCTCGGCTGTTGGGTGGCTGTTAATGGCTGGGAGGGGATGGATAAGGCACTGACAAGCGTAACAATTGTGGGGGAGTGCAATATTGGCGCATAAAAGTGACGTACACCATAAGTTGTTTCTGTAGGGTTGAGGGCATGCGCGCACCGGGCCTGCGCCGTTTTCAACTGCTTGTATAGCTACAGAATTGAGGTGAGGAGCATGTCTCCTCTCACTTCCCAACCCCCAGCCAATGATGCCGTGCCGGCACAGGTGGAAGATACAGAAGAAACAAAACGCCAGCATCGCTCGGCCATAAAGGCAGCGTTTATAGGCACCTTCATTGAGTGGTTCGATTACGCAGCCTATATCTATATGTCCGCGATTATCTCCCGAGTCTTTTTCCCGGAGATGGAAGGCCGCCGTGCCCTGATTATGACGTTTGCGCTCTTTGCGCTGTCATTCTTGGTGCGGCCTTTGGGTGGCATCGTATGGGGTCACTTCGGTGATAAACACGGACGCATCCAGACCCTAACGGTCTCCATTGTGATGATGTCCCTGGCTACCGCGTGCATCGGTTTCCTTCCTGGCTATGCCACCATCGGCTTCGCCGCGTCCCTTTTGCTGCTGCTGTGCCGCATGGTGCAGGGCTTTTCGGCAGCCGGTGAGTATGCAGGCGCGGCCACGCACTTGGCCGAGATCGCTCCGGCCGGCAAGCGCGGCATATATTCCGCGGTGGTACCGTCCGCTACGGCTTCCGGCTTGTTGCTGGGCTCGCTCATTGCGGCGTTGCTGACGGGCGTGCTCGACGATGCTGCCTTGGATTCCTGGGGCTGGCGTGTGCCTTTCTTGATTGCGCTGCCTTTGGGCATGTATGGCCTGTGGATTCGCCGTCATACGGAGGAGTCCTCCCACTTTGAGGATCAGGATGAACCGGAAGAATCCCCACTGCGTGAGGTGCTCAAATACCCCAAGTCCTTAGCCATTGCTTTTGCTGGTGCGGTGCTCAACGCCATTGGTTTCTACGTCATCTTGACCTACCTGCCCACCTACCTCTCAGAAGAGTTGGGTATGGCCGCAACCCCGGCGTTTATAGCGTCCTCTGTTGCCTCCGCATTTTATGTGGGCTTTGCCTTGCTCACCGGCATGCTTTCGGACCGCCTGGGCCGCCGCACAACCATGCTGTGCGCGGCAGCTTTTATGGGCGTGACTATCATTCCAGCCTTTATGCTTCTCAACGGCGCCGGAATCCTCCTCGTCATTATCATTCAGGTTTGCTTGGGTGGCGTGCTGGCGCTTAACGACGGCGTCCTGCCCTCCTTCCTTTCCGAGCAGTTCCCCACGCACGTGCGTCTATCCGGCTTCGCGCTGACATTTAATACGGCCAATGCTGTCTTTGGCGGTACCGCTCCGATGATTGCCACCTGGCTTATTGATGTCACAGGACTGCAGCTTGCCCCTGCTTTTTATTTGGTGGCTGCGGCGCTGGTGACTGGAACCGCGGTGCTATTCGCGTCGAAAAAGAATAAGCTGCACCAGTAGCGTTTCGCTATAACAGGATAAAACGCCTGCGGCCCTCGGAACCGGAAGGAACCGAGGGCCGCAGGCGTCTCTCTCTACAAGGTGTTTCCATGTATCGGCCTAAGCCGCCCTCTGGAAACTGAGGGGTTCTCTCTATCTCTCTCGTATGCGCTCTCTCAAACGCATGATTAAAGTATGGGGCACGGGGCTGCTACCACAATGGATTGTGCCTGATAGGTCCCTGCTAGTTGCTGAAAGTTTACTGCTAGCCCATTTGTGACTTAGTAGTCATAACTTTCGGCAGTATTTGCATCCGCGCCAATGCGTTGCAGGTGTGTGCGGCGCTTTAAGCGGATGGCCGGGCGGGCTGCCATGCCGAGGCTGCCCAGGAGGTAGAAGACGGTAGCGACCATCGACAAGCCGGCAAGCGTTAGCACCGAGCCGAGGATAAACACCACGGAGATGGCGATATCATTGGCGATGGAAAACGTCTCGTATTTGTTTTTAATTTTGATTTCGTTATTCTGCCCGAGCTTGATTTTTAGGTCGGGGTCCTTTTCCTGTTCTGACATGATGCCTCCCACCTTGCCAGACAGGAAAAGTGCTTGTCGAACCACGTTTTTGTGGGATTATTGGAACATTCCCCAGATAGTGGCAAAGAGCACGATAAAGCCCATGACCGCCACGAAATAGTTGGTCTTTTTGCCGCGGAAGCGGGCTAGGGCGTCCACTCGGTAAATGACCCAGATGGGAAGCAGGTAGGTCATGAAGGCGAAGAAGACGCCGCCCACGACAGAAATCATGTCCAGGATGGAGGGGTTGAAAATTCCTACCAGTGACGTGGCGATGAAGATGAAGAGGTAGGTCCATAGGTCGAGCGTGCGGGCAGACATCTTCTTTGTGGCTTTCGGGGCGGCCAGGTTGAAGAGGTACTGGGTGCCCTCGATGGTGCCAAGGGCATGGCCGAAATAGGAAGAAGCCACTGCACAAATAACCACGATGGGTGCCATGTAGGCCATAAATGGGGTGCCGGTCTCGTTGGCGAAGTAGGAAAGTACCGGCAGGTTCTTGTCATTTGCCTCCTGCATGCCGTCTGCACCCATGGCCAGCGCGCAGGACCAGACAAAGAACATGGTGAAGACGGTTAGCAAGATGGCGGAATTGCGGATAACCTTATCGGATTGTGCGTGGTGGTCCGCGCCGTATTCCTTTTCCATGCCCAGCGAGAATTGGGAGATCGCAGCAACGAAGGAGAAGGAGAACACCAAGACGGGAAGGATAAGGATAATGGCCTTGATAACGCCGCCAGCGGTGTGATCGCCGGCCTCCATGAAGGACCCGAGGTCCCATTGTGGAATGAGGTAGAGCGATACTGCTGCCAGCGCCACGATGAGCGGGTAAACCACGAACTGAGCAATCTTCAACATGATGGCATTGCCAAAGGCAAGTGCCAGCGTCATCAGACCTACGCACAGCGGTGCCAAGATGTAGCGGGAAATTTCCGGCCCGCCTAGCTGGTTGACGATGAAACTATCGACTGTATTGGTAATAGATACGCCGTAAATGAGCACCACCGGGAAGATGGTGAACCAGTAGATAATCGCGAGGATGATGCCGTTGCCCCGGCCAAAGAAGTGAGTGAGTACTGCAAGGACGTCTTCGCCATGCAGCGGCGAATAGCTAATGATCCAGGAGAAAGCACGGTGGGCCAGGTAGGTCATCGGGAAGATGAGCAGGGTGGCTACCAGTAGCGGGACGAAGCCGAAACTGCCGGCGGAAATCGGCAAGAAGAGGATACCTGCGCCCACGGCAGTGCCGAAGAGCGTGATGGTCCACTGGCTATTGACGGCCTTATTGGTAGCTACCTGGCTGCCGCTTGGGGTGTCTGCGCCGCCGGTAGTGGGTGAACTAGCCGGTGAAGCAGGCGCATTCGCAGTCGTGTGAGACATAGAATTTATCCTTCAGTACGTGTGAATGAGCTAACATAAACAATCTATATGAAGGTTTTGGCAAACGAAAGCAAATGTGTGATCTAGATTAAATAAAAGCTAAAGACCGCCGCACCGAGGGTGGTGCAACGGTCTTTGGGAATCTTGCTAAGGCTTGGCAGCTAGTCCGCGATCAGGTTTTCTTCCTTCAAAAAATCGAGTGCCACGGTGGTGTAGTCCTCACCGTCGACGTCGACGCGGGCATTGAGTTCCTGCATCTTTTCGTCGGTAAGCAGCTGTGACAGGGGAGCGAAGAGCTCTTTAATTTCTGGGTGTTCATCTAAAACCTCGGTGCGGATAACCGGGGCAAGGTTGTACTTAGGGAAGAACAGATCAGGGTCCGTCAACACCTGCAGTTGGAGGGCTTTAATGCGGCCATCGGTGGCGAAAACGGAGCCAAAGGTGCATTCTCCCTTGTCTAAGGCGGCATAGACCGCGCCGGAATCCATTTCCTTAATGCGGCTGCGTGGAGGCTCTTTCACCCCATAACTCTTGAGCATGGGAAGGAGTCCATCATTGCGGGCGAGGAATTCGGCATCGGTGCAGAAGGTTTGCTGCTCGGGAGGAAGCTCCTTAATATCCGCGAGCGTCTCTACGTCCGATTCTTGGTGCGTCTTCTCACTTGTAGCCAAGGCGTAGGTATTGTTCATTGGCGCTGGCGGCAGCCACGTTAAGCCATTTTCCTTATCAGCCTTTTCCACGGCTGCGTATTGTTCCCGTGAACCAGGAACGGGATCATCATGGCCCAAATAGGTAATCCATGCGGTACCGGTGTACTCAAACATCGTGTCCATATCGCCTACTTGGAGGGCTTGGCGGGCCGAAGTAGATCCCGGAATATTGGTGAGATCCTTGACGTTGGCACCCGCTGACTGCAGCAAAATGGCTCCAATTTTTCCCAAAATGATCTGCTCGGTGAAGTTCTTTGACCCGATGGAAATGGTCTCGCCTCTCAGATCAATGCCGGCGAGATCGCCTTGCAGTTCGCCGCGGGGAATCAAACCACCTGCAGTACCAAGGCCACAGCCCGCCAGAAAAAGGGTGCCTACCGCGGTGAGTGTTGCCATCAGGCGTTTCATTTGATCATCCCCTTCGGCGTAAAAGCGAGTTCCAATAGTCGGCCCACCCATTCCACGGTGAGCGCTAAGGCTGCGATAAGTACCGCGCCCGAAACAAGGATCGGCGTGCGATAAAGGTTGATTCCAGAGGTGATGAGTCCGCCAAGCCCACCGGCATCGATAAACGTGGCAAACGCACCTGCGCCTACGAGAAGCACCAAAGACGTGCGGACACCGGTCATGATGACCGGCAGCGCAAGCGGAAGCTCTACCTTGGCGAGAACCTGCATGGGGGACATGCTTAGCCCGTGCGCTGCCTCAATGAGCTGCTTGTCGACGCCCCTTAAACCCGCAATGACATTGGCCAGCACCGGCAAGAAGGCATAAAACCACAACCCGAGGATGGCAACCGGAGTGCCGAAGCCGAGCCAAATGGCCAGGAGTACAATGACGCCAACGACCGGAGCTGCCTGACCAATATTGGCGATACCCGTGACCACGGGGGCAAGAAATTGCGTGGACTGTCTCGTGAGCAGAATCCCTAAGGGGATTGCGGCAGCGATAACCAAGAGTGCGGAAATAAGCACGAGCACGAGGTGCTCCCACGCCAAAGCCGCGACGGAATTGAGCTCCAAGGTGCGAGCCTCAATTTCATCAAGATCCGCGGTGGCGTGCCAAATGAGCCATCCGACAACTGCCGCGATGACTAGAACTGGAATACCGAAAATGAGGAGCCGGTTCTCTCCTCCGAGGCGTTTAAGCTTTTCCACTGCTACCTCCTTCACCGCGAGGAGAGTGGGCATCGGAGTTGATCTGACGGATGTAGTCATTGACCGTGTCATAAAGGAGCACGCCTTGGAATTTTCCGCGGCGGGTAACCATGGCGCCGCCGTGGGAGGAAGCAAGCATGGCCGACATGGCGTCGCTAAGCGTAGAACGAGCTTCCACCACAGAGGACAACTCTATAGTCGGATCAGGAATGAACTCAAAGCGGCTGAGCTGGCGTTTGGTGATCCATTCGCGCGGGTGATCGTGCTCGTCCAGGATAACGACAGTCCCTTCTCCGGCGGTATCTAAACGCTCGAGAACGTCTGCAGTCTTCTCGCCGATGCGCCCTATGGGTGGCGACCAAAGCTCAAGTTCATCCGCGCGCCGCAAATTTAGCTGCTTGAGGGCAGAGACCGAACCGATGAAGTCTTCCACAAAATCATTCGCTGGTGCGGCCAGAATATTTTCCGGCGTATCGTACTGGCTAATCTGCGCGCCGGGTTCAAAAATGAGGATACGGTGGCCCAGCTTGATCGCCTCATCGATATCGTGCGTTACGCACACAACGGTCTTCTTTAGCTCCGATTGGATGTTTACCAGTTCATCCTGCAGGTGCGTGCGCGTAATCGGGTCCACTGCGCCGAAAGGCTCATCCATAAGCACCACTGGGGGATCGGCCGCGAGACCACGCGCTACACCCACACGCTGCTGTTGTCCGCCCGAAAGTTCTCGGGGGAAGCGGTCCCGGTAGATCGAGGGATCCAAGCCCACCATGTCCAAGAGCTCATCGGTGCGCTGTGAGATTTTGTTGTTATTCCATTTCTTGAGCTTTGGCACGAGTGCAATATTGTCTGCGACGGACATGTGGGGAATGAGGCCGCCGCCTTGAATAACATATCCGATGTCTCGGCGCAGCTGGGTGGAATTCTTCTTGGTTACGTCTTCACCGTTAATCCGGATTTCGCCGCTGGTGGGTTCGACCAGGCGGTTAATCATTTTAAGCGAAGTGGTCTTACCACAGCCGGAAGGTCCCACAAATGCCACGAGCTCTCCGGCGGGGATGCGGAAAGACAACTCTTTTACCGCAGGTGATTTCTGTCCTGGGTAAGACTTGGTCACGTGGTCAAAGACGATTTCAGCACCGCTGGTCTCGCTAGCTGAAACCGGACTTGATTGCTTGTTTTGTGTCATGCGGAAATGCCTTTCGGGGTGGTCAGTTTCTGGATGCCGGCAAGAATTGCATCCACGATGAGAGCGATTACCACGACGCCGAGTGTGCCGACTAGCGTGTAATTCAGCGCGTTGGTGCCGCCAATTTGGCTAAGGCCGGAATAGATATAGCCGCCGAGGCCTGGTCCAAGTGCATAGGCCGCGATGGCGGCCACGCCCATAGACATCTGGGTTGCCACTCGGATGCCAGTCATGATGATGGGCCATGCCAGTGGCAAGCGGATGCGAAAAAGAATCGCCGCTTTGCTCATGCCTTGTCCGCGAGCAGATTCAATAATGCTGGGGTCCACCGTATGTAGTCCGACAATTGCATTGCGCAGAATTGGCAAAACTGCATAAAAGACTACGAGAACTACGGAGGGCACTGTGCCGATTCCAAAGAGGGGAATGGCGAGGCCGAGAAGGGCGAGTGAGGGAAGCGTTAGGCCAATGGAGGATAGGGCATTGGCTAGGGCCGCTCCGCGTGGGCGTTGAGCCGCAAAAATAGCTATCACGAGAGCGATTATTAGTGCTACGGCCACGGATTGGATGACCAAGCTGGTGTGCTGATAGCTGCGGAAGAGGATGTCCTGCCAACGCGCAGCAATAAAATCTGTCATTTCATCACCTTAAAGAAAGAAGGAGAGGGGGCGGAATCAAGCGGTGGATGCGCCACGCTTGAATAGTTCGTTAAGTATTTCACGTGGGGTTGCGCCGCCGAGGATTTGTCGGGGTGTTTCGTTGAGCTCATTTTGCACCCACGCGACATGTTCGGGTGTGACGGTGGCAAAGTCGGTGCCCTTTTTGTAGAACCTGCGCCTGATCTCGCCGTTGGTGTTCTCGTTGGTTGGTCTCTGCCACGGTGAGTGCGGTTCACAGAAAAACACCTGGCAGCCGTCTTTAATCTGGACTTGTGCTGTGACAGCCATTTCTGCGCCTTGGTCCCATGTGATGGTCTTTAGCTGCTCGGTGTTGAGGTCTTTGACCATGTCCTGCAGGGTTGCGACCACGGTGTGTGAACTGTGCTCATCGGGAAGGTGTCCAAGCAGGGTGTAACGGCTGGTGCGCTCTACTAGGGTAATCAGCGCGCTTTTGCCACCTTTACCAATAACAAGGTCGCCCTCCCAGTGCCCGGGAATAGCCCTGTCATCAGCTTCCGGGCTGCGGTGGGTGATCTCAGCACCTTTGATCCAAGGGCGACCGGTTAACACGCCAGCGTTTCGGGCACGACGCTTGCGTGTTGAGCCGCCGCGGATAAGTACGTCTTTAGTCTTCATGACTTCTTCAAGCTCGGCTCGCAGGCTGCCTTTGCCTTGAATGTATAAGGCACTGTAGATCGCTTCGTGGGAAATACGCATGCTTTCATCATCGCTGAAAGCATGCTCAAGCCATGCACTAATGC